>JASFUW010000068.1:0-15514 GCA_050050135.1 Phycisphaerae bacterium
TTTTTCCTGATCGATCTCGCCCGTGTACTTCCACTCCAGAAGGGTGCCGCCTACGCAGCCGGGCGCTGACGCCGTCAAACCCGGCAAGCGGCACGCTCGATCGAGACCACCGCGATGGCCGTCGAGACACCGTGCGTGCCCCCCGGCGTCCGATCGGCCCCGGCACCGTCGTATCATAACGGAGCGCCTATGACCGCGAGGCGGACTACGTCCCGGACCGTGCCCCGTTGCAGTTCATCTGCCGGGTGGCACGGTTCGCCAACGGCGCCCCGTGGACTCTCCCATAAACCAAGCATCCATCCCCCGCCCCGGCGCGCAGGGATTCCACCTACCCCCCTCTCGACGGTCGGGCTGCACCGGACCACGAATCCGCCCCCGTAGCGCTCTTGGACGAACCCCTTCCCGTTGACCATCCGAACACGCGTTCATAGAATCGTCTTACCGGCGGGGAAGCCGGTTCATGTGGGCTGAGGGATAAACGTAAGGAGAAGCTATGGCTGGTCCGGACACGCTCGAATTCACCGACAGTAACTTCGACGCCGAGGTACTCAAGGCGGATGTACCGGTACTCGTGGATTTTTGGGCAGAATGGTGCGGTCCCTGCAAGGCACTGGGGCCGATTATTGACGAGCTCGCCACCGACTTCGCCGGGCGAGCCAAGGTGGGCAAGGTGGACACCGATTCGAACCGCGAAATCTCGGTTCGCTTTTCCATTAGTGCCATCCCTACGGTAATGCTCTTCAACGGCGGCGAGATCGTCGAGAAGTTCGTCGGCTTGCGGAGCAAGAAGGACTTTCAGACGGCACTGGACAAGGCACTCCCCGTCGGATGACGGGCGTCCCTGAGGCACCGCTCGGACTGCGAAACGGCCGATCTCCTTAGTCCGGGAGATTCGCCCGGCGGCGCCAGCGGCTGCCTGAGTCTCGTGGTTTCGCCCAGGTCGACGGCGAGCCACGCGTTCCCGGAAAGGGGCGAACGTAGAGCGCGTAAGCGTCCATGTGCGGCATGGGAGAGATCCGTTGGTCGGAACCAAGATCGAGCTTCCACAGTTTGACGAGAGCTTCTCGACCGGTCGGTCGGGTTGCGGCTGTTCGGGATGCGGCAGCGGCGACATGGAGGCCGTCTCCTCTCCGTCCGGCGAGAACGGCGGACGCGCACAACTCACCACGGGTGTGCGCTTCGGCTACATGCGATACATCGGCGAATTCACCCACGCACCGGAAATGAAGTTCACACCGGGCGCCAAGGTCGTGGCTCAGACGCAGCGGGGGATCGAAATCGGCGAGCAAGTCCCCTTGACCTGCGGAGGGTGTCAAAAAGGTGTCACGACGGAGCAGACCAAGAAATGGGTCGACCGAAGCGGAGAAGATACCTATATCTTCAACGCCGGACGAATCCTCCGCGAAGCGACCGCAGCCGATCTCGCGGAATACGCTCACATTCAAAGCACCTGCCGGGAGAAACGCGGGTTCGCCCAGTCCGTCGCGGACCAGCACCAGCTTCCCCTCAAGGTCGCCGAGTGCGAGTGCACCTTCGGTGGCGAGCGGGTGATCTTCTACTTTACCGCGGCCGAGCGCGTGGATTTCCGGGCGATGGTGAAGGACCTGGCAAAGGAATACCGAACGCGGATCGAGATGAGGCAAATCGGTGCCCGGGACGAGGCCCGACTGCTCGCCGATTTCGAGACTTGTGGGCGCGAGGTCTGCTGCAAGACCTTTCTCAAGACGCTCAAACCGGTCAGCATGCGGATGGCCAAGCTCCAGAAAGCCACGCTCGATCCGTCGCAGGTTTCAGGTCGGTGTGGCCGCCTGAAGTGCTGCTTGCGCTTCGAGCACTACGGATACGAGGAACTCGACAAGATGCTCCCCCGAAACGGGATCCGGATTCGTACGGAACACGGCGAAGGGGTGGTCGTGAATCGTCAGATACTGACACAGTTGGTGCAGATTCGGACGGATGCCGGGGCGGTCTTCGCCGTTGCGGCCGAGGACATCACCGAAACCAACGTGCCCACGCCGACCCCCGAGGAGCGAGAGGCCGCCGCCCGGAAAGCCAGATCGTCCCGAACCCCATCCAAGGGGGAATCCGCCTCCGATGCGTCGCGGCAAGGCAGGCGACGCCCTAAGGGTCGACCCGGTCGCAATGGGGACCGGATCGCAGAGGCCGGGACGGGACAGACGCAAAAACCCCCGAACCGCACGTCGCCCGGCGCTCCGCCCTCGTCAAGCGGAAAGGACCGCCTGGCCGAAAAGGACAATGCCGGTGGACAGGCACCCCGAAAACGCAGGGGCCGAAGACAGCGCCGCCGACGCCGACCGGGTGGTCCCGGCGGGAACGAAGGCAACACGCCACCGAATCCGAATCCTTGACCGCGGAGCCCTACGCCCCCGGTTCCCAGCGAAGCCCAGCCATGATCGATGAGGCTGCAAACACACTCGACCAACTCGTTCGACACGTCGGACGCTATCCCGAGGATGCCTTCCTGTTCGTGCGCGAGGGACTAAGCTACGCCGCCGAGGAAATCCACGGCCCTGAGACCGACGCCCACCGAGTCCTCTACCGCTTCCTGAGTCAAGAGGAACTCGACTGGGACGACCTCGTGCAGCAATACCACAGCGGCGCCCTACCCGAGCCCGTCGTCGAGGCGATCGAACAGGCCGGCGGTGTCGACGCTCTCAACCGCCACGTCAGCGGCCGCGAACTTTGCTGGGCCCTTCGCGATCTCGCACTGAAGCGATGGGGGATCATGGCCCGTGTCGTCCTGGAATCGTGGAATATCCGCGCGACCGATGATTTCGGGCGGATCATCTTCGGTTTTATCGACTTCGACCTCATGCGCAAGCAGGACGGGGATCGCCTCGAGGACTTTGCCGACACGTACAACTTCGGTGAGGTGTTCGAAGAGCCGTATCGGAACGGGCTGCTCCGGGGGGACGGCGGGCGACGCCACACCTGAGACGGTCCCCCCCTGTTACGGTCGTGCACGCGGCTCGGTGCGGAGGTTGGCTCCTGCGAGAATTCGCCCGGCGGGATGTCTTGTCACTGCCCGGGTTGCGTCTGGTTCCCGCCGGCGAACTCTTTGGACCCCGCAGACGCCGAGGACTCCGACTTGGGCTCCGACTTCGGTTCGAGCTTGGGCGTCGGCGGTGCATCCAGGCGGGATTGAACGTCGATATCGTCCTTCACGTCCCTGATACCCTTCTTGAACTCGACGATGCTCTTGCCCACGGACCGGGCTACGTCGGGCAGACGACGACCGAAGATCAACAGGGCGACGATGCCGATCACGATCCATTCGAAACCGCCGGGCATCCACATGGCCAGTGTTGCTACTTGCATGTTGTCGCATCCTTGCCGCTTCATCGTCCGGACGCGTGCATGAGTGCTCGCCGCGCCCGCTCGCCGGGGTGGAGGCACTCGCGTGACCACCGATCGGCTCGAGCAGCTTGTTCATTATACGGGCAGCTTCTACCAAGCGTCAAAGCCGACCTCGGCCAAGCTCGGTCGAACCCGCTCTCGCCCCGTCATTCCTTTCGTATCGGCGATAACGCGGGTGTTATCCACGGTTCCTTGTCACACCGGTCCGACCGTATACAATCGCCTCCGACTTCGGTTTGGGGCCTCGACCGACGCTTCGGCCGAAGTCCTCGATGAAGGCGCCACAACGGGACGCCCCTGAGGGTATTGCTCGGGGAGTACCACAGTGGCAGACGGTGTACGAATGGCGAATAGACGCTTCCTGGTGACCGCGGCCCTGCCCTACTCGAACGGGCGCCTTCACGTGGGCCATATCGCCGGGGCCTACCTCCCCGCTGACACCTACGTGCGCTATCTCCGCGCCATCGGGTGCGACGTCCGGTTCATCTGCGGCAGCGACGACAACGGGGTCGCAGCCCTGAAGACCGCCCGTGAGCAGGATCGAGACGTCCAGGAGCTGACCACGCACTTCAACCGCTCACAGGCCGCCGACTTCGCCGGCCTCCACATCGAGTTCGACATCTACGGCGGAACGCACCAGCCCGACTTCGTGGAACTTCACGAGAAGCTCAGCCAGGAATTCTTCCTGAAGATCCACGAGAAGGGGTTCTTCACCAAACGGACCACGAAACAGCTCTACGACACCGAGGCCGAGCAGTTCTTACCCGACCGGTTTGTCCGAGGGCGCTGTCCCGATTGCGGCAGCGAGAACGCTTTCGGTGACCAGTGCGAAGACTGCGGTCGGTCCGTCGAGCAGGACGCCCTGATCGATCCGGTCAGCATGATGACCGGCACGACGCCCGAGCTGCGCGAGACCGTTCACTGGTATCTGCGCCTCGACCGACTGCAATCGAGACTCGCCGATTGGCTCCGCAGCAAGAAAGATTCCGCAACGTGCGGCACCGCGTGGCGGCCGATCGTGCTTAACCAGAGCCTCGGGCGAATCGAATCCGAAGGACTCCCCGAGCGGGCGATGACACGCGACCTCACCTGGGGCGTGCCGGTTCCCCTGGGCGACCCCGATGCCAAGGGTAAGTCACTCTACGTCTGGTTCGATGCGCCCATCGGTTACGTCTCGTTCACCGCCGGGCTTTGTCAGAGACAGGAAGGCGACCGGGATGGATACGCCGCCTGGTGGAAGGATCCCGACTGCCGCATCGTTCATTTTATCGGGGAGGACAACATCGTCTTCCACGCCATCACCTGGCCCGCGATGCTGATGGCCACCCACGACACAGACAGCGCACAAGGCGAGAGGGGCGAATACCAGCTCCCGCACAACGTCGTCGCCAACTCCTTCTTGAACATCAAGTTTCCCGGAAAGGGCGAGGAGAAGATCAGCAAGAGTCGCGGAACCGCCGTATGGATCAGCGATTACCTCGAGACGTTCGACCCCGACCCCTTGCGCTACTATCTGACCGCGGTCGCCCCCGAAAACGCCAGAACCGCCTTCGATATTGACGATTTCATCGCCCGGAACAACGGCGAACTGGTCAACGCGTTCGGCAATTTTTTCAACCGCACCATGACGTTCGCCCACAAGTACTTCGGCGGAAAAGTGCCGCCGCCCGGCACACCGGATGACACCGACAAGGCACAGTTGGAGCGCTGTGTCGAAGCGAAGGAAAGAGTCGCAACAGAGTTCGACCAGTTCCATTTCAAAGCCGCCCTCGCCGAAGTCATGGCGCTGGCCCGGTCCGGCAACGGATACTTCGACACGACCAAGCCGTTCATGACACGCAAGACCGATCTCGACGCGTGCGGAAGGGCGATCCACACCTGCTTCAGAACGGCGCGAACACTGACCACGATCGTCGCGCCCTTCCTGCCCTCGACGGCGCGCAAATGCGCACACATGCTCAACCTCGCCGACGGCTGGCAGGCGTGGCCGTCGGCGACGGACGACATGCCCGCCGACCATCCGCTCGGCCAACCGGAAATCCTGGTCAAGAAGCTCGACCCCAAGGAGCTGTTCACTGATTAAAGAACATCGCGATCAACGCGCGGGTCCACACCATCCTGAGCCGCGGGCTTTAGCCCGCGCGGGCAACCGCGCAAGGCAAAGCCTGCCGGTCCGTTGATCCGGGAACATCCGAGTTGTTTACCGTCAACAAGAATCCGACGTCCGACGATCTTCGCAAGTTCGGGTATGCGATGCTCGGAGGCTTTGCCGTCATAGGCATGCTGCTGTACTTCGTTCCCTGGATAAAATCACGCGATGCTTCTGCGATCGAGTGGACGGGCACCCTGCTCCAATGGATCGCCGTATGTCTTCCGCCGCTCGGGGTGATGTTGTGTGCTCTGTCGCTCCTCGCGCCCGCCGCAGCGAAACCGGTGTACGTGGTCTGGATGACCGTCGGTGCGGCTGTCGGCGCCGTCGTTTCCACCGTCATGTTGACGGTGCTGTTCGTGTTCCTGCTCCCGGTCTTCTCGGTGATCGTCCGGTTCAGTGACCCGCTCCGAAAGCGGCTCAAATCGGACGGCACCTACTGGGAAGACTACAAACCGCACGAACCGACCATCGAACGGATGAAGAGGCCGTTCTAGCCGCCCGATATGACGGTCGATAACTGAAATGGCGTCGCGCGGAGCCCGCCGACCCCGGGAACGTGTCGCAGATTCGGACACATGAGCGCCCGGGGGCACACGGCAGGAGCCCGGTACATACAACGGCTTTCATTCGGGGTCCAAGCTCGATAGCGGCACCGAGAGACGGTTTCCACCCGAGCCGAGGCGCCATAACGTTCGTATGTCCGGTAGCGGGAAGCACCCGAATTCTGCCGCACAGCACAACCCGGCTCGTCCGTCAGGAGATAAGAAACGATGAAAATGTCCGTTGTCGGCACCGGATACGTCGGCCTGGTCGCCGGTGCCTGCTTTTCGGAGAGCGGAAACCACGTCACCTGCGTCGACATCGACGAGAGCAAGATCAAACGCCTGAAAAAGGGCGAGATTCCGATCTACGAGCCCGGTCTCGCGGAAATCGTCCAGCGAAACGCCCGAGCGGGACGCCTCGGCTTCACCACCGATCTGGCGACCGCCGTCAAGGAGACCCGGATTGTCTTCATCGCGGTGGGCACGCCCCCCGCAGCCGACGGCTCCGCCGACCTCTCCGCCATACTCAGCGTCGCCGAGACCATCGGACGATCCATGGACGGATACCGCATCGTGGTCATGAAGAGCACCGTTCCCGTGGGCACACACCTTAGGGTGTCTGAAGCCATCGCCAGCCAGACCGACCACGATTTCGACTACGTCAGCAACCCGGAGTTCATGAAGGAAGGGGCAGCCATCGACGACTTCACCAAGCCTGACCGGGTCGTGATCGGAGCGAAAAACCCCGCCGTTCTCGAGATCATGAAAGAGCTGTACGGTCCCTTCATGCGCCGCAGCGAGCGGATCATGACCATGGACCCCGCCAGCGCGGAAATGACCAAGTACGCAGCCAACGCCCTGCTGGCGACAAAGATTTCGTTCATGAACGAAATCGCCGGCCTCTGCGATCGCCTCGGGGCGGATGTCGAAAAGGTGCGCCAGGGCGTCGGGTCCGACTCGCGCATCGGAAACGCCTTTTTGTTCCCCGGCGTCGGATACGGCGGGTCGTGCTTCCCCAAGGACGTCAGCGCCCTCGTCTCCATGGGCGAGGAGACCCGCCATCCCATGAGCATCGTCGAGGCGGTGCAAGCGGTAAACCAGCGCCAGCGTCGCACCTTCGCCAACCGCGTGATCGAGTACTTCGGCGATCGCTGCAACAAGACCACGCTCGCGGTCTGGGGTTTGGCGTTCAAGGCCCAGACCGACGACGTCCGTGAATCGCCCGCCGTGGCCGGCGTCAAACTCTTCCTCGAACGTGGGATGGGCATCCGCGCCCACGACCCCGAAGCCTTGCACGAAGCACGAAAGGAGCTGGGCGACGCCGTGGTCATGCTCGACGATGGTTACGAAGCCCTCGAAGGCGCCGACGCCCTGGTGATTTTCACCGATTGGCCCAAGTTCCGCACTCCCGACTTCGACATGATCGCCGAGCGACTGCCCGCCAAGCTGGTCTTCGACGGTCGCAACATGTACGATCCGAAGCTGCTGGCGAAGCGCGGATTCACGTACTTCTGTGTGGGCAGGCCGCCGCTTCCGCCGGGTTGATTCTCCGGTCTGTGAGTTCGCATTGGCAACCATCCTCGTCACCGGCGGTGCAGGTTTCATCGGATCACACCTGTGCGAAGCGCTCCTGGCGGAAGGCCATCGGGTCATCGCGCTCGACAACTTCGATGACTTCTACAACCCCGCCGCCAAGCGCAAGAACCTGGCGGTCGTCGGCAGCCACGAGCGTTTCGACCTGATCGAGGGCGACATCCGCGACGAAAGCGCGGTCGATGACGCGTTCGGGCGAGGTGTCGATACCGTCGTGCACTTGGCCGCCCGCGCAGGCGTGCGTCCGTCGATCGAGCAGCCGCTGCTATATCAGGACGTGAACGTGCGCGGAACCGCCGTCCTGCTGGAGGCGTGCCGGAGCCATGACATTCAGCGCTTCATCTTCGGAAGCAGCTCCAGCGTATACGGGAACAACGAGAAGATACCGTTCTCCGAAACCGACAACGTGGACCACCCCATCTCGCCATACGCAGCCACCAAGCGGGCCGGCGAACTGCTCTGCCACACCTACCATCACCTGTTCGGCATCAACATCACCTGCCTGCGGTTCTTCACCGTATACGGACCACGCCAGCGACCGGACCTCGCCATCCACAAGTTCGCCCGGTTGATCGCCGCAGGTCAGCCCGTTCCCGTCTTCGGCGACGGCACCATGAGGCGCGACTTTACCTTCATACGCGACATCGTAAGCGGTGTGATCAGCGCGATGGACCGTTGCGACGGATTCCACACTTACAACCTAGGGGCGTCCGAGCCGATCTCCGTAACCGAACTGGTCCGTCTGCTCGAAGAAGCGCTCGGGAAAACAGCCGTCATCCGGCATCACCCGCTGCAACCCGGAGACGTAACACGCACCTACGCCGACGTTTCGCTCGCCGCCCGCGACCTGGGATATGCACCGTCCACCGGATTTCGCGACGGCTTGAGGATCTTCGCGAACTGGTTCAAAGGCAAAGCGTAAAGCGCACGGGCGGATGCCCAAACCGACTTCCGCTTGCAGCGTGGTGGCACCGTGATACGATTCCGGGTCGTTGATCGCGAGCCGCCGTTTTCGAACTCGTGCCCAGGCGAATGATAATATGAAAGCGTTGATCACTGGCGGAGCCGGCTTCATCGGCTCACATCTTGCCGAGCGGTTGCTGGAGACCGGACACGAGGTGATCGCCGTCGACAACCTCAGCACCGGCAACCTCGAAAACCTCGCCGCCATCATCGATCACAACCGGTTCCGCTTCGTTCTGGACGACGTTCGCAACGCAGAGATGATGCACCTGCTCATCGAGCAGTGCGACGTCATCTTCCATCTGGCCGCCGCCGTCGGCGTTCAGCTTATCGTCGACGAGCCCGTACACACCATCGAAACGAACATCCACGGCACCGAGGTCGTGCTTAACGTCGCCAATAAGTTCCGCAAGAAGATACTGTTGGCCTCCACGTCCGAGGTCTACGGCAAAAGCGACAAGGTCCCCTTCCGCGAGGACGACGACACCGTCCTCGGATCAACGCGGTTTTCGCGCTGGTCGTATGCGTGCTCGAAAGCGATCGACGAGTTCCTTGGCCTGGCGTACCACCAGCAGTACGGCCTCCCCGTGGTGGTGGTGCGGTTCTTCAACACCGTCGGCCCCCGTCAAACCGGACAGTACGGCATGGTCGTCCCCCGGTTCGTCGAGCGTGCCCTGAAAAACGACCCCCTGCTGATCTACGGAACGGGCGAGCAAAGCCGTTGTTTCGCGTTCGTCAAGGACATTGTGGATTGCGTCATCACTCTGATGGACACACCGGCCGCAGCCGGACGCGTCTACAACATCGGGACGACCGAAGAAATCACCATCGAAGCGCTCGCCGACAGGATCATCGGGCTGACCGCTAGCCGCAGCGTGAAGCAGCATATCTCCTATGAACAAGCCTATGGCCGCCCGTTCGACGACATGATGCGGCGCGTCCCTTGCTTGGATCGCATCCGAGAAACCGTCGGTTACGAGCCCAAAACAACGCTTACCGAAACGCTCGAGTCCGTGATCGCCGAAAAACGCGCAAAATCCTGCTGATTTCAGAGCGGCACTCCGAAACCCGGGTGGCACGGTCTGACGCCGAAGCCGACAGACCGTGGTTGTCCCGTGCTCCGTCCCTTCAGCCCAGACCATGCCACTCAAACTTGACCACCTCCCTTCCTGAATGCGACAAGCGAACGTTCTCGAGCGGACGCGGTGCGTTCGACCTGCTAGTGCCAGATTATCAGAACCGAAAGATCGTGATCTCGACGCCCGAAGCGCCGTCCTCGCGGTCGGGCACAGTTACATTGGGGGCAGTTTGCGGGTCGCGCGGACGTATCTTACTCTTTGTTGCGGATTCCGCACCGGAAGTGCAATAAGTCTGTCACTCCACGGCCGATAATCGGCCGGGCTGACGACCGGAGCGAGTGCGAACGGGGCCGAGGCACCCGCGAGGGAGGACGGGGGATGAGCTCACATCGAGGGTGGCGCCGGCGCCACCGTCTGAATCCTGTCATGTACCTGCCGACCGTCATGGTGATCACGCTACCGAGCGTCATCACCCCGTCAGGCTGCGGGACCACGCCGGGCACCTTCCTGGACGACGGCCCCGACTCGACACTTCAGGATACGGTTATCTCGGACGACGACAGCCAGGATGACGACGTCCTCGATCCCGCCGACGTCACAGGATCGGATCCGACCCTGTCTCTGAAGGCCGCCCCCGTCTTCTGCTGCGATCCTCTCTCGATCGAATTCGAGGTGTCCGTCGACGCCGACGGTGGGCCCGTCACGGATTTCGCGTGGGACTTTGGTGACGGCCGGACCGGCGAGGGTGCAGCCGTCGAGCACACCTACCAATGGTATGGAACGTATACAGTCGTCGTCACGGGACGCCTGCGTTCCGGTGCCGAACTCGTCGCCGAGAACGTTCTGACCCTCGAAGCCAGCGACACCGGCGGCACGGAAGTCACGCTCATCACCCTTGACGATACCGATTCCGCGCCCGCCTTGACCGTGGACGCCGGGACCGACCGCGAGGTTCGGTCGGGTGACGCCGTCACCTTGACCGGAGCCGTCTTCGGGCACTCCAGCAGTCCTGACTCATCGGGACTCCGCTACGCCTGGAGCCAGACCGAAGGCCCGTCGGTCAACCTGGAAGGAAAAAGCTCGTCCGTCGCGACGTTCATCGCGCCTGAGGTCGGTGAGCTTGCGGAACGCCTCACGTTCGAACTTACCGTCACAAAGGGCGAACTCCAGGATCGCGATTCCGTCGTGATCGTGATCGCGCCTCGACCCACAAGCATCAACCTCCCGCCGACGGTCGAGAGCTTCCGTATCACCACCGCCAAAAACACCTCGGTGCAGTTTCAGCTATCCGGTCTGGACCCCGAGGGAGACGAACTCTCGTTCACGACTATCCGTGCGCCCTACTACGGCCATCTTGAGCTCTTCGAGAACGCCGACCCCCGCTCCGTCGAGGCAGTCTACACCCCGGACAGCGAGTTCGTGGGCATGGATTCCTTCGTAGTCCAGGCGTCCGATGGCTCTCAGACATCTGCTCCGGCCGGTGTGTTGGTTGACGTCATCGCGGGCGACGAGACGCTGACCGCGCTTGATGCCGAGTACCTCGTGCCTCGCAACACCTCCGTGCGTCTCGTGCTTTATGGCGACGTGGCTGGGAATCACGATCCCGGCGAGCTGGGATTCCTGGTTTCGGATCCACCAGCTCACGGCTCGCTGAGCATTGTCACACAGGAGGGTCTCGACTCCGCCTCGGTTGTCTACACGCCGAGTGCAGGTTTTCAGGGGACGGACAGCTTCAAGTTCCGGGCAAGCAACGACGTGGTTGAATCTGCCGATGCAACCGTCTCCCTTACGGTAATGAAGTTGCTGGTACCGTGGCTGGAGGTGAATTCACCCATCTCCAGTGCGGAGTCGATCTTTACAGAACACCAGGGTGCACTACCGGGTATGACGCGATTGGACTACTGTCTGGCCGGGTTGGAGTATTGGAGTCAGGTGACAGACCTCGTCATCATTTCGACGGCGCCCGGCCAGGTTGACCGGCTGTACCCGGAACTGATGCGAAGAAAGCCGCCGCACCTGAGGATCATCGGCGGAATAAAGACCTATACACTTCCCGGTATCGCCGAGGACGATGAGCGGCCATACGATTTCGCGGATGCCCGGGAGTGGGCGTCTATTGTCGAGGACGTGCAGCGAATTGCCACGATGACCGGGATGGACACAGTCGTACTGGAAAACGAGACGGCCATCCGCCCTTTCACGCACGGTGAGGAATCCATCGATTTCGCCCGTCTCGAGGATGCCCTCATACCGCTTCGCGAAAGTGGAGTCCGAACATGGTGGTGGCTGCCTTGGATCATGTCGAACGATCCCGAGTCGTTTCCCGACCGACAGGTCTTCAGTACGGACTTTGTGTCGGCCGTCGTACAAGCCGTTCCAACGTGCACGTTCATGACGGAATACGTTTCCTGGTACGGGTGGGAGGCGTATTACGGGATCATCGATCGCCGCCAGCGCATGTTTGATCTCGTGGGGGCGGAGCGGGCGCTGGAAGGTCTGTTTGTGACACCTGACGGGTACGTACAACTTGAGTATGAATTGAGGCGAGCTTACACGCCGGATGAAGCGCTCGACGAACTTCCGAAGCTGTCGGGTGACATGGCGCGGATTTACCCTACGGGGGCGTACTGGATTCTAATGGGTCGAGAGTTCGCCGAGAGGCTGCCACCACTGGGCACTCGCGTACCGGCCGAGTAGGCTCTCATTCACACGCTCCCGCCAGCTCGAGGTCGCACGTCAAGGGCAGCAAGCGAACGATGTGGTTCGACAACGCGTCCTCCCCCGGCCCGACGGCGAGAGCCGCACCGGTCGAGACGCCACGGCTACAGGCCGTAGCTCGCAGATGCCGTTCACTTACAGCGCAAGTTCCGCGGAAGCGCTCTATGCCTAGCGGTGCCTCAGCCTGATCTCAACACGCGCAACATCTGAGAGGCAACGTCTGAAGCTCGAGGTTGCGGAACGGATACACCCGGCCAAGCCACTATTGTCCGTGAACAGGTTGGCCGATAACATTTGTGGCGGGTTGCCCCGCAATCGAACGGAACGATTTGCCCCTCGGACAAGGGAAGAGCTTCAACGGCAGCCATCGGAACTGATCCGAGGATCAGAAGGATGTTGATGTCGGGCATGAACAAGACAAGGAGGCGTCATTCGCCCAGCAATCACGGGCGGGTGGTCGGGACGAGCTTGGGCCTTGCGCTCGTATTAACCTCGTGGACGTACGGGCAACCGCGCGCCGATCGCGAGGCAGAACCACATCCATTCCCGAAGATCGTGCCATGGATCGAACTCAACACGTCGCGGGCGTCGGCCATGAACCGGACCGTGGAGGGACTACGCGCCTGGCACGCTGATCCGGAATTGGCAATCGATACCGCGATCGTCTCGACGACCCCGGGACACGAGGGCATCTACACCGAGTTGCGCCGTCGAGTGCCCGGAATGCGAATCATACCCGGAATGAAGACCTGGACGATCTTGCAACGATTTGATTCGGTGGAAGGGTGGCGAGAGGTGTCTAGGCATGTCGCTGCCGCCTTGGCGGAATCCCATGAACACGAGTTGCTCTTGGACAACGAAACCGCGATCAAAAAGTACCGTAGGGGGGAGTACGACATCGATCTGAGGCACCTGCGTGAGGGGCTTCGTTTGTTGCCGCGGGACATCAAGTACATTTGGTATCCTAGCATCCACGGCAGTGGCGACGCAGTGCAGGAGCGATTCGCCGTGGTGTGTGGTGTGGCCGCGGAGGTGCTCGACGTCCGGTTTACGGACCGAAGTGTGCACGGCCCCCAGGCCCTGGGGGACTCGTGGTTGAAAAAGGCTCAGGAGAGGCTCGACCGCTTCTCCGAGGCGCCGTCGATCCCGATCATCTATTGTTACGGGGATGATCGATGGTGGCCTGATGCGCGGATTCCCGATGCGCTCGAGCAGACGGATAAACCCCTGGTGATCCTCTACCCGGGTGCGAAGCGATGGACAGAGGCGGCTTTGAAAATCACAGAGGTGCTGAGTGAGGCACGGGCAAAGTCGGAGCGTTGAATACGATGGTCCAGTCGTCCGGTGAAGGAACCCCAGCGGACAACAGCAAGCCGACGGCATCGGGAAGGGATTCGACGAGATCATGACTTCCCTGGTGCTTCTGATCGCGCTGATCGTGCTGCTGCCCTTCGCGTTGCTTTGCCTCCATTTCCTGTTCGGAATGCGCGGAAGTGACTTCGTCTTCCTCGCGGCTGTCATGTTCCCGGCGGTATGGCTCAGCCGCTTGAACTTGTACACGGTCGCGGTGGGAGGCGTACCGTACTTCTCGATCTGGGGCGTGTTCGCCGTCATGTTCCTGGTCTTCTTGCCCTTCGGCAATGCGAGAACAAGCAGATTGCTCTCGATATCCGCCCGGCATACTTGGGTCCTTCTGTTGGCCTTGGTTGGCGTGCTCGGTCTTAGCACGCTCGCCAACCATGAGTCGGGGCGAGATATCTACCGCGGTCTGCAAGCGAGCATGTTCGTGCTGCTGCCGCCGCTCGCTGCGTGGGCGATCGTACGAGCGTGTCACATCGACAAGGACCGGGTGATGCGGATTGTCGGGGCTCTGTTCTTCGTCGGCTTGTTCATCAGCATGTTGAGTATCATGACGGCGCTCGCGCCCGGCATATTCCGTCAGATTGTCGTCACCCATAAGACGATGGCAGAGACCGGTCGTGCGTTCTCACCGTTGGGCGGACCAAGCGCGACGGCCATGTGCCTGCTCCCGGTATACTGCCTGAGTGGAGGGCAGTTGCTGACCGGACGACGCCGCCTCTTCGCACTTATTGTGCTGGCCTGTTGTTTCGTCGCTCTGCTGACGACACTTGCACGCGCAGCACTTGTCGCCTTCCTTGTTGCGAACATCTATTTGTGGGTCCGCTATCGGCATGCCCTCGCGCGGAGGATCGCCACGTTCGTCTTGATCGCTCTGGTCGTGCTTTTGCCCTTGGCGTATGCCGTTGGTCGCGTCTATACGCTGGAGCGGTTCACCAAGGGGATCATGGATGATCAACGCAGCACTTCGCTGGCCGTCCGGTCAGCCAGTCTCGAGGCCGCAGTGATCTACGGAGCGCATCACCTGTTCCTGGGCGGTGGTTGGGGACTGGTTTACCCATTGCAAAGACAGGGGTTCGTGGACCCGGCCGAGGCGACACGGATCATTTACCTACAGAACCTGCCTTCCGCACCAAAGCCTCACAACCTGTTCGCGCTCGTCTTCGCGGAGGGAGGTGTCATCGCCCTCTTGCTGCTCATGTTGCTCTTCTGGCGCATCTGGCGCGGGCTCACCCCGCCCGATGCAGGTGTGTCACGCGATGGGCACGGAGTTGTGCACGGGTTCCGCGCCGGGTATTTGAGCTTCCTGGTGATGTGCGTAGGCCAAGATCACCTGTTCCTGGCAAACAAGATTTCGTTCTTCTTCTACCTTTTTGTCTTCGTGGGCTTGGCGATCAGCGCCTACTATCAATCGGAGACCGCGGCTGCCAGCTCCGTCCCCGTGCGGCCGGTGCCCAGATCACGGTCATCCTGGTCGGCTACGGCAGCCGGCGCCCGATCGATCTAGTCATGCGCTCCTACTTCAGCGACGCCAAGACCATCCTTGCCGCCAACGTGATCAGCACGCTGGCCGGTCTCGGGATCCAGGCATGCCTCGCGTGGGTGTTGCTTCCCGAAGGACGAGGGGCGTACGCCGCCTGTGTTCTCTTCGCCACGCTGCTGATTCTTGCATGTGCCTTGGGACAGGAGATGGCCAATGTCTACTACATTGGCTCAAAGGCACTGACCCC
>JASFUW010000069.1:0-15497 GCA_050050135.1 Phycisphaerae bacterium
ACCGCGACCAACGACACGGGCCAGAAGATGCGACGCAACGCAAGCCAATCAACCGAGGGAACGCCGATGATTCGACGCATGCTGAAGTCCTTCAAAACGCCTTTCGCGATGAGCGTGTTGAAGATCAACCGGGTGACGAACAGCGCGGTGAACATACTGGTCGAGATTCCGATTCCCAAGGTGATGGCGAAGCCCTTGACCTCCTCGCTGCCGACGAATCCCAGGATGATGCAGGTGATGAGCGTGGTGAGGTTGGCGTCCATAATCGTGGAGAACGCCTTGTCGTAGCCGGCGTTCAAGGCTTTCTTGAAGACCACGCCACGGTCGCGCTCCTCGCGTACGCGTTCGAAGATCAGGACGTTGGCGTCGATGGCCATACCGACCGTAAGGATCAAGCCGGCGATGCCCGGCAGGGTGAAGGTGGCCTGCATCAAGGCCATGATGCTCAGAACGAACAAGAGGTTCAGTGCCAAGGCGAGGTCAGCCACGGTGCCGGCCCAGATTCCGAAATACAGGAATATGAACACGATCACCGTGATCGTGCCCCAGATGGCTGCGTTCATCCCCTTGGTCCGGTTGGTTTCGCCTAAGCTCGGTCCGATGGTGTATTCCGAGAGCGGGGTCTCCTTGAGCCTCGCGGGGAGCGAGCCGGCTTCGAGCGAGCGGACCAGGTCGCGGACCTTTTCGACCGTGAAATCTCCGCTGATCTGCCCGGACTGGGTGATGCGGCTCTGGATGACGGCGTGTGACATCGCGGTGCCGTCGAGCACGATGCAAAGGTTGCGTTCGATGTTGTTTCCGGTGAGTTCGCCGAACTGCTGTCCGCCGCTGGGGTCCAGCCCGAACCGGACGATGTTGCGTCCGGTGAGTGGGTCTTGATCGGCGTAGGCGGTCTGCAACGACCAGCCACGCTTGCCGGAACCTTTCAGGAGACCGTACTCGGGGTCGCTGTGGGCCAGCACGTAGTAAAGACCGGCGTATTCCTCAACGATGGGCTGGTTCGGGTTGGTCTTCGCCTTTTCGAAGTCCTTAATGTCGTCCAGATGCATGAATGCCACGACGTTGTCAACCGGGAGCCAGCGATAGCGGTCGCCCGCCTTGGACCTAGGGCCATAGCGTTGAAGCTGCTCGACGTATTTGGCGATCGGCTGGCGGAGTTGGGCGTTGTTTTCGACGAGGGTGTGCTCCGGTGATCCGGGATCACGGTCGGCGAGAATGATGAATTCGAGCACGCCGGCCCCGCGAAGACGGCGCTTCAGATCGGAAGGGTCCTCCAACTCGGCTTTGTCCTTGGCCCACGCATCGTAGGCCTCGACCGCTTTGGTGAACAACTTCCCGTCCGGAGCCTCCTGGCTGCCCCGATCGTACGAGGGGAACTCCGTTCGGAGCTTCGCGAGTTCCTCTTCGCGCTTGTCCTTGTTGGTCAGGGCGAGGACATCCTTGAAGCGGTTGATGGGAAAGCTCGTCGCCAGGACCTTGTCGACGGCCTCCTCGTATTTCTCCTTGGCGGTGTCGGCGCGCGTGGTGTCGGTGTCCTCCGACGCGTCCAAGAACTCGTTGTGGGCCGCGGTCAGCGCCTCCAGCAGCGGCTCGCGCTCGATCACTCCGTGAGCGAGTTCATGGACCAACGACTCTCGATTCTCCGGCGGCGCGTTCAGCGCGGCCTCGACGCTGCGCTTTGACACGTTCATCGCTGCGAGACGGTCGACCGCCTCCTCGAAACGCTGTCGCCGTTCGGCTGCTCCGCGCGGGGGGCGAGGCATACGGATTTCAATCCGATTGTTACCCACCGGGCGCCATTCCAGGTTCAACTGCTGGGTCGGGTCGACGCGTTCTCGAAGAATGCTCATTACCCGAGCAGAAAGACCGCGCTGCTCGCGCGCGTCCAGCCCGGTGGTATCGATCTCGAACAACAGGCTCGTCCCGCCGACCAGGTCGATTCCACCTTTCAGCTTCTCACTAGGGGGATAGAGGACCAGCAGCGACAACACGACGAGTCCGATGACGGCAATCCATTTGATAAGTCGGTTGGGATCATGCATTGTGGGGCTCTCACAGAAAACGTCCGCGGCAAGCCGAGCCGCGTGACACGGTCATTCACGAATAGCAAGCAGTCCAGTTCAGGAAGAGATCGGGGTTGGCACCCCGGAAGCGGTGGAGCGAGGCTTAGCGCGGCGGCGCGTGCGGTCGGATTGGCGGCGCGAGCATGCGGAGCGACGGAGGACCGATTTCCGGGTGTGTACCGTCGAGCAGCGCCGTCGATGAGGAAGACACCGATTGTCGGAGACGGCTCCCCGCGCCCAACCTCGGGCACGGCTGAAGGCGGAGCGGCCTGGGTGAGCACTGCTCTGCGCCCGACTCAGACACACCTGCGGTTTGGGGACAGGCATCCGAAACGGGTCCCGACTCGGGCAAAACGCCTTGATTGTCGCGTGGTTCGTCCTGGTCGCCCTGATGCTGACGGATCGGCGTGCGCGTTGGGTCTGAGTCGGCCGACTCAGCCTCACGACTGTCAGACCGGCGCGCAGCAACCGCACCCAAAAGGAAGCACAAAAAGAGTGCGATGTTCGTGGCGCGCACTTTCATCCGCCGCATTGTAGAGCGGCCCGTCTGATTCGCAACCCGGGCCGGAAGTAGCACGGTGCTCTCGACGCCACGAACCTGTGATATTTGCACGCGAAACTGGTCCGAATCACGTGTCCTTAGGCGAATCCAGCAGTCGGAACCTGACGTATTCTACACAATACACGGATGTTACGAACAGAGGACCGATTCTGTCAGAAATAGTGCTGGCGAGGAAGAAATTCATGGAAGTGCCCCGTGCGGTACGTATAATGGCAAGTGCGAAGCGCGGCCCATGCCAGACGACGAGGGTAATGTGGAACGAGGAAAAACCAAACAACGTGTAGAGGAACTGCAATTCTGCCTGTATCAGCGACCGGTCCATCCGGAGTTGTTCCATATCCACCGTGTCCGGCGGATCGAGCAGAGCCGGTACCACGCTGAAATCTGGGTGGTCGGCTTGGCGCATGTGGTGACTTTCCAGTTCGGGGATCAGATTCTGACGGAGCTGATCACCGAAAACGAGGAGCTGCTTCCCAAAGCCGGGCTGGCGACGTCGTTCCGTTTCCGGGGCGAGCGCGACCATATGCAGTCGTTCAACGAGGGGCTCAAATACATTCTGTCCACTCAGGTGGAGCGTATGACGCCCCAGCTTTTCCCCGCCACCCATGGCGATTACGTCCACTACGCGATGAATCGGGGACTGTTCGTTTCGTTCGACGAATGGCAGCATGAGGGGTTGGCCCCGTTCAGCTTCGTCGATTTTGACGCCCGGGACCACGAATTTCATATCCACGCCTTCCACGCGTTTCCCGAGGAGCTGACCCTGCTCAAAACCCAGTCCATCTTTGAAATCGGGCGTCCGCCGGGCGATTCCGACTGGTGATCCCGCCTCAGCTTCGGTACCGAGAATCCGATATCCATGCTGGGTGAACCTGCGCGCGGTCTCGAACACCGGGTGTGCGACTCCGCTCTGACTCTGAAGAAGGGGTATCGGGTTTGGCAGTCTCCAGACGGCGATTTCTAAGGGTGACGGCTGCGTGCGCCGGCGGGTCGTATCTTGGATCGGCGGCGCCGCTATTCGCAGCTTCGCCGGAACGCGGTGCGACCGACCGGCTTCGTTCGCGCGTCGCTTTGACGCGAAACGCGAAGGCCGTCGATGGGCCGACCGTCCATCGCCCCGTCTTGCGCGAGATGTTGTTCGATACGCTCGGCACGGTCACCGGCGCCTCGACCATCGAGGATGCCTGGCGGATGCTCCTCCGACCCAATGAAGTGGTGGGCATCAAGTTCAATCGTTCCGGGCAACGTTTGCTCGGGACAAGCGCGACATTGGCCGAGGAACTCGTCCGTTCAATGATGAGCGCCGGAGTTCCTCCCGGCAGAATTGTCTGCATCGAAGCCCCGCCGGGAATCGATCGCGAGCTCCGAACGCGACCCCTTCGCTCCGGGTTCGCGCACACGGTGAGTGATTTTGGCAGCGGCGAAGACCAACTGGCGATCGTCTTGAGCCAGATCACGGCCCTGATCAACGTGCCGTTCCTGAAAACGCACAACATCGCCGGGTTCACCTGTGGGCTCAAGAACCTCTCCCATGGGCTGGTCAAGCACCCGGCTCGTTTCCACGATCAGGGGTGCTCGCCGTTCATCGCGGACATCGCGGCTTTGCCTGAGATTCGGTCGAAGTTGCGACTGACCCTGGTTGATGCCCTCCGCGTGGTCTTTGATGGCGGTCCCGAACCTACCGCGGAGACGATCGCGGATTCGGGGACATTGATCGCATCGGTTGACCCGGTCGCGGCAGACGCGATTGGTCTATATTCACTGAATAATATACGTCTGGGCCGTAAACTGGAGCGGGCGCAGCCATCGCCAGGTTATGCGGATTACCTGGCACGAGCATCCAGGCGCGGTTTGGGGCGATCGTCGCTTGAGCGGATCGAAGTGGTAGAGTCGGTTAACGGAGTTTCGGCGCCGAAAGGCGGGAACGGGGGCTCGGGCGCTTAGTCCTCGCGTGAGAATTCTCCATTTTTGCGCTCGATTTCGGTTCCTTCGGATTGACAGCGTCAGGCGCGGTGTTATACTTGTTATTGGATTTGGTGGACGGAGTCTCCCCAGCCTCCTTGGAGGTTTGTGGAAGTTATCTCCCGTTATTATTGATTCGTAACTGCTTAATTCGCCGCGACTTTTTATTCGTACCTTCCAGGCTCCCCACCTCCACGACATGGCGCAAGTTCGCCGCAGGCGTCTAGGTGCGCGCGACCATTTTCGGGTCGCCGGATGCGGTCGACGAAGCGTCGTTGTTACACGACGGATCAGACCAGATGGGTGGTACGCGTTTTGCGACGCGTTTTCACCAAGGATCTGTAATAGGTGCTGCGCCGTTCCACAGAACGTGCCGGTGGAAGACGGCGCCTGCAGTAATCCGTAATCGGTACGTATGCTAGTGGTATCCTACGTCCGAAGCGCCGATCGGTTCGCTGAGTAACGAAAAGAGCCGGCGTCTCGGTGTCGGATGCCAGAATGGCACTGGTGGCACGTAGAGGAGGTAAACGCAGTGAGACGTAGGTTGAAAGCATTTACGCTAATCGAGCTGCTCGTGGTGATTGCGATCATCGCCTTGCTCATCTCGATTCTTCTTCCGAGTTTGTCGCGCGCTCGGGAGTTGAGCAAGAGACTGGTCTGCGCGTCGAATATCAAGGGAATCGGAACTTCCGGAAAGATTTACGCGAACGACAACCAAGAGAAGTGGATGATCCCGGCGTTCAAGCGGGCACTGATTGACGTCGAAGGTGTCGACTACGTGAACGACACACCAGCGATCAACGTGCCCGTAAGCGACCCCGGCGAGGTCGGTTACGACCGCCCGTACGAGAGCACGTCGGAGACGGCGAACGACCCGCAGGCCGGAAGCGTGTCGGTCACGACAACCCGGGCGTTCTGGATGTTGGTGCGATCAGGTGACGTGACCGTCAAGGGCTACGTGTGCCCGAGTTCGACCGACGATGAGGACCAGACCGAGGACATCAACCTGTACTACGACTTCGAGTCGTATAACAACATCAGCTACGGATACCAGGTGCCCTTCGGACCGCGTCCGACCCAGCCGCATGAAGGTATGGACAACCGTCAGATCATCGCCGCCGACAAGGGTCCGTTCTACACACAACGGAACGACGTGGACTGGAAGGCGGACGGCGAGGAACTCGACCTCGAGTCGTCGCCGAAACTGTGGCAGAAGTACAATTCGTCCAATCATGGTGGCTTCAATCAGGGCGAAGGCCAGAACTGTCTTTACGCAGACGGTCACGCTTCTTTCAATCGGACGCCGATTGTCGGAATCGACAACGACAACATCTACACACTGATGGGTGAGCCGTGGGACAGCGAGAGAGGGCGAATCCACGGCGAACTTCCGCAGACCTACTCGGTACCGCCCTATCCCGGCCAGGACGCGTACGGGACCGGCCCGGGCAGCTATGCGGCTACCGACTCGCTGATCTATCCGTAAAGATCACGAGGAGGATTGAGGTAGTTTCCGGCGGCGGGCTTCGAAGGCCCGCCGCCCTTTTTTTGCCTTGCCGCGTGCGGCGAGTACTCAACGGAGGTGGCTGCCGACGGCACCTCGCTTACAAAGTCGGAAACTGCACGGTGGGCCCGTCTGCCGGACCAAAACGTCAACCACGCTCGCGCCGCCCGGTCGGGCGGGGTGTCATAGGGATTCTGGCCCGCGGGTCAGAGCTGCTCATGGTGCAGCGCGCCTCGACCGTCGCGCTGGGCGGTTATTGGTGTTTCCCGGGAGGTCACGTCGAACCAGGCGAAACACCGCGTGACGCCATCTGCCGCGAGCTGGCGGAAGAGTTGGGCATCGAGGTACGTCCGACTCGGCGTGTCGGCGCGGTGCGAACCGACGACGATCGCTACGTGCTGGCGGTGTGGGTCGTTCGGCACGTAGCCGGCGAATTTCAGCCGGACCCGAAGGAGATCGCCGATTATCGATGGCTGTCGCCTGACGCTGTTCGAGACGTCCAGCCCGGGCTCATTTCCACGCGACGGGTCCTGGCGCTGCTACGGACTGCGCGGGCGCTGTGACCGCCGGACTCCTGACGCCGTTCGGTGTCAGAGAGAGGTCGCCGTGCCACGACGCGCGTCTACTTGACCGCGGCTGACCTGATCCGTTCGAGTTTGTCAGACCGCTCGTCGATCCACTCGCTTAGCTTCGTTATGGTAGGGACTCGGGCCGCGAGAAAGGTGATCAGCGCGGCCGCCACGACCAGGGCGATGATCTGCTTTTCAATCATGTACGCGAGACCGGCAAGAAGGGCGGCGCCCTCCAAACACGCACACCCGATGATAGTGATTTGGGCGTGAAGCTGGATGAGTTGACCGATGTCATCTCTCGGCTGGTCAGAACGGTCGGCGCCCGGAAGAGGCCTGCCAGCGGCGACACGCGCGGTTCCGACCGACAGCAGAGCCGCGGGCGCCACGAAGCTGGCGACGAGCGCAACCGGTCCGAAGGCCGCGGCCATGTAGCTAAGAATCGGCGAAAGGCCTCTGTCAGCACTGCTTTGCGCGCGCTCGACCTCGATCAGCATCCCCACGATGAGAAAACCGAGGGCCCCCACCACCATCGCGAGGACAATCACCTGTAAGGTCTTAACCGCTGCGGTCAATCGGGCGCGCCCTACTGCATCCAACATGGCGGACTCTCCTTAGCGCACGCCGGTCGGGCTCGCGCCGTGTTCAGCGGTGATGACGCTCTGGATCCCGCCACGGACACTCCATGTGGTCTCGATCTGTGCCCACTTGGGGCTGCACGAGGTGACAAGGTCGTTGAGAATGACATTCGTCACGTCTTCGTAAAAGATGCCCTCGCTACGGAATGACTGCAAGTATAGCTTCAAGCTCTTTAACTCGATGCAGGCCGCGTCCGCGACGTATCGCAGTTTGATGCTTCCGAAGTCGGGCTGACCGGTCTTCGGGCACAGGCTGGTGAACTCAGCCACCCGATGCTCGATCACGTAGTTGCGCGTAGGATGCGGGTTGGGGAAGGTGTCAAGTTCTGGTCGCTCTGGCATGTCGGGACTCCACCGGACACATCTTGATCAGTCGACGTTATCGTCGCCGTTACCGCGGCCAAGGGGCTATCCGCCAAACAGCAGGAGTTGCTCGCGCACCGCCCAGCGCCCGTTTCGGTCATTCAAGCGGCGGGCTGGGTGTTTGATCCTACGATCGCGGGCGGCGGCGACAAACCCCTCGAGATTCTGAAAATCCCACACCTCGCGCGGTACGGGCTGCCCCTTGGCACTCCACACACTTGCGCCGAATCGGTCGACGAGGTGGCGCGTGGCGAACCGATCGCACATGGATTCCTTCTGTCGCGTGTTCCGCTTCGCCCGCTTCACCAACAGATGATAGAGTTCGTGCATGAAAACGAATAATACGACCTGGTACGCATCTGCGAGCTGGATCGCGTAGAGCGGTTTGTACCACCGTCGACCGATCGTTTTGGCGCGGGCGATGCCGGTTTGCATCTGGTACGGGTACCTCAAGTGACGCCCCAGATTCACATGAATTCTTCGATCGGCATAATAGCAGGCCCCGGAGAAGTCGGCACCCCGGCTGTAGCGGACACGCAGAAGCACCGTGCCCACCGCCCACCCGTTGATCCCCTCCTCGAACAGGGACAAGAGGCGCGCATCGGCGAGGCTCGTGGTATTGCGAAGGTCAATGCGGGACATGCGTTCGACTCGGTGTAGCGTGCTCAAGACCGGGCATAGACATCGACTCCATTCGAAGAAAGCCCACTTCGCGAAGGCGAAGGTCGTTACGGTCGCGGATGGTATTTGCGGTGCACGTGCTGAAGTTGGGAGACGTCAACGTGGGTGTAGATTTGGGTGGTGGTGACGTCCGCGTGCCCTAGCAATTCCTGCACGATCCGCAAGTCAGCTCCGCCGGCGAGCATATGCGTTCCGAAGCAGTGTCGCAAGGTGTGTGGAGAGACCCGAGCGTCGATGCCGGCCGCGGCCGCGTACTTGCGGACCAGACGCCACACGTTCGTGCGATCCAACGTGCGCCCGGTTCGCGAGAGGAACAGCGCCGAGGTATGCCGGTCACCCTTCAAGCGAGGTCGCAGCTCGTCGATGTAGGTGTCGAGGGCGGTGATCGCGGGTCGCCCGACCGGGACGACGCGTTCCTTCCGCCCCTTACCAATGCAGCGGACGTATCCGAGATCGAGGTTGATCTGGTCCAAGGTCAGGTCGACGACCTCGCTGACGCGCATGCCCGTGGCGTAGAGCAACTCCAACAGTGCGCGATCCCGAAGGAAAAACTCATCGCGCGGGTCGGGTGCACTGAGCAACGCCTGGACCTGTTCGAAGCGAATGGTGTCGGGAATGTTGTGCCAGCGCTTGGGAGACTCGATGAGTGAGGCGATGTCTCGACGCAACACGCGCTCGCCGTATAGGAAACGAAGGAAGACCTTGACCGTCGCCAAGTCGCGGGCCACTGTTGCGACGGCGAGCCCGCGCTCTTGCAGCTCGATCAGGTACTCGCGCACGTCGTCGACCGTGATCTCACTCGGCTCGACCTCGCGGAGGACGAGGTGGTCCCAGAAGGTGGAGAGGACGCGTTGATAGGTTGTCACCGTGGAGCCGGCGAGCCCACATTCCAGGAAAAGGTAGTCCAAGAATCGCTTGACCAGCGGCGCAGGCTTTTCGATTCTAGGGATCGGCCGCTGCGCGACAAGCATAGGCTCGGCCTCCATCGGAACAAAACGCCAACCGCGTGACGCTAAGTGACGCCGCTATCGGGTATCACATTCGAGAATCAACACGACCACTCGGGTTCCCATTGTAGCGGCTCGCCCCGCTTCGTCAAAAGGAATGCTGCGTCCCGTAAGAATGGCGCCCGCGGCCTGAGAGGCCGAGAATATCGGACCGTCGCGCTGACCCACGTGCTGCACGCCGCTAAGACCCGGCGCCGCCGGGCTCGTGGGCGAGCGCGTGTGGGATCGTGCGCTTGGCCGGACCGAACACGACGTTCGATCAAAGTGCCAGCGGCTAGCCACTTAGGTGTGGCGGCGGAACCCGGCTTGTCGGGCACAGGGCGGTTGAAAATGCCATATACTTGTCACTACAAGCCGACCGGGTCGGCAAGCGCGAAGCGGCTTATCGGGGCAGCGTCCCGACGTCGGAATCGCCGAAGACCGACCTCCGACGCGCTCGGTGCCACCGGTTAACGACGACGGGGCCTGGGACATCCGTGCGGGGCGTCAGGATGCGGTCGTAAAAACCCGAACGCGTGGCAGAAACCCCGCCCGGTCTCGTATGGACTGGGGAACGACGACGAACGAGATCGTCAAGAACGCGACCCCAAAAGACAGGAGAAAAGTGATGAAGGACTTTATTGAAGAACTGGTGATCGGGCTCGTCAGCGACCTGGCGGTGTTTATCGGCGACTACGTGGCGTTTCTGGGTTGATCCGGCGGTGAGAGAGCAACCATACCGACCCTCAACCGTCGACATGGATTCGTAAACAAGCCCGAGGCACACTCGGGCTTTTGTTTGTGCCAACCCTCCAGTCCGCCCGCTTTGTTCTGAACAGCCGCGTGTTACCCTGAGGCAAAGCTCCGGTCAGTCGGTTCGACGGACGGTGATCGGTCAACTCCCGTCCGGGTCCGACGTCTCGGCGTCCTCCGCCGCAGCGGCAACCACCGTGACGGGTGCGATCTTCTCGAGGTCGCCCTTGATCTTCTCGGCTTCGCCCACCACGACCACGGTGAGCTTGTCCCTGGCCATGAATCGCTTCGCGTCCCGCTGAACGTCCTTACCGCCGGTCTTTTTGATGCCTTCGAGATACCGATTCAGATAGTCGGGCGGCAGCCCGTCGTGCTGGATCAACCACAGATCGGAGACGGTGGCCTGCGGCGTCTCGCGGTCACCGGCGAAGCTGCCGACGAGGTACGCCTTAGCGGTGTCCACCTCTTCCTGCTCCGGACGGTGTTTGCGAATGCGGTCTATCTCATCGAGGATGACCCGGACGGTCTCGGCCGTGCTCGGGGTCTTGGTGAACGTGCTGATGGTGAACCGCCCCGCGAACCGGTTGGGGTATAGCCCGCCGCGAGCGCCGTAGGTCAGGCCCTTCTCGACGCGGATGGCCTTGTTCAACCGGCTGCTGAAGCTGCCGCCGAAGATTTGCGAGAGCACGCGGCTGCTGAAGTACCCCTCGTCGCGACGCGTGATCCCGACGTGCCCGACGCGAATTTGGCTCTGCACGGAGCCAGGCCGATCCACGATGTAAATGTGCGTGTCGGCTGGTTCGGGTATATCGGGCAAGGCGATCGAGGGTTCCGGCGTTTCGTTCTTCCAGCCACCGAAGTAGGCCTTCGCCAACGTGAACGCCGTGGCGGGCGTGACGTCCCCCGCAAGGTAGAGGGTGGCTTTGTTTGGACGCACGAATGTCCCCCACCATCTCTTGAGATCAGACGTGGTGAGCGCCCGCACCTCTTCGGGCTCACCCGTGGAGGTTCGGGCGTAAGGGTGCGGACCGAAAAGGCGGCGACGGAATTCACGGTCCGCGATGTATTCGGGGGTCTTGGCCTGGACCATCAGACCGAGCAGGACCTGTTGCCGCATGATCTCGAACTGGTCGTCGGGGAACGTCGGCGTTTGCACGACTTCGGCGAGCAGCTTGGCGGCGAGCTCGACCTTGTCCGTAACGCACGATGCGTTCACGCTCCCCACGTCCATCGACGCCCCGCCGGAAAGTGAAATGGCGTTGAACTCGAGTTCCTCCGCCATCTCGGCGGCGGTGTGCTCGGCGGAGCCCTGCGTGATCATCGAAGCCGCCAGCGAGGCGACACCCGGCTGAAGGTCCGTCCACGAACCGTGGAGCACGCCCAGCTTCATCGTCACAAACGGAACCTCGTGGTTGGGAACGACCACAACCGTCAGTCCGTTGTCGAGCGTCATCTTGTGGTGCTCGATTTCCGGGACGGTGGTGGTCAGAGGAGCGATGGGCGGTTTGTCCGGATACCAGCTCGGGTGTTTCAGAGCGGCACGACAACCGCCGCGCGTGGCGACACGATTCATCTCCGGTTTGTCGACCGGGGCGGCCCCTTCATCCACGTCCTCTTCCTTGCCGAAGCCCAGAAGCTTCTTGAACATCGATCCGATCTTGGGTTGTACGATTCCCTCGGTTTCGCGTTCCCTAGTAAGATAGAGGTTGGCTACCCGCCTGATGTCGTCACGCGTCACGGCACGAATCCCGGCCAGACGGGTGTTCGCTTTCTCCACGTCCCCTTCGAGCGTTTCATAGCGCCCGAGGAGCCCCGCCTTTCTGGCGACGGTCAACGTCTGTGTGATCTCGTTTCGAAGGTATTGGTTTTTGGCTTTTTCCAACTCCTTATCGGTGACGCCGTCGGCTTTGACGCGTGTGATGTGCTCGCGCATGACCTTGAGGACCCTCTGCTTGTTACCCCAGGGCATGAGCACGGCCCCGGCGGCCAGCAGACCGTCGTCCTCGAGGCTGACCGCGGCGGCGATGGCCACCTGAGCGATCTTCTGGTCCTTGACCACGTCCTTGTAGATGCGGCTGCTCTCGCCGTCGCCCAGAATCGACATGAGCATCTCGGCTGCGACTTCGTCCTTGTGCCCCATCGGGACACCGCGATAGAGCAAACCGACGATCGGTGCGGGGCCCTTCTTTTCCGGAATCGTCACTGAACGGGGCTCGGTTTGGGGCGGCTCGGTGATACCGAGCGGTTCGGGCTCGGCGCACCGCGGGAGCCAACTGAAGTATTTCCGTGCTAGCGTCTGGGCGTGGTCGTGCGTGACGTCGCCGACGATCACGAGGGTGGCGTTGGAGGGAACGTAGTACTTGTCCCAGAACGCCTGCAACTCTTCGATGGTCGCGGCCCTGAGGTGGGGAATCTGTCCGATCGTCGACCAACGATAGGGGTGCTTGGTGAACAACACGGGCAGGACCTTCTCCATCACGGTCCCGTATGGTGCGTTCAGCGAGCGCATGCGGCGTTCCTCCTCGACAACATTTCGCTCGGTGTAGAAACCTTCGTCGTCGATTTTCAAAAATGCCATGCGCTCGGCCTCGAGCCACAGCGCCAGCTCGAGCTGGTTGGACGGCAGCTCGTTGACGTAGGTGGTGTTGTCGAACGAGGTGTACGCGTTGCACGATCCGCCCGTCCCGCGAATCGACTCGAAGTGCTCCTCGGGTCCGAGACGGTCGGTGCCGCGGAACATCATGTGTTCGAACATGTGGGCGAAGCCCTGCCGTTCGGGGTCTTCGTTTTTCGACCCGACGTGGTACCAGACCTGGACAGCCACGATCGGACAGGAATGGTCCTCCAGCGTGATGACCGTCAGACCGTTGTCCAACACCACTTTGCGATAGTCGTAGCGCCGCGTAGCTTCGGCGGAGACCACGCAACAGAAGACCAACCCGATCCCCAGAAACCAGGACACCTTGCGGGACATGATGCACTCCTTCCAAACGTACGCGACGTACCCCAAATGACGTCGCATTTCCGCGCATGGTAGTCCGCGTACGCCAAATGCACAAGGTGCCCCTGGATGGGTCGGTTAATGGTATGCACAGGGTGAAAACGGGTGCGGCGGCGGTGCGTCCGTCTTTTTCAGGCGACCCGAGGCCGTTGCGTGTGTCGGGCAACGAGGGCACACTGGTTGGCGCCACGGGTTTTCCAGGATTGAAACACCCCGAACATGAGAGGGTCGGCATGATGAGAACACTACAGGTGGCGATCGGTTGGGTCTTGGTTTGTGCCTGCGGGCCGCTTTCCGCGCAGACGCCAGATGCGTTGGATGAGGCACTTGCGCTGGCGGGTTTGCGACGAGCGGACCTGGGATGGACGCCGAAGGGTTGGTGGCCACGGTTCCCGGCGGACATTCCGTACAAGCTCCGGGCGTTCGACTCGCTTTTTGACGAACCGCTGGACACGGTGACCTTCACGCGATCGCTGGCGGAGGCCGCCAGGACCCATCTCGAGCCGCAGTCCATCAGCGAGAGACTCGAACGCGGGACCACGCCGCTGTACCACGCGGTGCACCGGCTCGGGGTCAACCCGAAGTTCGGCGGCTTGCGCGGCTATGCCACGAACTTGACAGCCGAGGATACGCCGTTGGACGAGGCGATTCTCGCGATGCACCGGGCCGCGGGCAGGACGACGCACCCCCATACGTTTGCCGATGCGCTGCCCTACCCCAAACCGGCGGACGACCTCGCCAAGCGGATCCAGGCGATTCCCGAACAGGCCCGGCCGATCCTCGGGCGACTCGTCCTGAACATCATGGACGCGCACCACTGGGCGAAGCTGGCGTTTCGGAACGTGCCGGTCGAGAAGCAGATCGCCGTGTCGCGGAGGTTGGACCTGGGCAATGAGGAAGTCGACGCGTACGACTATTCCCCCGAGATCGACGACGTCGCCGGGACGTGGGATGAAGCCAGCCTGTGGTACGCATCCGAGAAGTGCGTGCAGGCGCTTGATGACGCCAGATTGGCACTGATGGACGTAGAGAGCGTTGAACCGTTCACATTCGACTGGGAGACGCCGTGGGGATGGATACGCGTACGCGGCGGAGGCAACGACGTGATCGACGGGACCGACGCCCTGCTGATCGTCGATTTCGGCGGTGACGACCTGTACGAGGGTGAGGTGGCGTCGTCGAGCCCCCGTCGACCCATCGGGCTCGCACTCGATCTTGCGGGAAATGATCGATACCACGCGATCGGCCCGGCGCAAGGGGCGGGACTGTGCGGGATCGGCGTCCTGATCGACCATGAAGGGAACGACGCCTACGAAGCCGAACGCTATGCGCAGGGCGCGGGGCAATTCGGGTTCGGACTTTGCGCCGACCTGGCGGGCGATGACGAGTACTTCACGAAGCTCAGCGGTCAGGGTTGCGGGTATTTCGGCGTGGGACTTCTTTTCGATAGCGACGGGCGGGATCGGTACAAGCTCTACGCCGACGGGCAGGGCTTCGGTGGTGTCGGCGGCGTCGGCGTGTTGGCCGATCGAAAGGGGGACGACTCCTACGAAGCCGTCCGCGACTCGAAGGTCACCGGACGACCGTCGTATCACTCCAAAGGCCAGGACATCACCGTGAGCAACGCGCAGGGCTGCGCGATGGGCCGACGCGGCGACGGGGCGGACGGTCATTCGTGGGCCGGCGGTCTCGGGGCGTTGCTCGATAGCGAAGGGGACGACGAGTACAGCTCCGGCAACTGGAGCCAGGGGACCGGGTACTGGTTCGGCACGGGACTGCTTCATGATGGGGCGGGGGACGACGTATACCGAGGGGTCGTGTGGAGTCAAGGCGCCGGGGCGCACTTCTGCATAGGAGCCCTGATTGACGAAGGCGGAAATGACATGCACCTGGCGGAGGCGACGTCCAACATGTGCATGGCGTGGGGGCACGACTTCACGCACGCGTTGCTGGTCAACATCGGTGGTAACGACGTCTATGACGTGAAGGGCAACGGCATCAGCGGATCGATCAACCGAAGCGTCAGCCTCTTTATCGAACTCGGCGGCGACGACCGCTACGTCGGCAAAGCCGGGAATTGGCCGGGCAAGACGGAGTTCGACAATCGATTCCGTGCCCGCGGCGGTGTGAGCGATTATTTCGCCGATACCACGTCGCTGGGTCTGTTCCTGGACGTCGGCGGGACGGACGAATACGAGACCCATTGGCCCGAGGAGAACGCGGGCGAGGAGGAAGAACCGGAAGAAGACGCGCAGCCCGAACCGAAGCCCAAACCGTTCGGCGGCGACAACGGCAGCCACGCGACCGGGCCTGCGACCTGGCTCGACGATCCGGACTCCGACAACGTCAAGGAGCGAAACTACGGCATCGGCGTCGACCGCGCGGACGGCGACGTTGCGTTTCGTCCGAGACCTG
>JASFUW010000070.1:0-15372 GCA_050050135.1 Phycisphaerae bacterium
TTTCCGCTCCGTGAGAGAACGGACAGACTAGAAGTCCGCCGGCGCGGCGCTTGCGATTGGCGCAAGCCATTGAGCGCATGAAATAAACACCGTCGCAGGAGAACACAAGAGCATGATCCGTCCAATTTCGCACGAGCGGTTTCGCGTCGGCGGCCCGGCCGTGCCGCTGAAGCCGACTCGGTCTCTTTGTCGGATGGGAGTTTGCTCGTTAGCGCTGGTTGTCGGTCTGGCAAGTTGCGAGCGGTCCGAGCAGCCGGCGAGTGCGCCGCAAACCGCAGGCACAAACGCTGAATCGTCGGACCAGGCAAAGCGGATCGGCGTCACGCTGCTCACCGTTCAGCACCAGTTTTATCAGGATCTGAGGGCCGGTCTGAAAGACGAGGCGGACAAGCTCGGGTATGAACTGTTGATCACCACGGCGGAGATGGACTCGGCGCGTCAGGCGAATCAGATTGACGAACTCATCGTGCAGCGGGTGGACGCGCTGGTGGTTTGCCCGTGCGACTCGCGGAGCGTCGGTGCGAGCATCCTGCAGGCGAACGAGGCGGGCATTCCCGTCTTCACGGCCGACATCGCCAGCACGTCGCCGCTCGGGGCGGTCGTCTGCCACATCGCGTCCAACAACAGGCAGGGTGGGCGCGAGGCGGCGCACATGCTTTCCGAAGCGATCGGCGGACAAGGCGAGGTGGCTGTGCTGACCCATCCCGAGGTCACCAGCGTGATGGATCGGGTAGCCGGGTTCAAGGACCAGATCGCGGAACAACCGAAGATCAGGATCGTGGCTGAGCTTTCTGCGGGCGGGAAGCGCGAGCGGGCTGCGTCCGTCATGGAGGACCTGCTCCAGTCGCACCCTGAACTCGGCGGCGTGTTTGCGATCAACGACGACACCGCACTCGGCGCGTTGGCGGCGATCGAAGCCGCGGGCAAGCTGGGCGAGGTCAAGATCGTCGGATACGACGCGACGCCCGAAGCGCGCGAGAAAATCAAGACGGGTGCGATTTACGGCGATGTCATTCAGCACCCGCGGATGATCGGTCAGCTCACGATTCAGGCGATCCACGATTCGCTGTCCGGGCGAGTCGTCCCCGAGGTCCTCCCGGTGGACGTCGGCCGGTTCACGGGAGACTAAAGAGCCCAGACATGCCCTCCGCCGAACCGCGACTTCGTTGCGACCGCGTATCCAAGGCGTTCCCCGGGGTGCAGGCGCTCGATGACGTCAGCCTCGAGGTCGGCGCGGGGAGCGTTCACGCGCTGGTCGGGGAGAACGGGGCGGGCAAGAGCACGCTGATGAAAATCCTGTCGGGGGCGATTCAGGCCGACCGCGGACAGATCGCGATTGATGGAGAGACGGCGCGTATTACGGACGCGCGCGCGGCGCAGCGTTGTGGAATCGCGATTGTCTACCAGGAGCTGAATCTTGTTGCTGACCTGTCGGTAAGCGAGAACATCTTTCTGGGGCGATGGTCGCGATCTCGGGTGTCCGGGTTTGTCGACTTTCCTGCACTGCACCGGCGTGCGGAAGACCTGCTCGCGACGTTGGGCGTTGCCCTGCCCGTGCGCAAGCTGGTCGGCGGGCTGACCGTCGCTCAGCAGCAGCTCGTCGAGATTGCCAAAGCGCTGTCACTGGACGCCCGGATACTGATTCTCGACGAACCGTCCGCCGTTCTGACCGCACACGAGCTAGTGGCGCTCTTTCGGCTCATTCGTGATCTGAAAGCGCGGGGCGTCAGCGTCATCTACATCTCGCACCGGCTCGATGAGGTCTTCGAGATCGCGGATACGGTAACCGTCTTGCGTGACGGGAAGCACATTTCCACGCGTCCCGTCAACCAGACGAACCGCGACCGGCTGATCGTCCAAATGGTCGGCCGGTCGCTGGGGGACGAGTTTCCCTCGCGCGGGCACGAGCACGGTGAGGTCACGTTGCGGATGGCTCGGTTGTCCGCTCCGGGGCGGTTTTCGGATGTGAGCTTCGAGGTTTCGGGCGGTGAGGTGTTCGCGCTGACGGGGCTCGTGGGATCGGGCCGGAGTTCCGTGGCCAAGGCGGCGTTCGGCGCGGTTCCGGTCAGTGCAGGTGCGGTCCGGGTCGGGGACCGGGTCGGGCCGTTCAGAAGTCCGAGGGAGGCGATGGCGGCCGGGGTCGTGATGCTCCCCGAAGATCGAAAGCAACAAGGGCTGCTGTTGGAGCGGAGCTTGCGAGAGAACGTGTCACTGGCCAACCCCAAAGCGGTTGCCACGGCCGGGTTCGTGCGGAACCGACGCGAACGCGCGCTGGTCAGCGATATGGCGGCTGACTTGCAGATCAGGGCTGTCAGCATCGAGTCACTCGTGGAAACGCTCAGCGGGGGCAATCAGCAGAAGGTGCTGCTCGCGCGGTGGATGTGCAGACCGCATCGCGTCGTGATCTTTGACGAACCGACGCGGGGGATCGACGTCGGGGCGAAACAGGATATCTATGCGTTGATCAATCGTCTGACGGAGGAGGGCAGCGCGGTGGTGATGATTTCATCCGAGCTGCCGGAAGTGATCGGGATGGCCGACCGGATCGGCGTCATGCACGCCGGGCGATTGACCGGAATCCTCGACAACGGTTGCGGCGGCGTCACGCAGGAACAGATCATGCGACTGGCGTCCGGGGAGACCATCGCGGCATGAGCAACGAGACACCCCAAGCGCGCGAGACGGCCGCCGACCGGCCGGGGCGAGCCAGCCTTGAAGGCGGCGCGTGGCGCGGCGGTCTACTCTGGTTGGTCCGCTTGCGCATGCCGGTGGTGCTCGGGCTGCTTATCGTCGTGATGACCCTGCTGACCGACGGTCTGTTCGCCAGGCCCGAGAACCTGATCAACGTGGCGCGGCAGATTTCGTTCGAGGCGTTGATCGCCTTCGGGATGACCCTGGTGATCGTGACCGGCGGGATCGACTTGTCGGTCGGTTCGCTGGTGGCGTTGACGGGTGTGGTGGCGGCGGTCGCGATGCGGGCAACGCTCGATGTCTCGCCGACGTTGTGCATCGCATTGGGCCTGTGTGCGGGAATCGGTGTCGGCGCCGGCACGGGCGCTGTCTCCGGTTCGGTGGTGGCCCGGTTCCGCATCCCGCCGTTTATCGTAACCCTCGCGGCCATGCTCATTGCTCGCGGTCTGGCGTTCATTGCCTGTGACGGCGAGACGGTCTACGAGCTTCCGTCGGCGCTTTTGACGCTGGGGCGCGGGTTCGTGCTCGAAAATGTCTTCGGCAAGCTGCTTCCGGTTCCGGTGCTGATCATGCTGCTCGGTTTCGCGATCTTTCACGTCTTGCTGACGCGAACGGTGTTCGGACGGAGCGTAATCGCGGTGGGCAGTAACGAAGAGGCGGCCCGCCTGGCGGGCATCCATGTGGGCCTCACGCGATGGATCGTCTACGTCCTGACCGGTGCGTTATGCGGGATTGTCGGGGTGATGCAGGACGGGAAGCTGATGGCGGGGGACCCGAAGGTCTCCGAGATGTGGGAGCTGAACGTGATCGCAGCCGTCGTCGTCGGTGGAACGAGTTTGTTCGGCGGTCGCGGGACGATTGTGGGGACATTGATTGGCGCGCTCATCATCGGCGTGCTGAACAACAGTCTGAATCTTCTCAACGTGCAGCACTTCTGGCAGAAGGTGGTGCTTGGACTGGTGATCCTGGCGGCTGCGCTTCTCGACGCGGGGCTGCGGCGACTGGGGCAACGTTAATGGGCGCCCCGTTCATCCCGGCGCTTGGGACGTCCTCGTGACGACACGCCGGTCGCCACAAGGTTGTGTGCTTCACGGTGCGCTTTGTCAGGGGACGTCAATGTCTTCTCGGTGGCAAACCTCTCTGCCTACCTCATCATCTTGCCAACAGTACTCGATCGTGTAGGGTCCACGCGGCAAGGCGGCCACAGTGGCCTTCACACGGTAGCAGCAGAATGACTCGGCCAACGGGTGAGCAACGCGCTCGGTCACCCTGAGTGTCGAGCCGTCGATGGAGAGTAAAACTTCGATCTCTTCGGCCCAAATGTAAGTTGCATTGTGATGCGTCAGACGAACTATGGCGGGGTTGATGGTCAGTTCAATCGCGTCGTTGTCGACGCAGGTCGCGTCGGTGTCGTAATAACAGCCGACATCCGTGTAGCTGCCCAGATGCGGCGCGATCTGATCGAGGCGCTGATAGTCTTGGTAATCTCGGAGGTCGACGACGTCGTCGGCGTTCAGATCTGCCGGTTCGCAATCCGGTAATACACCGACCGCGGGTCCCATCATACAATCTGCGAATATCGTATTGTCGATGACGACGAGCGTACATGCGTCCATCAGGCCAGACACCTGTACGGTATTGTCGACCAGGCTTGCCTTGACGACGTAGGTACCCGCCTCCAAAGGTCCGACGTTCTCCGAGAGAGACCAAGGGGTGGGTGCTGCCAGACAAATGGCACCTTCTGAATAGTGACGGATGGCATCCAACTGGATGGTGTCGTCCACCACGGTGGCACGTGAGCGGTTGGGCACGCAGGTGCTGCCCCACGTTCCTGAAAACGTGATTGTTACTGAATGGTCAGAGGTCGGATGTATCGGCCGGATCGCACAAAGGCTTGGTGTCCACCAGGGCGAAGGTGGTAGAATCTCATAACTGAGGACGGTGAACAACGTCGTGTTCCTGCAACGTCGCGGCCAGTACGATGAGGAGTATCCCGAGACAACAGCCTGGATGCCAGCCCTACACAGGTCTGCATCGCCTCCGAACAGTTCGTACATCCTCCGGGTTTCAACGTCGTAGAGAAGACAGCACGATGCGCGGGAGTCGATGTAGATCTTCCCCTCGATCTGGACTTCCTGGGCGGGTGACAGCGCAGGCGTTATGATGGCTGCGACCAAGGTCGCAAGAACATGTCGCATCACGCTTCCCCTGCTGTAAATCCGGTGCCTCCGAACGAAATACCGCGAGAAAAGAAACGCGGACGCCTGGCCGTACGGCAGTGACGCCGCCCGCGCGTTGTCTCCATCCCTTGAGACCTCGCACGTCGCAGTGTGGCGGTGGGAAATCTGTAGATTGTCGAGTTTACCCTCGGACGTGTGAGTATCAGACCCCAGAGTGACGTTCTCAAGACGCGGGTGCCCCGTCCAGCCCGGCGCTTAGGACATCCCCGTAGTCGACGGGTCGCCCGCCGGGATTGGTAGGGGATAGAAGCCCGATCCAGGGAAAGCGCGCCGAGAGCCGTCGGTCCCCCACTGATACCATGCCCGAGGTTAGTCACAGACGAACTGAGCAGCCCAGGGGAGGTAGGCGAGGTTCGGCTGTGAATAACTCGGCGGCGGCTGCGAATTCCATTGCCCCCAAGAAAGTGAGATGCTTGCACGATCGGAACGCCCCGGCAGCGACACGGTCAAGTGACCACGCGTCTCTTGACAAGTCGGGGTCCGCGACCTTCGCCTCGAGAAAGTGCACAGACAAGCGTAACTCGTCGGCGGGGCGAATGATGGGGCACACACGCGGGGTCGAGGATGGGACCCATGTACACGCGACCGTCGAATCACGGCTCTTGGATGTCCAGTGAATCCGGCGGATTGAGTCGCGCGTAGTCGCCGGGCGTATTGACATCATTGGTTGCGCCGGGGTCGTCGACGTCAACGTAGTGCACGTCGGCTTTGCAAGCGATCGGGAGGTTGCGCAGACCGTCGTCGAGCGTGTCGACGATACGACGCAAGGCGAACGGGAAGATGATCGGATGGCCCCGCTTGCCGTTGTGTCTCGCTATCACGATATGGCCCGGGTTGTCTCGGAAGGCTTGGCTACATGCATGGTAGGTGGGGCACGAGATCGTTGGCATGTCGGCGGGGGCAACGAGTACTCCGTCGTCGGAGGCGGCACCGACGTGGTCGAGCGCGGCGAGCCCGATGCGGATGGAATCGATCATCTCGGTGTCGGTGTCGTCGTTGAAGGCGAGGGTCACTCTCGGGTCGTCGGGCAACCGCAGCGACTCGGCGAGTTCGGCGCGGGTCACCACCACGACGGTCTCGACACCTGCGTCGAGGAGCGTTCGTGTCACAACGGCGGCGAAGGTTGATCCCCGGTAGTGAAGCGCCTGCTTCGCTCGGCCCATTCGCCGGCCCAGACCGGCGGCGGGGATGATGGCCCAGATGATCGGGTTGCCCTTGGTGTCTGTCATGTAACACTTCAGTGTTACGCTCGGATGCCCTCACCCGCGTTCGTCGTGTGTCAGACAAGTAGTCCGAGGCTCCGCACCGCATTCCCGGCGGGCGGACATTTCACGGACGCCCGCGCGGGCTAAAGCCCGCGGCTCAGGTTGAGGTCTTGGTGGTGCCACTCGTAGAGCAGGTTCCTAAAGCATCACACGTACGTCCACCGCTTTGACGCCGTCCGCGAGCGCGAAGAGCGGGTTCACATCCAGTTCGCGAATCTGAGGGTTCTCGACGACCATCTTCGCGATGCGTTGAATGGCGTCAGCGAGGGCGTCGATGTTCACACCGATTTGACCACGCACGCCGGTCAACAGCCGTGACGCCTCTAACGAGTCGATCATCTCGCGGGCTTCGCCATCGGTGACCGGTGCCAGCTTGAAGCTGACGTCCTTCAAGACTTCGACGTAGATTCCGCCCAGCCCGAACATGATGACGTGACCCAGACCCGGTTCCGCCTTCGCCCCGAGTATGACTTCACGACCTCCCTCGAGTTGCTCCTGGACCAGAAACTCGGGAGACGCGTCGGCAAATCGCCTGTTCCATGCGTTCACTGTCGCCCGGACGGCGTCGGCATCGGCGACGCCCAGCGCCACCGCGCCGCTATCGCTCTTGTGCACGACCGATTCGGCATCGACCTTCAGCACGACGGGGAAGCCGATCTTCTCGGCGGCAGCGACGCATTCGTCGACCGAACCAGCCGAGACGTACCGAGCGACGGGAAGGCCGTAGCATTCCAGCAGCTTGAAACCGTCGCCGGCTGCGAGCCACGATCCGCCGGACTCGACGCCTCTTAGGATCAGCGACGCGGCCCGCTCACGATCGACGTCGGTGAACGAGACCGGTGCCTCGGACGGTCTGTTCGACAGCGCCGCATACCGCCCCATCGAGACCAGCACGTTCGCACCGGTCTCGGGCATGTCATAGGTTGGCACACCGCTGTCTCGAATGATGCCGAGCGTTTTGGCCCAGCCTTGCTTTTCGGTCATGACGGTGGCTACGATGGGCTTGCTCGATCGCTCGTTTGCTTCGGCGATCTCGCGGGCGACTCCCTCGGTGTCGACGAAAAACGGCGTCACGAAGTTCAAGAACACCGCATCGATGCCGTCGTCGTCGATCAGTGCGTTGATCGCGGCCGCGAAGTGCTCCGGACCGGCGGTTGCGAGGACATCGACCGGATTGTTGATCGACGCCTCGGGATAAAGCTTCTCGCGGAGGAATTCGGCTGTCTTGTCTGAGAGAGGCGGCATGACCATCCCGCCCTCGATGAGTTCGTCCGTCGCGATGATAGCCGGTCCGCCGGTGTTGGCGATCATGCCCACACGGTTGCCGGCCGGTATGGGTTGAAGCGCGAATCCAATCGCGGACTGGCAGAGGTCCTCGATGCGGCGGAACGAGACAACGCCGGCCTGCTCGAAGATCAGCTCGATGGCTGTGTCTTGCTTCAACATGCCGCCGGTGTGCGAGGTGACCGCCTTTGCGCCCTCCACGGTCCGCCCGACTTTCATGGCCAAGACAGGTTTGCGAGCCGCGACCTCGACGGCTGCCTCAAGGAACTCTCTAGGGTCCGGCAGACTCTCGATGTGGACGACGATGACTTTGGTCTGGTCATCCTCTCCGAAATGTCGCAGGATTTCCGGGATCGAGATATCACAGGCGTTGCCGTTGCTGGCGTAATGGCGTACGCCGACACCCAGCTCCACGATGCGCTGATGGATGACCTCTCCGACGCCGCCGCTCTGAGCCACGATCGAAATGTGTCCGGGCGTTGGTCTGGTGAAGGTGAAATTGCAGTAGGCACGGACATTCGGGTCGGTGTTGATGATGCCCTGACAGTTGGGGCCGAATACGCGGATTCCGGTCCGCGCGGCCACTTCGACGAGTTGCTCCTCCAGGGAAGCACCTTCGGGCCCGATCTCGCGGAAACCGGCTGTGTTCACGATTACGGCTTTGACGCCCTTCTTGGCACAATCCTCGACGCACGCCGGGACGTACGCGTTTTTGATCACGATATGCGCGACGTCGACGGGTTCCGGCACGTCCAGAATCGAGGGATACGCGTGAAGTCCACGTATCTCGCCGCCCTTGGGGTTAACGGGGTAGATTGGGTCCTTGTAGCCGAATTCCAGCAGGTTTTGGATGATGCGGTATCCGATGGTCAGCTCGCGATTGGAGGCGCCGACGACCGCCACGGCCCGCGGTGAGAAGAGTGTTTCCAGGCTCATGTTGGTGACTCCGCATCAGACGGAAAGCGGCGATGGCGCGGTCTGCGGTCTGCACGGACCGTGCCGCGCTGGTCGAACTCGCGGCTGCGGTACGCTCCGCGGAACATGGTAACCGCAATCGCGTGCTTCCGACAGGATTCGCCGGCGGGACCCGGCGTGCGATGGGCAGGTTCACGGAAGGTGTTGCTCCTCGCCGCACCGCCTGTAGAATCCGCCGTTTACGTCAGGTCCACCGTATGATCCGCCGCGCTTTCGCGGGTCCGAGCCGGGGTCAACCTCGAGATCGAGACGAGTTCGCCTTTCGTAGGGCGGCATGGCGGGTTGTTGCGGGGCCTAACGGTCTTGCCTACGGGAAGATACGCGCGAGAACGGATTGCCGACTGCGGCTCGATGGCCGCGTCCGACCCGCATTAAGGAGCTTGCATTGTCCACCTCGAAGACCCCGTTCCTCCGCTGGCTCAGCGATCTGGGAACGGATGATATAGCGATTGCCGGCGGGAAGAACTCCTCGCTGGGCGAGTTGATGAAGCTGGAAGGGATCAAGGTTCCGAACGGTTTCGCGATCACGACCGACGCGTACCGGGCGTTCATGGCTCCGCTGAAAGATGAGATCGCCAGCCGCATCCGGGCGCTCAAATCCGACGGGTACCGGGACATGGGGCTGCTGGACAGATCATCGCGCGAGATTCGTGCGATGATCGAATCCCGGCCGCTCGACAAGGACTTCGAGAACGACGTGGCCGCGGCGTTCGGAAAGCTGAATTCCGCTCGGAACGTGGCGGTCCGGTCGTCGGCGACGGCCGAAGACTTGCCCGACGCCAGCTTTGCCGGTCAGCAGGATACTTTCTTGAACGTGTCCGGTGTTCCTGAGCTCCTCGACAAGATCAAGAAGTGCTTCTCTTCGCTCTATACTGCACGGGCGATGTCCTATCGCCACGAGATCGGGTTTCCCGAGGCGGAGGCATCGCTTTCCGTAGGCATCCAGGAGATGGTCCGGGCTGACTGGCACGGGGTCAGCGGCGTGATGTTCACCATCGATACCGAAACGGGCAACGAGAACCTGGTCTTGATCACGCCGCACCGCGGGTTGGGTGAAGCGATCGTGCAGGGAGAGGTCAAGCCCGACGAGGTGTACGTTTTGCGGCACTCGCTGCGTGTGATTCAGAATCCGCTCAAGCTCCTGGAAGACGCCCAATACGCCGATCTGGCGGCTCAGGCGCTTGCCATCGAGGAGCACTACAGCAAAAAGCAAGGCCGCCGCATGTTCATGGACATCGAGTGGGCGCAGGACGGCGAATCCAAGGAGCTTTTCATACTCCAAGCCCGTCCCGAGACGATCCACTCCCGCGACGTCTCCTACAAACGGTATTACTTCGTCGACAAGAAAGAGGATTTCAAGGTGCTGACGGTCGGTCGTCCTGTCGGTATGAAGGTCGGTCACGGGCTGGCCAAGCCGCTGAAGGACATCAGCGAGATCGACGACTTCGAGGACGGACAGGTTCTTGTCACCAAGATGACCGACCCCGATTGGGAGCCGATCATGAGGCGGTCGGCGGCCATCGTCACCGATCAGGGCGGGCGAACGTGTCATGCCGCGATCGTGGCGCGAGAGATGGACATCCCGTGCGTGGTGGGCACGGAGACCGCCACCAAGGCCATCAAGAAGGGCGCGGAAGTGACGGTAAGCTGCGTGGAGGGCGAGCACGGTGTGGTCTTTGCGGGCTTCCCGAGATACGACATCGAGGAAATCAGCCTGGATAACGTGCCCGAGACGCGCACGAAGATCATGCTGAACGTCGGCTCGCCCGAGAAGGCACTCGCTGCCGCCCGCCTTCCGCAGGACGGCGTCGGGCTCGCGCGGCTGGAGTTCATCATCGCGTCGCACATCGGGCACCACCCGCTCTACCTGTTGAAGCTCGGTCAGGAAGACGAGTTCGTCGAAAAGCTCGTGGTCGGCATGGGGCGGATCGCGGGGGCGTTTTATCCTAAGCCCGTCATCTTCCGTTTCTCCGACTTCAAGTCCAACGAATATGCCAACCTCATGGGCGGACAGGCGTTCGAACCGGAAGAAGAGAACCCCATGATCGGATGGCGCGGCGCGTCGCGCTATTACGACGAGCGGTACCGGGAAGCGTTCAACCTGGAATGCGTCGCGGTCAAAAAGGTCATCGATGATTTCGGACTTGATAACGTCAACGTCATGTTTCCGTTCGTGCGGACGCCGAAGGAGGCCGAAAAAGTCCGCCGGATCGTCGACGACGCGGGCGTGAGAGCCGGTCTGTACATGATGTGCGAGATTCCGTCGAACGTGATTCTGGCGCGCGACTTCTTGCAGTTTTTCGACGGTTACTCCATCGGCTCGAACGACCTGACCCAGACGACCCTGGGGCTCGACCGGGATTCCGCGTTGGTCTCGCACCTGTACGACGAGCGGAATGCCGCGGTCAAGACCCTGATCGCCAGCGTCATCGAGACCTGCAAAGACATGGGCAAGAAGGTCGGTCTTTGCGGCCAGGGCCCGTCCGACTTCCCCGACTTCGCCGAATTCCTGGTGAGGTGCGGGATCGACAGCTTCTCCGTTACCGCCGACGTGGCCGTCAAGACGCGAATGCTCGTCGCAGACGTCGAATCCAGAATGTAGTTCGTAGGGACGTTGGAGGATCGTTGCACACCTTTGCCCCGAGCGCAGGAGTGCGATGCGCCACCCGACTCGATCGAGCGGCGTGCGTGGGCGACGGCCCGATCCTCCGCGTCGGCGACCGGACGACGACCCTTTTTCTCGACCACGACGGCTCGCCGTCGGCACGTGGCTGATGACCTCGTCAAATCGGACAAGGGTTTCAAGTATCAGCGTCGGCTCATGGACGGTGGCATGTGCGAAGCCAGTGCCTATTGCATCTTCGGCTACGAAGCCACCGGCATGTGTCTGGCACTCGGCAACTACCACAACTGCGACAAGAAGCGCACGAAGATCGCCCAGGAATACATCGACCTGACCGACTACGACAACGTGGTCAAGTGGTTCGTCGCCCTGGCCCGCACGAAGCGAACATACACCGGCCGCGACGATGCATTGCAGGAGCGGCTCAAGGGAATCGAGGACGAGTACGATCCAATACTCAAGGCGGCCGTTGACCCGACGCAGTGATCGCTCGCAGTTACGAGACTAGGTCCGGGCTTGCGTCCTCTCGGCGGCTCCAGTCCGGCCCCACGCATACGCTACATGCGTTGTCGTCGATTGGCGTGGTGGTGTCCACATCGGCAGTGGTGCTTCCCGCACTGGCATTGGCCGCGGCAGCAGGGTGAACGGGGTTCACATCGATGTTTTCGGCAGCCCTTCGTCCTTGGTGGGTTCGGCTGCTCGACCTTCTTGGGCAGAGTCGGTGGCGGAGGAGGGTGAATCGTAAGCTCGGCCTCGCCGACGACGTCATGGTCGTCGCAGGTCTTTATGGCGTTGTGCCGCACACGCAGCTCGAACGTTCGGACCTTCTTCGCAGTCGCCTTGGTGTCGAACTCGAATACGTCGGTACATGGCTCAGAGGAGGTAACATCGGGGACGCTGTCGAACGCGTCGGTCAGTGGGACCACGGAACCGGTCTGGTCAACGAATTGGACGAGGGCAGCCAGCCCGCGCGCCGCACGCGGTTTCACCTGAACGTTGAAAGACAACCTCAGCTTGCCGTCCGCGTAGTGAGCACCAACAAGCGCCCCAACGTGCCCGCACTCGCCAGAGCACCCGCCTTTGCCCCCCGGGCCGATGTAACTCGCTGACAGGCCGTCAACCTGAGAGTACATGTGTAATTGCCCGGCAGCCGGCATGCGGGCAACCATCCGCGCGAAGTAATCGTTATGCTCCTGCCGAGTGGCGCAGCCGGATAGAACTACGCAGATGAGCGTGCAGGCCAAGAGGAACGCTCTGTAGTGATTGTTCTCATCTGGTTCTCGGGCTTCCATGGTTTGTTCCCTTCTCCTGACCGGGCGAAAAAGCACCATGCCCCGACTACAGGTCAGAATCCTCACCCAAGCTCCCCTCCCTCCCAGGGAGGGGCTGGGGGAGGGTCAAGACTGTCCGGGCTCCCTTCACATTATCCTCCCCGCGAAAGCAGGAGAGGTCTTTCCGAATCGATTCTAGTCGGTCTCCGGCGGCGTCGCATTGGCTGCGGCCGTGCCGTTCTTTCCCACCAACGGTTCAAGAAACACCCTGCGCACGCGCGGGTCCGTGGCTAGCCTGGTAGCCGCCCGACCGGTCGCGAAGAACTGGATTCTCGTCAGTTTGTGGCGGCCAGTCTGTTCGGTGTCCAGGTCCGCATTGGCGTTCGAACTCTCGATGGTCGCCTTCGGCACGGTGCCAGCCGCTGTCGTGTCGTCAGCCGTTCGGTCTGCGGAACCCTCTTCCGCACTAGCCGGGTGCCTACTGTTCTCGTCACCCGGAACGTTGACGAGCGCCAGAACCGAGGGCGTTCGGACCACGAATGGGCGGTCACGGTTGGGCTGTTCGCTGATCGAAAGCGGCGTGGCTAATAGTTCCTTGCGGCGAATGCCCGCGTGCACAGATTGGAGTACCGGCGGGGACCTGGGGGCAAGGAACTCAAGCTCGACCCCGATCGACCTGGACGTCGAGAACGAGACGGGCGGAACGTCCCCGGGCCGGAAAAGCCGCTGGCTCGGATGATGCACCTTCGGAGGCTGCATCAATTCGATTTCGCTCAACTGTTCGCAGCGTTGTACGGCCGCTGCCACCGCTTCCTCACTCCTGCCCAAACCCGCTGATTCGGCGTTAGTCCCGCTGGCGACGCCCAAGGCCGCAGGCCCCGCGGCGAAGATCGCCCCCATCGGCGGCCAAAGCCCTTTCTGGCGGCGAAGGCTCGTCACCACCGGCGGCGTCTGCGCCTCCTCGAAACTGGGCGCATGAATACCGTCATACCGCCCCATCAGCGAAAGCTCGACCACCGTCGGCACCGTGTCCGCATCAAACCCACTATTGGACCGCGCCACCAACAGCAAGTGGTTGGTGCCAGGATGGATCCTGCAACCCTCCATCACCCCTCCGAGTGCGATGAAGGTAAACAGACATCTCACCAAGCACGCGAAAGGCGTTGCCCATCCGCTTTCCACTGTGGTCCACTCAAACAAGCGCCGGTGGTGACTACCTTCGTGTTCTGGTCACGGTCCATTTGGTTGGGTCCGTTTCGCGCGTCAGCGTGACCTTAACGACGCTCGGACTTCTCATCCATAGATCAGCTTTCTGGAGCGCCGTGGTCTTAGCCAGATTCCGGTTACCTTGTGTTGCCTTCTTCTTGCCCATTGATCTTCAACCTCCAACTACGGTCTCTACTGACACGCGTCAGACCAGCGCGCCCCTGTACGCAAGTCGCCCCCGTTCTCACAAGTCCGCTTCACGATACAAAAGGGATTTGTTCGGTGCAGATCTACCCAGTTCCTCCCTCATCGTCCGTCCCGCCAGCATCGTCCGTCCCGCCAGCATCGTCGGCCCCAATCCCACATGCTTCAATCCCTAGGGCCTCCATCACCTGACACAGTTCGGCCTCACTTGTGGTTTCCGCGTCGACCCAATCGCCGGCCAGATCCTCGACGCCCCGTTCCACAAGAAGTTCCTCCAATCTCGCCGTTCGAGCGTTCTGCTCCTCCTCAGTTTCCCCGTCTCCCAGGAGCCAGTTCCAGACGTTGGTACGGCAACATCCCCAGTCTGATGGATCCAGTCGTTTTATTTCGTCAAAACCAGCGGCACTTTTGGGATCCAACCTACGGAGCATTGCTTCTCGCACGGCTTTGCGCATCGCGAGGGCTGTGGCTGCGCGGCCGCTGGCAAAGTACTGGAGGTACTCCAGGTTGATGTCAAACGGCTTGCCCACTTCCGCTTTCGCATCGACGGTCGCGAGCAGGGAAGGAGTTCGTGCTTTCAGTCCGGTGATCTTACGGTTTTCGCCCTTGCCCTCCACATCCGGGCCTATGGTGACCGCGGCGAAGGCCAGCTCACGGCGCTGATAGGCTAGTCGAATGTAGTCAGGGAACGCCGACTCCATGCCCGACCACGACGCCTTGAACCCGAACGACGTGTCGGTTCCAAAGAGAACCGGTCGGACCTTGCCCGGCTCTTCCTTGGGAACGAGCGCAGGCATCTTGGGTTCCATCTCAAGTCGGACGGATGAATCGTAGTCCCCTTCCTCTCTCTTCCAATCATCGCCTGACAGTGCCCAAGCTTTGTCACCTTTTACCTCGGGCCAGTCCTCGGCGTCGTATAGCCGGGCCATCGCTACTGCTGCGTCACCCGTGGTGAAAGCGGACCCAAGATAGTTGTTAAACGCCTTCTTGTTGTCAAAGCGGAAGCTGGCCATGACTGGTGGCGTTTTGCCCTCCTCGTAACTCGGGGCAAGTAACAGTTCCTGCCGGCCTATGTCCAGATTGACCTCCGGCGGCTTAGTCTCAACCACAAATCCGGCGTTCGTTTTGGTGGTAAACAGCAGGCTGTTGTAGCCCGGGACGCAGCCGATGACGCCGCCGAGCAGGAACAACGCTACGACCATGATTGAAATGCGCCTCATTCCTTGGTCTCCTCTTTTTGGGAACTCATGTGAACGTCCTCTGGTTTTGGTTGACCCATGAAATCCGGGAATTCCGACCCGACGCGGACGTTGGCGAAATCGCTGCCGCACCATTCGAGCCGGATGCTGGTGTCCTCATTGAGAATGTCCATGCGCTGTTGGCTTTGCCAACCCAAGGCCAGGTAGCCCTCATCCGCCACCCGACCGCCGCCGACGCCGATGACATCCACACCGCGGACGACCGCCTGCAAACCCTCGCTCGGTTGCGACACCTTGACCTTCATGTGGCCAATGCCCCACAAGTGTTCGGTACCGGTCTTCTGATCGAAGTAGTGAATCGCACAGCCGGGCACGAGCGCCGTCAGCAAAGCGACGCGCACGGCAAGGCAAACG
>JASFUW010000071.1:0-15332 GCA_050050135.1 Phycisphaerae bacterium
GACGGCCAACGATGCTACCTCGGTAGGTTCGGCGATCCCGACGTGGACTGGCGATACAAGAAGCTGATCGCCGAATGGGAAGCGAACGGACGCAAGCTCTGCCCTACTGCCGATGACATCACCATCGTCGAGCTGATCGCCCGGTTCTGGGAACACGCGGAAACCTACTACCGCAAGCCCGACGGGACGCCTACCCACGAGATCGCCAGCTTTCGGTGTGCGTTCAAAGTCCTTGCCGCGCTGTACGGCAGGGAGCCGGCGTCAACATTCGGGCCGAAGCGGTTGAAAGTCGTGCAGCACGCGATGCTCGAAGGGGACATTGCCCGCTCAACGATCAACGCTCGTGTGCAACGGGTCAGACGCCTGTTCAAATGGGGCGTAGGTGAAGAGCTTGTGCCGCCCGAGGTTCTGCACGGACTGCAAGCTGTGCCGGGCTTGAAGCCCGGACGCACGAAGGCCCGCGAGACCGAGCCGGTCAGGCCAGTACCCGAGGCACATATCGAGGTCGTCAAGCCGCACGTGAGCAAGCAAGTCGCAGCCCTGATCGGACTGCAAATTCTCACGGCGGCGAGGCCGGGTGAGCTTGTCATCATGCGCCCGGTGGACATCGACACCTCGGGCCGGGTGTGGATATACACGCCGCGCCAACACAAGAACACGTGGCGACAGCAAGCCCGACGCATCTACATCGGCAAACGTGGACAGGCGATCCTTGGGCCGTTCCTGGCCGGCCGGGCCGTTGACGCCTACGTGTTCGATCCCCACGACGCGCGGGCTGATCTGAGCGAGCAAGCGGAGACGCACAGGCGCGCGGGCCAGTCCCAGACACGCCGGAAGTCCGAACGGACGGTTGGCGATCGGTATACGGTGGACAGCTATCGGCGGGCAATCCATCGCGCTTGTGAAAAGGCGGACATCCCGATCTGGGGGCCGGGCCGGCTACGGCATTCGGCGGCGACGGCGATCAGGCGGGAGTTCGGACTCGAAGCCGCACAGGTTCTTTGCGGACACAAGAAGGCCGACGTCACCCAGATATACGCCGAGGTGAACGAGCGGAAAGCGATTGAGATCGCTCGGGCGATCGGATAGACGCTCGACCTCTGACAATGGATGCAGTAGCCTATTCCCGGCACGTTTCACAGGGAGACACAGAGTGGGAACCCTGCAACGACGCATGTGGTGCAGGACGTGTGGGACATATCGTCTGGCGACTAAACCGGGGCCGTCCCACGTTTTGCACTTGCTGCTGTCTGTCATCACGTTGGGGCTCTGGATACCGATCTGGATTCTCTGTTGTGTATTCAATGCTTTCACGCCGTTCCGCTGTGGCGTCTGCGGCAAGGCCAGTTGGAGGTAAAGGCCGAATGATGCACGGCCCGCCATTTGGAAGGTAGAACGATGGAGGATCAGATCGAGCGACTTATCGAGGACGTTGAAGCCGAGTTACCGCGTGGCATTTACCATTACCGAGGCTCCCGGTTTCTCGACACCGGCTCGCGTTGGACCGATGACGACGAGCAAGGCACCCAAGCTTTCGATGAGGCTAAAGGCAAGCTGGCCGAACACATCCGCGAGGTTGCGGCTGCAACGGCTAACGATCACGGCGAGCTATCCGCGAAGCTATTCGCATTCGCTGACGCGATCGCGGATGTTGGCGAAGAGAGTGCGGCGAAACTCTGGCCGAGCATCAAGCCTGCCCTGCAAGCCCTGGCCGCACATCCGGACACGACGAAGGGCGAACCGCTGACGCCGGATCAACGAGAGCTGATCGACGTTCTGCGTGACAGGCCCGACGGTATGCAGAGTCCGGAACTCGCCCGGAACCTGGGCATAAGCGAGGAAGCCGTCCGAGGACGAATCGCACGGCTGAGGGGCAAGGGCTTCAGGATCCAAAACACGCCCAACGTGGGATATCGCTTGACGTAACGAACGCGTCCGTTACGGACGAACGCGTATCACCGCTCAACAATTGCGAAAGTTTAAGTCTTTGCAGGAGTTGAGCGGTGATCGAAGACAACCCGAGCGCACATATCTCGCTGGCCGAGGCAGCCAAGGCAGCACCCGGACGTCCATCCACGTGCGCGGTGTGGCGATGGTGCCGAACGGGGATCAAGGCCCGCTCAGGACAGCGCATCCGGCTGGAGCACATCCGGGCCGGCGGTCGGATCTTCACTACCGAAAAGGCCTTGTCCGCATTTTTTCGGCAAGTCGCCGAGGCCGACGCCGCTCACTTCCAGAACGGCGATGATCGGATTCGAACCAGTGACCTCGGCGTCCCGGACGCGTTTCAACACCACGCCGAAAAGCGCGAAAAGTTCTTGGTTCCTGGAGTCGACCCGACCTGGGCCGGGTGCGCGAGCCTTCACACCCGATCACGTTCTTGTGGGTGTCAGCTCGGTATTCCGACGGTGGACGCGGTACCTAACGGATTGGTGACAGAGCGCTAGCACCACCTGGAAGGACGAAAGGGCTGCGCATGGTGGACGGAGTCGGTTATCGATCCGAGCCCTGTAAGACGGACCACAGACCGTGACCGCGGATCGGGGGCCGTTTACGTTGCCAGCAGGCACGCTTCTTCAACGCCTCTTTGATCCCGACCGGGCTTATCGGCGGAAGGCGTCTGAATACGGGTGGGGAGGTTCTGCAGTAGCGCCAGAACCTGTTGGGCGACGCCGGTCCACGTGAATCGCGCTCGTGCCTTCTGCGACCCGTACTTTGCCAACTGCCCCGCTAGACGTTCGTGCTGAAGAACGGAGCAGATCGCATGTCCGAACCCTTCCGCGTCGAAGGGGTTGGCGTAGATTGCTTCGAGGCCCCACGCGACCTCCTCCCACAGACCGCCTTCTGTCGTTATGACCGCCGGTGTCCCACACGCCATGGCCTCCACGGCCGTCATCCCGAACGGCTCATACCGGCTGCTCAGCGCGAAGACGTCCGCCAGTCGGTAGTAGTCGGCGAGCTCTTCGTCCGGGATGTAATCTCGGAAGACCACGCGCTCAGCGACGCCCATGTCGCGGGCTACCTCCTCGAGTTCCTGGACTTGCTCCCGCTCGCGTTCGGTAGGTTCGGTGGAGCCGACGGCCAGCAGGAGCCGGGCCCCGTCGATGCGCTCCATGACGACCGGCATGGCACGGATGAGCAGGTCGAACCCCTTGTTGTGAGCCATGCGCCCCAACGCCAAGACCACGGGGTGCTCGAAGCCGTACTCGCCTTTCAGAGCCAACTTTGAGGCCCGTGAGACGGGGAAAAAACGAGCGTCGTCGTACCCGGGCGGCACGATCGCAATCTTCTCGACGGGCGCATCGTATTCTCCGTTGGCGAGGATCTCGCGCTGCTGATGCGTGGTAGCGATCAGCCGGTCGCATTCATCGTAGATAACTTTCTCCTCGCGGATTCGCTTGCGAAAGTTATACTTGCGCTCGAGCACCTCCGGGTCCTCATCCATGTTGTCTCGCTTCCATGAGCCGATCGAATGCGGTGTGTGCAGGTGAGGAACATGCAATGCATTGGCGAGCGTTTGCCCCGCCAGGCCCGCGTCCCAATAGTGACTGTTGATGAATGCGTATCGGAGTCGCTTGGCCTCGATGTGTCGACGCACGTTCGCACACCACTCGGGAATGTGTTCACACAGCGTCTCCTTGGGGATGAACGCCTTGCCGCCGCAGGGGAAACGCAGGACGCGCACGCGGTCGGTGACTCGTTCGGTCCGCGGTTGACCGTCGAATTGTCGCGTGAGGATGTCAACATGATACCCCATGCGGCCGAGGCACTTGCTGAGTTCGAGGACATACACGACCTGGCCACCGGTGTCCGGTTTTCCGAACTCCGGTTCCGCGGCGACATAGCCGTGCGTCGAGATCATCATGATTCGTTGTTTGCCTGCCATGGCGTATCTCCTGCGTTTCGAGACGAGTAGCATTCGGCATCACAGAACCCGTGCGGCAAATCAGCACGCGGAATACCATCCCCTACAGACCAAGCCCGGGTCGCAACCCGTGGTCGTATCCGCGTTCCGTACCCTCGAGGGTTGTTGCGGGCGCGTCAAACTGTCGTGGTTGATGAGCGAAAACGGACGAGATGTCGGACTGATGTTATCGGGTCGGCCGACCTTTTTCGCGCCGAAACGGTCCCGAACTGGTGCGGACGCGGGTACTCAGGTAGAATGATGAGACATTTTGTCGCACTACGTGTTCGTCCGGCGCAGAGTCCCCGGCCGCGAGCCTATTTGGGGGTGTGGAACGGCCCATACGTGCCGTGCGGCGAGTGAGCGTTCCCACGCCGCCGAATGGCGCGAAGGACCAGAAGATGGCGCATCGACATCCGATCCCGGTTAGGCGCCTCAAGCGTTCCACTTCCGCCGGATACCTGTGCATTGTAGCGGCTCTGGCGCTCGCGCTGCTCGTCACCGGATGGGGGGCGTTGCGCGGTCTGTCCGACGTTCGACGCACCACACTGACCACGGAGATCAGCCGCCTGCGCTCCCACGCGATTCGAACGGTCGGCCGCATCGAGAGTTTCCTGGAGGAGCGGCCTGCTCCATGCGATCTCGCATCGGTCGGCGAGACGGTGTGGCTCGCCGAATTCTGGAAGCGCGTCGTGCCCCGTGAGCGGCAGCGTTTGTACGCAGCCCTGGTATCAGCTGACGGCACGATCCTCACGCACAGCGATCCAACGCGGGCCGGGAAGCGACTCGAGCGTCGCTGGTTCGATCGAGTCGTGGCGCAGGCGGGAGAAGATGTGGTGTTGACGCAGAGTGCCGTCCTCACTTCCGGTGAGCCCGCTTATGACATACGGATCCCGATCGAGGTAAACGGTAAGGAGATCGGGGCCTATCACTCGGGCTTCGATGCGGCGTGGATGGAAGAAGAGGTGCGAAATCGCCGGAGTGCTTTGTACGGCCGCTGGGTTTTGATGGGAACGATGATTGCTGCCATCGTTCTGGCAGCAGGCGTGTCCCTGTTTTATCTGGCGCGGCGAACGGCAGCGCTCCAACAGGCCCTGGCTATGGCTCATACGCAACAGCTTGCGGAGCTGGGACGCCTGGCCGGTGCCCTCGCACACGAGGTTCGTAACCCGCTAAACGCAATCCGCCTGAACCTGCACAGCGTCGACAGGTACATCCGCGACGGCACGAAAGTCTCGCCGGACGAAATGGTCTCGCTCGTCCGAGAGTCAAACGAAGAAATAGAACGTGTCGAAGCACTGGTGCGGACCATATTGGGCTACGCAAGGCCTGATCGCGCCCGTGTCGAGGAGGTCGACCTGCGCGGTGAGCTGGACGCCAGCGTCGAGTTCATCCGGCAGCTTGTGGAGCGAGACGGGATCACGGTTTGTACTCAGTTCCCGGATGATGCCGTGATCGTCCGTGCGGACCGGGACAGGTTCCGTCAACTCGTGCTCAACCTGTTGAATAATGCCCGGGAGGCGGTTGGCCGTGACGGTGCGATCTCGGTGTGTCTGGACAAGCGAGAGGGATGGGCAGATCTGAGCGTGAAGGACTCCGGGCCCGGCATTCCGCCAGACCAACGGGACCACATCTTCGAGCCGTTTCACACAACGAAGGACCGTGGTTGTGGACTGGGGCTGACGTTGGTCAGGCGCTTTGCGGAAGAGGCGGGTGGCACCGTGACCTGTGAAGACCGCGCCGGAAAGGGGGCACGGTTTCGCGTTTGCCTGCCGTTGTCGGAGCCATCCAATCGACGTTTGGAGCACGCAACGTGAGGAACGCACCACATATACTCATTGTCGAGGATGAACGAGCCGAACGCGAAGCCCTCGCCCGCGTGCTCCGTCTGGAGGAGTATCACGTGCTCACCGCCGACAGCGCCGAGCAAGCCATGACCTACCTCGAGGAGAAGGTCGATCTTGTCCTCAGTGACTTGCGGATGGGTGCAAACAGCGGGATGGACCTGCTCAAGCTGTGGAAGGGGAAACGCCCGACGACCCCGTTCGTGCTCGTCACCGCCTATGGCGATATCGAATCGGCCGTCGTCGCGATGAAGCTGGGGGCGGAGGATTACGTCACCAAACCCGTTAACCCTGACGAGCTTCTCATGCTGATCAAACGCTGCCTCGAGTCTCGCAAGAAAGAGGAACGCCTCGAGGAACTCTCCAAGCGGCTAGATGACAGGTTAGGACTCGAGAACATCGTCGGGCGGTCCAAGCCGATGCTCGAGGTGTTCGACCGTGTCCGCCGGGCGGCACAGGCCCAAAGCACGATCCTGATCACGGGAGAATCGGGCACGGGCAAGGAACTTGTTGCGGAGGCGATTCACCAGAACAGTCCTCGTAAGAATGGGCCGTTTGTAGCCGTGAACATGGCTGCCGTCCCGCCGACCCTGGTGGAGAGCGAGTTGTTCGGACACGTGAGAGGGGCGTTCACCGGCGCCACAGCCGCCCGAACGGGACGCTTTGAAGCGGCCGACGGCGGTACAATCTTCATCGACGAGATCGGAGACTTTGCGTTGGAGTCTCAGGCTAAGCTGCTCCGGGTCCTCGAGACGCGGAAAATCACTCCGGTCGGAAGCAACGATGAGGTGGAATGTGATGTCCGCGTGGTAGCCGCCACGTCGCGCGACCTGGAGCAACTCGTGAAAGACGGGGACTTCCGCGAGGACCTCTACTATAGGCTGACGGTCGTGGCCATCCCCCTTCCGCCACTGAGAGACCGCGCCGACGACATACCGCTCCTCGTGCAACATTTCCTGGACGAGCTTTGTAAGGTGAACGAACGCGAGCCGATTTCGCCTGACAAAGACCTTCTGCGTTTTCTCGAAACGTTCGACTGGCCTGGGAACGTGCGACAGCTTGCAAACTGCCTGGAGAGCATGGTGGTGATGGCCCGCGGCGACACGCTGACTCTCGAAGAACTTCCGGCGCCGCTTGCGGGTGCTTGCGCAGACGGTCATGGACGGGCGCGCATTCCGATCGGGACCACGATAGAGGATCTCGAGAAGCAGGCCGTCGAGCAAGCGCTCGAACAGTTCGACGGAAATCGAACCCGCGCTGCAGAGTCACTCGGCATCTCCGTTCGAACGCTCCAACGGAAGCTCAGGAGCTGGAGCACCGACGAGGACGACAACTAGAATCCGGCGATCTCGGCAGCACCGCCCTCGGTCATTGTGTCACCAAGCGGCAACCGAACGCGACATTCCGTCGTAGCCGGTCAAGAAGGTCCGCATGGCTGGCACCCCACGCGATCCAATACGGCGTGACCCGCTGGCATTCGCTTTGCCCGATGTCACGAGAGGAACGCGCCCCGTCGGTCGGTTGGCAGTGACCACCGCATCCGACGAGCTGGGGTAATCTGGATGAACGGGATCACGGATAGAGCAGGCAGAATCCTGGCAAGCATGCTCGAGCAGCTTCGAGTTCCTCCCGAGAAAGCGGTGCGTTACCTGGCAAACGGCGGAAACGGCAAACTCGCGATTGATGTGCAGGACCCCGCTGACCTCGCGTTTGAGCATGGCGGTCGGACGGTGCTTGTCGTCGATCCCGACTCTGCACGCGGAGTCGCGGACCGACAGCTTGATTACCAAGACGAGAGCGGATTCTGTCTCGTCTCCGCGAAGCGATGACCAGGCATCGCGACGCTCAAGTAAGACTGACGAGCGAGCAGCGCATCGTGCCGGCGTGTGATGCGCCGGTAAGGAGGAATAGCGTGGATGGAATCACGACTCGCGCGGGGCGGAGGCTCAAGGCGACCTTGGAAGAGAAGGCGCTTCCCCCGAACAGATGTATCCGGTACCTGGTTACGAACGCGGTGCGTGATGAGGGGATGATGAAAGTCGATGAGCGGCGTCCGGCAGACGCAGTGTTCGAACATGAAGGCCGGGTCGTCCTCGTGGTGGACGACGCATCAGCCGAAAAGCTCGCCGGGTTCAAGCTGGACTACTTCGGCGGGCGCTTTTGTCTGGTGTCGCAACCGCAGCACTGCATGGTATGAGGGAATCGACATGATCTCTTGTGTGAACTGTAGCCGGATGCTGCCGCTTATCGAACCGGACCGACAGAGACCGGTGAGTTGGACGTGCGTGGAATGCGGCGCGGTCTATACGGGCAGGATCGACACGCGGTGCAGCGGGCGCGGACGCAGAGAAGTTGTCCCGGTCTCGAAAGACAGCGCCATCGAAGGGGTCCAGGTCGGAGCGGCGCGGTGTCCTACGCTGGCAGATGGTGAAGTTCCGACGCCGATGTAGCAAGACGGGCCGTCATGGGCTGGCAGAATGACAGAATCGGGCTTCAGATCGAACGGGCGCTGAATGATGTGAGGATTACGCCTGGATGTGACATCGAGTTCCTCGTGTCGGGCGGAGGAAAGATCTCATTGACGGGCTGCTTTGTCCGGCTAAACGATCTCGATGCAGTGCTCAGAGCGATCGCGCCTATACCCGGGGTAAGTGATCTTCAGTTGGATGTATCGGTCGCCCAACCCATGGTCGGTCGGCGACGGCGAACCCGTGACTCACCGCCGCCGCGGCGGGACGGAGCCTCCGGTACGAACGGTTTCGGTGAGTGATACGCGTTTGGCGAAAGAGCGCAGATGAAAGGGATACACGAATGGACGGTATAACCGACAGCGCAGGAGTCAAGTTGCACGAGACCCTCGATCAGGCGAATGCCTCGCCCGAGCAGTTCGTCAGGCTCGAAGTGACACTCTCGAAAGGAGGGACGCTGAAGATCGACAATGAGCGTCCGGACGACGTCTCCTTCGAGTTCAACGATCGGAAAGTGCTCATTTTGGACAAGCAGGCAGCGGAGACCTATGCCGGGCGGAAGCTGGACTTCGCCGAGGGGAAATTCTGCGTCGTATAGGACGCGGAAACCCCCAGGTCCGCAGGGAGGAACGCCAAGTGATAACCTGCACGGGTTGCAGGGCATTGCTGCCGCTGGTGCACGCGACAGCCGACGAATGCGCAGGGTGGGCGTGTGTCAAATGTGGCGCGTCATACAGAGCCGCCATTGATTCCAACTCGAATCCGGCCGAACGGAGACGTGTGCGACTGGTGCATCGACGAACGGGCTTACATTTCCCCTCAAAACGCTGATCCGCTCTGTCGTATGGCGCACGTCGAACAACACAAGGAACTCGCGCTGGTGCGGTGACGCTCTCGCGCAAATGTGTCGTTTATCCGGAGACCGGCACGTCAGCGTGAGGTGGTCTTTCGAGTTCCGGCCGCGGATAGACAAACGGCGGGACGACGGCAACGTCGAGGGTCAGCATCTCCGAGGCATGTCATACTCTGCGGGTGCGAGTTCGGTTCGACTATTCATCCACTCTGTGTCGCGGCGTCACCCTCTCCAGCCCGTAGTCGCTGTCCTTGCCCCGAGAGGGAGCCTCGCGGATACGGATGTCCACCTCCGGATGCTGCTTCTTCAGCCACATGACCGTCTCCTTGGCCGTCATACCGCGCGGTGCCCGTACTGTGCGACGTACCTGCCGCTTCCCGCCGGGGTCCGGTTTGTCGACGTATTCCGTGATCAGTTGCTCGATCTCCGGGAAGCGGCGCTCATCGGGGTAGCGAATGACAAGCACGTCGTCGAACGTACCGACCTCAACCGTAGGAAGTGGACGACTCGGTTGCCACAGCGCGCCGAGAACGGTCTCGAGGTCGAAGGCGGCGTCCAAGACGTCAACATGCTCAACTTCGTAGACCATGACAGGCAGTGGCGTGTCATTCAGGGCGCCGCTTACCTCTACGGTGTCAAGCCGCGCGACCAGGTCGTCGATCTCGGCCATCGTCGATTTGTCGGCTGCGACCGTGAGGACCCGTTCGACGACGTCAGCGTGCATGTACACATCGCCCCGTGTCCAGGTGCGCGAAGTTCCCGCGACATCTTCTTCAATGACGGGCTGTCTGACGCGCCTGTTTCGTACCCTCCTGCGCGGTGACCGTGTGACGGGCTCAACGACATTCATAAGGAACGCACCGAGGTTTTCGACGTCGGCATGCTCGATCTGATATATCCTGACGGAACGCGCGGACGCCGACAATGCGTCGAGACGTTCAATCCATTTGGCTGCCTTTCTGATACTTTCCGGGTAGCCCTGCAGAATCAGTGCACCGTCGCCCGGGGCCGGGTTGATCGAGAGTGCATCGGTGTCGGTTCCGGCTGGCCTCGTACGCCGCTTCCGTGACCTGTGCCGTGCAGCGCGGACGTTGACGTCGAGCAACTCGTGGATGCTTGCCATGATCGAGTCCGTATCCGCATGTACCAGCCTCACGACACGGAACGCCACGGCTGTTTCCTCGGCCGGTCGGTCCAGCTGCTCGATCAACTCGAAGGCCGCGTCGATCACGACCTGCGGACCACTGACGATCACTCGACCGCGGTCCGGATCGGGCGCCACATGACAGTATCGACCATGAACTGCAGGGGTCTCGTGCGCACGGCTGGTCCGTTTTCTCGGTGTAGGCGCCGACGTCGGCATCGCTTCGAGTTCCCCGGCGGCAACGAGGTGCGCGACCTCCAGCTCGAGCACCGGCGCGATGGACTCCACCACGCTCGCCGGGTCGGCATACTCCAAGTCGTAGAACGCCACCTCTATGTCGTCGACCGGCTCGGGTTGTTCAATCGCATCGAGAACCTGTTCGATCCGCAAGAAAATCGGCGGCTGTGCATAGACGAGCAGTTGACCGATTTCCGGTTTGGGAAGGTAGAGTGGACCCGTCACCCGACCGGACTGGTTCTTCTTGGCCCAGCTTCTATGATCGGTCGTGCCTCCTACCACTTCGATCAGCGTTTCCACGATTCCTGCCAGGTCCGTTCCGGGGACGAACTCTTCGTAAACTCTCAACTCGGATGCTTGCTCCGCGACATCCAGCTCGTCGATAAGCTCCGCGATCTGCTGCATGGTTTCCGGTGCGGTTTCGACAACGAGTTCGTTCCCCACCGGCACGACGGTCAGATCGGACGCGTTCAGCGCGTCGACTGTCCCCCTGCGTCGACTGCGGCTGCGCCCGCGCCGCCTTTTGCGCTGCGTTGATTCGGACGCTCCGTACAGCGCGTCGATGGCCGGGACGACCTCCGCAGGCGAAAGGTGCAGAAGCTCAAACCTCCGCCGCTCGGTTTCCGGTGGCACATCCAACTCACCGAGTAAGGCCTCAATGTCTTCGATCTCCAATGGCTGAGCGCCCGTCACCAAGATTCCTTCGTCGACCGGCAGGTATCCGATACGTGCCGCGCGGTGCTCCGTGACGGCATCAGCTTGTTCGAGTTGTGCGATCGCATCGGCGGGGCTGAGGTGCCGAAGTTCCAGTCGCACAAACAGATCTTCGCGCTCCCCGTAGTGCTCGAGTTGCTCGATGATCGAGACATATTCCGCCCACTCCTCGTCCGTACACAGAGCGTACAGGCGACCCGCCTCGTCATCGGGGATGAATGCCGTCGCTCCGGTGCTAACGCCCGGATCAGGGCGTCGGCGGGGCCTCCTCCTCCGGGACGAACTCTGCCCGGCTCCTGCACGGTGTTGTCCGTCGTCGTATTGCCGCAACAGGTCCGCCACCAGAGAAGCGGCATGATGATCCAGCGCAATCACGTGCAGCGGCTTCTGCACCGTCTCCGAATCCATGGTTGCCACCAGCTCCCGAACCGTTGCCACATCGCTGTCACGACCGGTTACCCAGATGGCGCGCGAGAACGGATCGGCAACGATCTCGACTTCATTCCACTGACCTCGGGAAGATCTACCCCCCGTCAGCAGCGCGGTGAGCGTTGCGGCGGTTTCGCTCGGGAGCGCGTATTCCAGGTCGATTCGTACCGCCTCCGATTCAAAGTCTACGTCGAGCACGTCGACAAGCTGCACCACACGGTCGAGATCGGCTCGTTGACAGAATACGAGGATCGCATTGTCCGTTGGATGAGGGATAGCCGAGATGCCCCCTGGCGCGACGGGCGGCTCTGATCGCCGCCGCCTCGATCTCGACTTTGCTCGCCCGCGTTTGGTCCTGCGCGTTTTGGATGACGCTGTGGTCGCCGGTCGCGTCGGGGAATCGGCCAGGATATAACCCAGCGAACCGACAACCGCCTCCGGGTCCGCATATTCCAGGTCGACGATCGTCATTTGCCCGGGACCCGCTTTCTCAACGTCGATGTAGGGCAGGAGCAGCCGGATCTCGTCGATCGTGTCCTGCATGGCACGGACGATGAGTACGCTCCGAAGATCGTCGGGGAGCAAAACGGGCGCGGGCTCGACCAAAACCGTGGGAACGCCCGCGCGTCGTCGGCGGGCTCGGCTCGCCCGCGCTCCGGCCGAGCGCCTGCCGCGGGCCCGCCTACGTGGGGTGCCAACCTTGTCGCCCTCCAAGTCCATCAACATGGAGAGCGCATCGAGTGCCGTGCTCGGGAGGATGTGCCTGATCTCAATCACCTCGAGTGCCCGTGGGTCGTCGGCCGGAACCGAAAACAGATCGATCAGCTCGACACATTTTTCGATGTCGCTTGCCAGACCGAAGAGCGTCAGCGCGTTCTGGTCCGGTAATCGGGCAACACGCACGTAGTCGGGCAGGAAGTTGCGGACGATGTCCATCTGCAAAACCGCATCTGCTCCCGGGGTCATCACGACCAGCGCGATTTCGTCAGGCGGCATGGAGGCTGCGCGAAACGCGTCGAGACTGCGAAACATACGATCATCCGGAAGCATACGGAGTAGATCATTTACGCGGATGACCTCGAAGTGTTCCCCATGCCACAATAGCCAATACGGATCGGTAGGTTTGTAGTAGAACAGGAGCAGCCGGACCTGACTCAACGCTTCGTCGAACGCGAGCGGCTCGTCCGTGCACAGCTCGACGTTGCCGCCGCGAGGTGGCGTGCCGACGACACCACGATCGGCCTGGCGCGCGAAGGCGTCGATCATCTGCGCGTACGACCCGTTACTGATGTCGAAGGTGTATTGCCGGTCCTCGGGAGGGGTCGCCGATGCACCGATCGCGCTTAAGGTGATCGCGATGACGATCGCACAACGACTAGACATTCCCGACCTGTCCCTCACGTCAGACCCGATCGTTCCGCGGAGCTACCGCGACCTTCTTGTACGCTCCCTCAGCCCACCAACCTTCAAGCAGGCTACAACGCCTGTGCCAACCAAACAGTAGACGCTGTTCTTCTGCGCACAGGCTGTTGTGAGTGTCTCAGGGCGGTTACGCGGTCCCGTGTATCGGACCCGATCCACGCGCCGCGTCAGATTGACGGGGTACGAACTGGATGCCGCGTCGTCTTGTCGCGGCGTCGTGAGGCTTGCTACGTCTGCTTTCCCCCGTGTTTCCTAACCGATCTCGTTCGCTTACCCGTATGAGTGGTGGCACGCGCGGTGCTATGGCATCATGTCGGCGTTTTGTCTCACCCGCGTCGCCAGGTGGTCGGTCGATGCGCGAGTGATGGCGGCTTGACGTTGGCGGGTGGTCCTCATGACGTTGCTTCAAACCGTTGACAGAATGCTCGGGCGTGTGCGATGCCGATGCCCCAAGTGTGGGAACGCGGTTGTCGTTCGCAGGCGAAGGCTCGACGTGCCGCGCCGTTGTAACCTCTGCTTTGCGGCATTCGTCCCCGATCCTTATGTGGCCCGATCATCCGGCTCGTCTGAGCCATCCAAGATCGAGCGTCAGCTTCCCCGGTGATGCCACCGATGACGAGCCGTAAGGACCTCCAGTACGTTGTTTGCTTCGAGAATACATGCGCCTGATGCGTCATGATGTCGCATTTGCCGCCGGAAGCACGGCATTCTGACACCGTCTGTGCGAGGAAGCGCAGGCGAGGCCACGCTTCCGTGCATGTACTGCGGTGACCGCATGTGATCACCGCGGCACGGTGGTTGCCAACTTCATACGTCGCGGCGTGCCCGGCCACAATGTTGCTCCTCGTTTGCGTGGAGTGCTCCGGTTTGGTCGCCTGTGGTCGGCTACGTCGCGGAAATACCCTTCGAGGAGATAGCATGAGCGGTGACTGCGTAGGCGCTGTAGCGCAGCCAGCCTAGAGTTCGACGGCGGAGCGAACCCGGACACCGAGTCTGTGGGGTCGGGCAGCAAGTGGTGCGCACCGAGCACGCACCGCGCGTGGACCGGGCTTGCTGCTGCAAGACGTCGAACGTGAACTGGTCCCTTGAGGTGCCGCGTCGTTCTATCGCATAGGCAAGCGTTTCCACGCCCCATGTGACGAGGCCCGCAGCGGAGGCGTACCGTGCCGACCGTTGCGCGACTGGACTGGATCGGAGCGGGACGAGAACCCTGAGTAGACGATCGGCATGCTGACTACGGAGTTAAGCCCATGAGCGACTATGCCCACGAGACCATCTCGATGGACGATTTGCGGGCGGGCTTCGGGAAGGAGTTGCTCGACGAAGCGGAGGTGATCATCGCCGTTGATGCGGATTCGCAAGAGGAAGTGCTGCACGGCAAGTGGGATTGGGAGCTGGCGATCGCCGTCGGACATGAGTCCGAGCTTTCCGTCGTCCGTGTCGAGCTTGAGGTCTCGGATGATGTCGACGAGCTCAAGGAGATGATAGAGACAGTGCAATCCGCCGGAGCGGATGAGGAGGAGGATCCGATCGACGAGGACGACACATAGGCCCCGAATCGCCCGCAGGCGCCGACCGCGCTTTGGCGATCGAGCGGTTCTATGCGCACGTCCCGCTCGGTGTTGGACATGGTTGGGTGCTCGGGTGTGTCGCGACGTGGCCACCGCGGATCACCCGACGGAACGGTTGGTCAAGCGGTACGGGTTGCTGCTGCTTTTACCGAGCGAAAACGTACGGCCGGCCGAGTTCTGTACACCGTTACCGGCGTGCCGCAGGCGCCCCAAACGGATAAGGATGACCTGTGAACGCATCCACACAGCTCGAGATGTCATTGAAGTCGATCTTCGCGTCAGGAATCGAAGGCACTAAGTCGCCGACAAGGTCACACCGCGCCTTCTTCGGTGCGGTTACCTCGTTTTTGAACTTGTCGACGACGCATGAGATGTCCATGAAGTCGACCACGCCCTGCGGCGGTGCCCAGACTTCACCCACCATTTCGTTTCCGACCAGGTCACCCCAAGCCGCGGTCGTTACCGGAAGGGGCGTCGAGAATTCGTTTGCTGGTGAGCGGCCTGGACTACAGCCCACGGCCTCCACGGCGTACCAGGTCTGCGGTTCGATCTGCTCATCGAACACGTGGACGAGCCCAACGTCTCCCCAGTCCGTGCAGTATGCCTGTTCTTGGAGATTGGCACCGGTGAACGTCGGCTCCGTGTCGTCATTGTCCCCGGAGAGTTCCGTAATCTGCCGAGGTGGACCGACCCAGGATTGTGCACCGCTGAATACGTTGGTCACGAATAAAGCGGTCTGGCAACCG
>JASFUW010000072.1:0-15260 GCA_050050135.1 Phycisphaerae bacterium
ACTTCATCGACTCAACTCACACCCCGGCTTGAGCCTATCCGGCGCTGTAGTACTAACTCGTCCGCAATAATTCGATCAAATGGTTCTGCAGACCATATTCCCACGAACCCGGTGACATCGTCGTCGGCAACGTTGAAGACGAATGTACCCACAAGTGAAGAACCTAGGAAAACCGAAACGCTGAAATCCGAGTCTGTGGCGGGGCAGCCTGGGCTCACACCGCCCCCAACTGTTGGTTCATAGAACTCGAATCCCATTGCGTAGACGGGACCATTCAGTACCGTAACCTCAAGATCCTCGCAGTCATTGATGCCAATTTCGCATCCGGGTACCGGAGAGTTAGCTTCCCAAAAGCCTAGATTCCCACTACTGCCGGGAAGGCTGCAGTTTCGAACAAGTGTACTGAATTGGAGATTTCCGATCGTACGCTCCTGTGATGGCCAGCTCCCGTCGCACGGCATTGGATCCTCGGCAGTTGCCCCGGTGGCGGCCAGGAAAGCAGACTTGTCATCGAAGTGAGTGAGCTCTTGCGGGAACGCAGGCTGTGCCCAAACCGCAGTAATGGCGAGCGAACTCAACATATAGGCATAGTATTTCACGGCAACCCTCCATTCTACCTCCGACGGAAGACGATCGCCTGGCGAAGCCTCTCCGCCACCTGATACCATCTTCCTGTTTCTGCAAACGACACGCGCACAGTTTCCTAACGCATAAGAAAAGAAAAAGTCGACGAGGACCTTAGAAAGTGGAAAGGTAGCCCGTAATCGAGGCCATCAGTTCGCGCAAAGCCTTTAAGCCTCGATGGCAGAGCATATGTATGGCCGGTTCGGTCTTCCCGAGGCGCCGGGCGACCTCGCTCACGGGCTCGCCTTCGAGGAATCGGAGCCGGATCACGGACCGCTGGTCATCCGTAAGCCGGCCGAGGCTGGTAAGGAGGGCCGCGACCGCCTCCTGGCGGGCGACTTTGCGACTGGGTGTACTGTCCGGCGCCGTCAGTCGCTCGGCGAGATCCACCACGGACGTCCTCCGCTGTGACGTTTGCCGCTGCAGGCGGGCAGGATCGCGCTTCCGTCGGCGAATCGCCTTCTGATGGTCCTTCAACCGGTTGAACGCAATCGCCTCCAGCCAACGATAAAAGGCCGCGGGACCTTCAAATCGGGCATCAGTGGCTGCGCGGAAAGCTACCGCGTATGCTTCCTGGAGCACATCCTCAGGCTCAAAATAACGCTGCAACCGTTCGTCGATTCTCCCCGCAATCGCTGCCCGGAGGGGCGCGTGGTAGTGGATGAGTAGCGTTTGCAGCGCATCCACGTCCCCGCTTGACGCGCGTGCGACCAGGTCGGCTCGTCGAGTCTCGTCCATGAGGCCATTGTAGGTCAGATGGTGGTCAGGAGACATCCAGCCAGGACCAGATGGTTGTTGGCGGGCAATCATGGGACGCCAGCTTGAACGCTGATCGACAAGAGCTGACGGCGCTCGGCGTTGTGCCCAGAAGGATCACTCGATCGATCTCCGCAAGTTTGAGCTTTCGTAGGTTTGCGGGAATGTCAGACTTGCCGGTTTCAATCTCGATCGCCACTCGGTCACCCGCCCGTGCCGGTAACCATCATGGGGATATAACGACCGGAATCGAAAGCGACGTTCAACCAACGCCCAACGGACATGGGGCGGCAGATCCCATCCCAATCTGGATCGCCCCACGGAATGCACGACCAGGTCGTCATCGAGGACGTGACCCCGTCGACCACCCGCGCGCAATCACCATGTTGCTTGACGTTGGACCGGCGCCACGGTAGCGTCTCCGTCGCTTTACGGGAACCGGACCCTCAAGGAGATAACCGCACGTTGTCCTCGTCCGCTGGTTTGGATGGACCTTCCCCTGTGGAGGACCTGCCACAGGTGCTCGGTGTGCGCGGACTCCTCGACCGCCTCACGTGTGACATTTCGGAGTGGATCGAGCAGAGCAGTTCCGAGTTGCAGGAAATGCTGCGGTGGCAGCTTCTGGCAGATTCAAAGTACTTCCGCCCGATGACGATTTTCGCGGCCCATTTCGCGATGTCGGATGCAGCTCCGCCCCCACGCGTTCTACGGTCTGCCGTCGCCTTGGAACTCTTCCACAACGTCTCTCTCATTATCGACGACATACTGGACCGATCGCGGCATCGCCGTGGGAAGCCGACTTTGCATTGCCGGTTTGGCAACCTCCCGGCGCTTATGGCCTCAGGTTACATCACCGCCGCGGGCTTTAAAATGGTCGCCAAGGATCCGTTCAGCGTGCGCCTGCTTGCAGACCTGTTGCAGCGCCTGGGTATTGCAGAATGCCTTCAGTGGCGACTCCGACGCGAGCCGTTGGGCGTGGAAGACTGGCGTGCGGTTGCCGGTGAGGACACGGGCTCTATGTTCGAGACCTGCGCCGTGCTTGGAACACGAAACGAACACCTCCGCAGATTCGGGCGACTGCTCGGTATGCTCTATCACGGGTGTGACGACGTGGCGGATATCCGGGGGACCGTCGCACTCGGCGGCGGAGGAAACGAGGACCTTCGAGACGGAATCTTGACACTGCCGGCGGCGATCGCGATCGCGGATCCCGAAACCGCGGTCTTGTTTCGAAACGCCCGAGCTCAAACGGTCGGACGGCTGACAGAACGGGTCGCCGGCGCCTTGCCTGACGCCGAAGAACACCTGGATAAACTGGCCGACGAGGCACGACGGGAAGCGGAGCAATGCGCCGTTCATCCGGAGCCGCTCTTCCATCTGATCCGATTCACTCGGGCTCTGTCCAGAACCTAGTGCCGCGTCAACTGTATTTTTGCGGGTAGCGAGCGGCCTCTTTCCGAGCCGCGCCCGTGAGGAAGCGGTCTTCTGGAACCCGCAAATTAACGCGTGACCGTGCACTAGCACTCCGTTGAAAACGGGGACTGGCTCCGACCAACGACCCGTTTACGGAGGCGTGAGTGGCCGCCGGCGACGTGCATGTGCCCTTTTTGAGCAGCCTACCAGGCAGCATTCACCCCTTCGCCCGCGCAGCGCGCTTGGGTCTCTTTCCCGGAGAACGTTTGCCCACCATGATGTCGGCGTTGAATTCGGAGACCGCCAGGTTCGGCAGGTCCGTCAGTTCGCGCAGGTACTTCCGGCTGGAGTCGGTCAGACGGCTGACTGCCTTGCCGAGATTTGCATCGCGCTCCGCGGCCGTCGCCAACTCCTTCGTTGCCGCCTTCGTGTACGCCGCCGTGCTGTCCACCCAACCGCGCCAGAAGGCAACGCCCGCGTTCAGTGCCGCAACTTGGGCCCGCGCTGTCTCGAGCATCACCTCATAGATCTCCTCAGCCTGGCTGTCTCGCTTTGCCATCGTTCGCTCCTATCAACAAGTGCTCGGTTCCGTTTGGCTGCGCTGCGTCGACAACGTTCGTGCACAATACCGGGCACGACCCAGAGCCCCGGGTACGCGCGCATAGAAACGTGTTACGATCCTGCCCGCACAGCCGTGTGCGAGCCTCATGCTCCCGACGATGCCCGATCGTTGGCGGCGGCCCGGAGCCCGACACAGGCTGGCATCCACGTCGATGACCATAATGCCTGGGCCACCTCCAAGCAAGCCGCGCTGCGCTCCCGCCGCTGCCGGGCTCCGGCAACCCGCGACGGTGGTGGTAGTGCCGGCGAGGGACCCCGCGTTTGGTTTTCCGCGCGGTTCCCCGGTACGGTCACCTCGTCGTACCCGAACGGAACAACTCCTGGAGGAAGCAGGAGTCGAACAGGTCGACATCGTCGTCACCGTCAACGTCGACACAAGCGCAATCCGGCTTAAGCCCCGACCCTCCCGGTCCGTTGAGGCAGTTGATCCCGAGCGTGACATCCGACAGCTCAACCGTCCCGTCCTCGTCGCAGTCGCCGACCAATCCGACGACAACGGAAATGAAACGGCTCGCGGCATCCAGGTCGGAATCCTCTCCCCTCAGTCTGATCCGATGCACACCCTGTGACAGCACCTCGACACGCGTCGCTCCGCCTCCGAGAAGACCGTCGCGACTGCAGCTCCATACGAGCGCATCGTCGGATAAGGGACCGTCCTCCGGGTCCGTGCCCGTCCCTCGCAGAAGCACCGGGCTGCCCTGCAAAACGCGGCTCCGGTCGGGCGGCGACAGAATTGTGACATCAGGGGCCTTGGAGCCTACGCTGAAGGTCGAGTCGGAGTCGTCCATCCCCGTGGTCAGGCCGTCTGTGGCGACGACGCGGAAGCGACCTTCGCTCGTGCCGGCCAGCTCGGAAAGTTGCATCTCGACGGTGAGGTTTGGCACATCCACGGCGAGGGCTTCCCACGTCAAGCCGTCATCATGGCTGTAGAGCACGGCAAAACTCAGCGGATCGTCGTCGGGATCGGAGGCAGTCCAGCTTACGCGGACCACCCCGTCCAAACCGAAGGCCTCGCCGCCGTTCGGCGCCGTCAGCGTGACTTGCGGCGCATTGGCGCTGACGTCGGCCGTCTCGAGCACCTCGTCCCCACCCATCCCGGGGGCGATGACGTCGACCTTCGCCGTGCCAGGCGGATACGGCATGATCTCGAAAAAGGCGCGGGATCCGGCCGCGTCCGTCAGCTCGGGCGTAAACCGCCGGGTGAACAAGGCGTCACCACTGCTGTCGCGCAGGACGATCGCGAAGAGTCCGGTTCCCTCCGCGTCGTGGGTTCCAGCCGGCAAGTCCTGATGGTAGGAGGTGGAGAGAGATACTTCACCGTTCTCGTCCATAACGCCCCGCACGAGGATGTGGTCGACCTGCTCCCCGCCTGAGGTCGGGGCATCGAGCGTTGCTGCGGCCGCCGTCAGCGCGTTATGGAGCGCCATATAGGTATAGGGCGAGACCCATTCGGGGGCACAATACGACATGAAGTCACGATAGACCGTGCCTGTACCCGGTGCGCCGGGGAGCGCGAGCCCGCGAACCACGTCGAATCCTGTCTGGCCGATCGCCGCGTCCGGGTTGGTCGCCTCGGGCCAATCAGGGTCCACATCCTCGATCGAGACACCCGGTGGCGCGCATGGGGCGTGGAGTCGGCCCGCGTTGTGGCCGATTTCGTGGATCGTGGTTTCCGGTCCGCAACCGCCCGCCGCGACACCCATCGCCACCCTGGGCGCCGGGGGTACCCAGCCCATCCCGCAATTCTCATGCGGGACGCGTTCGTCCAGCAGACCGTAATAGAACGTTCCCGGAGCCTCATCGGTCGTCAAGGCCTTCATCGCCGCAAGCTGAACGAGCACATAGCCCCAGGGCACCTCGTTCTCGAAGTTGTTCGGCGTGAGCGACGTGATGTTGACCTCCTTCCGCGCTTTCCAATAACGCACATCATCCACAGGGTATGTCTGCTCCAGTAGCGAGATCATCGAGTAGATGGAATTCCAGCTCGGCTTGTAGCGCGGTGTGTCGTCGAAGGGGCACCCAGGACACCAGTCGATCTGTACGAACTTGACGTTCAGATTCTGCGTCGATACGAAAAAATGGCCGGCGTCGGTGAACGTGTTGTTTGTATAGTCCTCTTCGACGATCAGCCCGGCGGGGTTCACCTGAGCCTCGAAGTCGAGACAGCCTGTCTCGAGGTGCGTGGGGTCGACCAGGAACGTGGCGTTGAGCGGTTGGCCCGTATCGCCCGGGTCGGGCGTTTGGCGCTGTGCACGGTACGAGTCCTGCGGATTGTCGGGGTCCACGGGCGCGACCGTCGCATAAGGCCACATGGCCGGGTGCTCCGTCCAAGGGATCGAGCCGCACGGGCGGCTTACCAGCGAAACCGATACGTTGTGGACGGGAATGGGCGTGTTCGACTCGAGGTATACCCGGACGGCCGTGGGTGTATTGCGAACCAGAAGGACGCTGTTGTCCTCGTACACCGCATCGTCGACGTATTGGATGCCTTGAGTCACTTCCATCTTGCGGACGATCAGATCGAGGCTCCCGGGCAATAGTGTCAGCACGGCGTTATGTGAACCCCCGCCGCCGGTTATGGTAATCGTCGCTTGCGATAAATGCGTAACCGGTGCCGTGGCAATCTCGACGCTGGCGGTCTGCTCTCCCGCAGGCACGGTCAGCGCGTCGACAACGGGATCGGCGAGAGCGCTGTCGCTCGTAGTGACCTGGACCGACCACCCCCCCGGTGGGGCCGCGCATTGCAGTGTCACGCTTCCAAGCGAGATGGTGCCTCCGAGGACCGTGGGTGGATCGAGCTCGAAGTCGTCGATAAACGCACTGGGGCGCCAAATGGTGATCGCCTCCTGCGCATCCGGTGGCGTACCGTCCGAAGCCGTAATGGTCACCGCCGCTGATGGACACGGGGTCGGGATGCAGATCAGCGGTGGGCTGGTTTGTATCGAGAAACTCGCGCTCCCGATGTTACGGTCGACGGTGATCTCGTCCGGAACGGTCGCAAGCTGCGGGTTGCTGGCGGAGAGACTCACGTCGACGAATCGGCAACCGGGAAACTGGTTGCAGCACGCGATCGTCGGGCGACACGGGGCCACGATCAACGTTCCCTCAATCTGCCTTCCACCCGGTACGCAAGTTGTTTCGGCGGTCAGGTTGGTCAGTTGCCCTGCGGCCGAACCTACGGCAAGAAAGCACACAACGGTGACGGCCGTTGTGCCGCGGTATCGATCGTTTGTGGTCATGGCGGATCCTCCTCATCGTGGTCCTTCGTTTGGGTCCGTCCGACGGTAAGCATGTGCCCAAAAGTGCAACGACCGTTCGCGTACCGCAAAGCAGAAAAAACCGACAAGCCGCGCAGACTGGCAGCGGCTGTGTCGAAGTTATGCCGCAGGTTTACGATATACGACGTTCCGAATGGACACCCTACGTGACCCGGCCGAACGAAACACTGCACTGACCATCTTACCAGCCATCGCGGTGGCGGATCAACCGGCGGGCGTCGACGGTCAATTGTTGCAAAGAAGCGCGCCCGACGAATGTACGCAGACCGACGCGTGCTCTGATCCAACTCACGGCGCGGTCAGGCCGATATCTGCCCGGGTTGTCGAGCGACCACGCGGTGTAAATCGACCACGTCGAAATCGGGGGGACACCATCAAGGCTGTTCGGCACGGCGTTGCCTCTTGGTGCGGTGAACGGTCCCGGGGCATGCCCCGCACTCCGGCAAAGCCCGGCACAGGCTCGGAGGAGTGAAGCTGTGGTTCGCACGGCGGACCCTACGCACGAACTTCAACGAGGAGCGACGCGTCAGGACCGGCGCATCACTTCTTCTTTTTGGTCGCTCGCTTCTTTGGCGACTTGGCTGTCTTGGTGGCTGTCGACTTGGCTTTCTTGGTCTTCTTCGGGGCCTTCGCCTTCTTGGGCGTCTTCGCCGCTTTGGACTTCGCGGGCTTCGCAGCCTTGGTGCGCTTGGATGCTTTCGCCTTGGACGTCGCCTTGGTCTTCTTCACGGCTTTGGAAGGCTTTGCCGCCTTGGACGCTTTCGCGCCCGCCTTACGGGTCTTGGCAGCCTTCGTCTTTTTGGTTGTCTTCGGTGGCGGCGTTTTGGCTTTACCGACTTTCACGGCCGGGCGTTCCGCCACCGCCTTCGCTTTGGCCGCAGCCTTCGCTTTCTTCTTGGCTTCGGAACTCTTCTTCCCCTTCTTCGGTTCCGCTTCCGGCTCCGTCTTGGCACCCGCCAGTGCCAGGTTTCGGGCATCGGCGCCGGACGGTTGCTTGACCTTTTCGTCAGCCCCCAGGATGCGGAGGTTCCGGTAGTAGCCCTCGCGTGCGACCCGGTCCATCTGGGCCTCCACGTCAGGTCGCTCCACCGCCTTGAACAACGTCAACGCCACACCGAACGACTCACCGATCAGCTTCCACTGGAACGCGGGCACCTCCTTGGCGGAGGCACCCTTCCGGGGGGATGCGGGCCGAGCGGCGGGGGTCGATTCCGCGGCGTCCTCGGTCGTGTCGTCAGACGAATCCTCGCCGTTTTCGACTTCTTCTTCCTCGACGGCGGAACCGGTCGACTTGTTGGCTGCTTTCGCTTCCGGACTGGTCACCTTGAACGCACCTCTGGCCTCGGGAATTCAACCATCTGACGAAACACGTCGGGCGGAAACGAGTCATCCGAACTCCGAATCCGTTCAGAAACCGACGCACCAAGCCCGATCCGCCCGCATCGGGAGCATGGCTGGACCAAATGGCCCTACATAATATAATGACCGCAGACCCTAGTGGTAGCCCCGTTGCCGCCGGGTGTCAATCGAAGCGCCCGTAGCTCAATTGGATAGAGTGGCTGGCTTCGAACCAGTAGGTTGGAGGTTCGAGTCCTCCCGGGCGTAATGCGCCGCCTCCCGGTCCTCGACCGCCGAGGCGGTTCGCGGCCGGGGTCAGCCCCCGGACCCGCACCGACCGGACGACCAGTAACCCCGCAAACTCGAAGCATAGCGGGCATCTAACCGATGTCCGTACGGACAGTCCGCGCCTCACCGCTCACTCATCCGGCTCCAGGATTGACATGAACGCCTCCTGCGGTATCGATACGTTCCCGACCGTTTTCATCCGCCGTTTGCCTTCCTTCTGTTTCTCCAGCAGTTTCCGCTTCCGTGTGATATCCCCGCCGTAGCACTTGGCCGTCACGTCCTTACGGAACGCCCGGATCGTCTCCCGGGCGATGATCTTCGCCCCGATCGCCGCCTGAAGCGGAACCTCGAACATGTGTCGCCCGATCTCTTTTTTCAACCGGTTGATCAGCTTGCGCCCGCGCATCTGGGCCTTGTCCCGGTGGACAATGACCGACAAGGCGTCGACCGGCACCCCGTTCACCAGAATGTCCATCCGCACGAGGTCGCCGGGTTGATACCCCTTAAACTCGTAATCAGCCGTTCCGTATCCCTTCGTGCAGGTCTTGAGCTTGTCGTAGAAGTCGTAGATCACTTCGCAGAGCGGCAGTTCGTAGTGCAGCAGAACGCGGGTCTGCGAGAGATACTCGGTCTTGAGTTGCTTTCCGCGGCGTTCCATGCTGAGCTGCATGACCGCCCCGACGCTGTCCGCGGGGACGATCAGGGAAGCATGGACGATCGGCTCACCGATCAACTCGACGCCCGCCATGTCCGGCAGCTCGCTCGGGGACTCGATCCGGTGGACCGTCCCGTCCTTGAGCGTCACCTGGTACGTCACCGTCGGCGCCGTCTGAACCACCGAGATGTCGTTCTCCCGCTCCAGGCGTTCCTGAATGATCCTCATGTGCAAAAGACCCAGGAAACCGCAGCGGAAACCGATCCCCAGGGCGTCGGACCCAACCGTCGAATACGTGAACGAGCTGTCGTTCAGCCAGAGTTTCTCCATGGCTTCGCGCAGCTCGGCCGTCGAGCTTCCCACGCCGGGGTAGAAATCACAGTAGACCATCTGCTGCGGCGGCTTGTACCCGGGGAGTGCCCGCTCGGTGGGGTCGGCCGAATGCGTAACCGTGTCACCGATGTTGACGTCCGCGATGGTCTTGATCCCCGCGAAGAAATAGCCGACCTCGCCCGCAGCCAGGGCATCAACCGGCACGGGTTTCGGGGTGAATTTGCCCACCTCCGTCACCAGGTATTTCCGCCCGGCGGCCATCAAGTCGACATGATCGCCGCGTCGCAGACATCCATCAACGACGCGCGTGTGCGAGATGATCCCGCGGTGTGGATCGGGTTTGGCGTCGTAAATCAGGGCTCTCAGTTTCGCGCCGGGATCGCCTCGCGGCGCGGGTATCCGTCGAACGATCGCCTGCAGCAGGTCGTCAATTCCGGCGCCGGTCTTGGCACTGGTGAAGATCGCCTCAGCCGCATCGAGACCGAGGACGTGCTCCGCCTCCAGGGCGACATCCTCGGGATGAGCAGCCGGGAGGTCGATCTTGTTGATCACCAGGATCAGCTCGAGGTCGGCCTCGATCGCGAGGTAGGCGTTGGCGACCGTCTGGGCCTGCACGCCCTGCGCCGCGTCCACCAGCACCAGCACACCTTCGCACGCCGCCAGAGCACGCGACACCTCATAATGGAAGTCGACGTGCCCGGGCGTGTCGATCAGGTTCAGCATGTACGACTTGTCGGCGTGTTCGTACGGGACGGTGGCGCGGTTGGCTTTGATCGTGATGCCCATCTCGCGCTCGAGGTCCATGTCGTCGAGAAACTGGGCGCGCATCTCGCGCTCCGAGATGGCTCCGGTCCGCTCGAGAATCCGATCGGCCAGGGTGCTCTTACCGTGGTCGATGTGAGCCACGATGCTGAAATTGCGAATGAGACTCAAATCGGCCATGGCGTCTCGCGGCGGACCCCGTCAGGTGGAGCAAATCCCCGAAGGACCGCTCTGGCAGCCGCGTCAATCCGTGACTCGGCAGTCGCCGCTCTCCTGAAGCGCCGGGAGCGCAGCTCACCATTCGAGCCCCGCATTATAGTCGAGCAGGCGGCGTGACGGAATCCTCGCCCGATCACTTGTCACCGACGTTGGGTGCGGTTCCAATGCGCCCGGTGTCCGGAATGGCCGAAACCGAAACCCGTTACACGTTCGATCGCGTCGTCCGAATGGTGCTCAGCGCGGCCACCATCGTCGGCGTGCTCCTCCTGCTCAGGTACCTCTCCGATGTGCTCCTGCCTTTCGCCGCGGCGGTCATCCTCGCCTACCTGCTCAACCCGCTGGTCACCCTTCTTGAAAAGAGGACGAAACGCCGAGGGCTCGCCGTCGCGTTGACCCTCGGGGGACTGGGCGTGGTCGGAATGATACTGCTGGTGATCGTCGTACCGCTGATGGTCGGGCAGATAAGCCACTTTCAGCATGCCCTTCTGAAACTGCGCGACGATCTGGCGACGTCGATGACCGTGTCGCCGGCCCCTCGACCGCAACCGGCGACCGCGCCGGCAGGCGACGGTCAGCCGACGGATGACACGCCCGGCGAGAAATCCACTCTGGGCATTGGTGAGCTGACGGAGGCATGGGGCGAGTATCGGGCCAATGCAGAGAAGCTGTCCCGATCCAAGCGGCTTGCCAGGTTGCGTGAGCGCGTCGAGGGGACCGGAGTGGGCAGCCTGATCGATCAGGCGATCGCATTCACGGGCTCCGACGAGTTCAACGCCCTGCTGATCGATACCGCAAAGCGCTTGGCCGCTGGCGGTTGGACGCTGGTTACGTTCGTCCTGAACCTGATTCTGGGTCTCACCGGTCTGATCATCGTGCTGCTCTACTTGGTGTTTTTGCTGATGGACTACCCCGAGTACAGCCGGGACTGGCAAGCGTTTCTCCCGCCCAAATACCGCGAGACCATCGTGGAGTTCCTGGACCAGTTCTACGTAGCCCTTCGCCGGTACTTCCGCGGGCAGTCGGTGGTTGCCATGTCGGTCGGCGTCCTGTTCGCGATCGGGTTCTCGATCATCGGCTTGCCGATGGCCGTTCCGTTCGGGCTGTTCGTCGGACTGCTCAATATGGTCCCTTACCTGCAGACGGTGGGCCTGGTGCCCGGGCTGCTGCTTGCAGGAGTCCGGGCGATCGAAGGCGATTCGAGTTTCGCCATGTCGGTAATCCTTGTTCTGCTCGTTTTCGGCCTCGTACAACTCATTCAGGATGCGGTGCTGACACCGACCCTGATGGGCAAGGCGACCGGGCTGCGACCGGTGGCGATCCTGCTCGGCGTGTTCATCTGGGGAAAGCTGCTTGGCGTACTCGGCCTGCTGCTCGCGATCCCGCTCACGTGCCTGGGTATCGCCTATTACCGTCGATTCGTATTGTTGCATTCACCCGAAGCGACGAAGATCACGGAGGATTCGTGAAACCATCCACGCCGGGCCGGCGCGCTTTCTGAAAGGGGCATACACGTGGGGAACGCACAACCCGAGCTCTGGAAGACAGACCCGGACGCCTACCGGAAGAAAATGGACGATTTACTGGGTTCGCGCGATCCGATCGAGGTCCTGTCCGAGACCGCGGATGTGCTCGCCCGCATCGTGAGCACCCATCCGCTCGAGCAGATGCGGGCCCGTCCCTTCGAGGGAAAGTGGACGCCGAACGAGGTCATCGGACATCTTCTCGACGCGGAGTGGGTCTACGGCTTCCGCATGCGGCTCATTCTGTGTGAGGACTCGCCCACCATCCTCGGCATGGACCAGGAAAACTGGGTCACGCGCCAGCACCACAACGACCGCGACCCGCGCGAGCTTCTCGAACCGTTCCGCACCATTCGACACATAAACCTCTCCGCATGGAGGAGTATGTCACCCGCCGACCTGGCCCGAACCGGCCGACACGACGAGCGCGGACCCGAGTCACTCGGCACCATGCTCAAGATGCTCGCGGGTCACGACCTCTCCCACATCGATCAGATCGAACGGTACCTCGCAGCGGTCAAGGCGCCGGTCTAATCCCGCCCATCTCCCGTGATCGGCGCGACGGGCGTGTGTGCCCCATCCTCTTCGCAGAAAAGGGTGGGGGGCGGACTCAACCCCCCAAAGCGCGCAGGCGCTGCTCGAACGCGCGGCGTTGGGGAGTGTCGGGCGGTAACGATTGGATCGCTTGTTGGTACAGCGCGATGGCCCTGGTTACGTCGCCTTGTACGGCAGCGATCTCGGCGAGGCAGACCAACACCGAAGGATCACCAGGGGCAACTTCGTAGGCGCTGTCGGCCCTGCGCTTCGCGTCTCTCAAGTCGTCGCCCGCGCGGCGTTCAAGCAGGAGCATCGCCAACTCGACCGCCCGCTGCGGATCGTTCGGCGCAAGATCGAGCGATCGTCTGTAGCGGTCGATCGCTTCGTCGATGCGGTTCAGATAGACAAACGTCACCGCAACCTCCGCCTGCCACGTCGCATTGCGGGTGAACCTCGAGTCAAACGCCTGCTGTCGCGACAGCGCTTCTTCGGTGAGCCCCAGGTCACGGAGGCGGCGCACAAGCGCGATCTGGACGTCGGCATTCTCCGGTGCCTCTTTGGCGCGGCGTTTGAGGCCCGCGAGCTCGGCATCGCGGCCAGCCAGTGCGCGGCTGACCTGTGTCAACTTGTCGGCAGTGGGTGGATGATCGGGAACCTGCATGTCGGCCGTTCTCAGATGGGTCAGCGCAGCCCGAAGATCGCCGACTTCCAGATAGGCGTCGGCCAATGAGCGATGCGCGTCGGTGAATCCAAGGTCGATGTCCACCGCCTTGCCCAGAAGCTCGATGCCTCGCGCAGGTTCACCTTGCCCGGTCAACCACTCCCCGTACAGTTGCAACGCACCGACGCCGTCCGGCTGATCCCGATACGCGGCGGCGTACAGCGTGCCGTTGTTTCGCCATTCGGCGCTGCGAATCCAGCAGCGGGCCGTCATGGCGACGACAACAGCGCCAATCGCCACCGCCCAAACGCGACGCTTCAAAGGTCCACCCAGCGCAAACGCGATAAGGATCACCGCCCACACCGACGGCAAATACCAGGTTCGCTCGGCAAAGAACACGCGCAGCAGGACAAACGCGTTGGCCGCCGGCAGATAGGCAACGCCCATCGCAAGCGCCGCAAACGAGACACCACGTTCCCCCCTTCGCCAACACACGACCGAAACCACTACGAACAAACCCGCAACCGCGAGCCCGATCAGAACATGCGGATCGAGCGGCCCCGTCGCCAGGCGGATCGCGTTGATCGTATACTTGACGCTCAGCACGTCCGGCCAGACCGTCTTCGCCCAATACATACCCCACAACTGAACCACACCCAACGAACGCTGCCACGCGGGCGCGTCGACGAGGACGTTCACCGTCTTGCTGAGCACCGGTTCCTGAACGAGGTGCCCGCCGAGCGCGTTGAAGCGAAGCACGATGTACGCGACGAGCGGAAGCAGCAGATAGGACAATCGCGCCGCGGTGTCCCGGCTCCGCCATCGACCAGACGCACCCGCCTTTTGAGGCTCCGTCCGCCAGAGCGCATCGAAAAGGACGGCAAGCGGAAGGACCGCGATACCGCTTTCCTTCGAGCCCATCGCCGTAAACGCAGCCAAAGCGGCTGCCGAGCCCCAACGCACTCTCTGCGACATCGTTGTGGCACGCATGGCCGCGCAGTGAGACAGCAGCGCAGCCACCACGCCGAACGTGGCCAACAGATCGGCCCGGCCGGCAACGGGTGCGACGGCCTCCGTGTGGATGGGCAGAACCGCAAACAGAACACCTGCAAGAGCGGCCGCGTGCTCCGGCAACCGCATGCGCCGCCCCAACCGGACGACCAGAACCGCGACCAGTGCGTGCAAAACGACGTTGGCAAGGTGCTGAGGAAGCGGACTGGCCCCGCCAATCACCCGAACGACACGATACGAAGTAATCGCGATCGGGCGGTACAGCAAATCACGGTTTGGGGCTTCGTGCGCGGTCTGGTGCCAGTAGTCGCTGGTCCATATGTCAAACCACCGTCCCGGAGCGCTCACGTCGGGATTGGCTTCAACGATCCTGTTGTCGTCGAAGCAATACTCGTTGGGAAGCGTGTTCGCAAAGCACGCCAGCGCCGCGACCGCCGCCAGCACCTCGGCGCCAGCCCGACGAAGCAGGCGTGGTGCCGGGCTGGCGGGCGGCGGCTCAGTTACGGTCGCGTCGTGGTTCATGGGTCTGAAAACGCAAGCGCCAGATCGCCCGCCCGGCGCGCCGCAAAGCGCTTGGAACTCCACATCCAGACGAGAATACGTGGATTCTTCAGATCACGGATGCCATAGTATCGGGCCCGGCAGCCACGGAACAGGACAGAATCACATGCTCTTCAAAGCAGACCGCAGCCTGCGACGCGGACTTTCGCGGAAACTTGTAGCCCGAGCCGGCGGTGTAGAATTGTCAAACGACAGTCATAAAGCCCGATCGCCGCTTATAATAGGGACCCAACAGCGCGGGGCTAGTCGGCGTCACGCGAAACGTGGTGTAGAGGACCGCAGCCGGCGACACAAGCGGCTTCGCGCCGCCGCGTCGCTCGGGAGAGTTGAGCCGCTGCACCGGCGCAGCACGGACCCCGCGAATGCCGAGGGGCAAGAGGCGGAACGGGATGAAAGCGATGTCCGATAAGTGGAAGAAGAGACTGGTCGGTTTCTGGAATGACACGGTCAAACCGTTTCTGATCATCGTGATCGTGCTCTGCTCCTTCCGGTCCGCGGTGGCCGACTGGAACGACGTACCGACCGGCTCGATGAAACCGACGATCCTCGAGGGCGACCGCATCTTCGTGAACAAGCTCGCGTACAACCTGAGAATACCCTTCACGAGTTGGCGGGTCGCGGCGTGGGCGACGCCGAAACGCGGCGACGTCGTCGTTTTGTTCTCGCCCGATGAAGGCGTTCGC
>JASFUW010000073.1:0-15028 GCA_050050135.1 Phycisphaerae bacterium
CCTGGAGTGCCATCTGCTTCCATGGGCGGTGATACTCGACGCGCCCCTGGCGGTCGAGTTGCTCGCCGGTCGCGATGACCCCCTCGATCTCGGACAAACTGATGTGTCGCTGGCGAATAAGGTCTGAGACCCTCCGATGCGCCCAGAAACGCAGCGGCGGACGGACCACATACACCGGCGTAGTGTGTGCGCGCGAACCGTCACTGCCTTCAGCACGCGCGGCAATCCAGAAACCGTCTCCAACCGGGAGGTCGAACTCGACGGTTAGTTCCGGACGATCCGATTCAGGCGGTCCGATGCTGCGCAACACTTCACCGTGACGCACGATATCCAGTTTCACCGGGACCATTCGTTCGGGGTCCCCCCATGCTCGGGCGCGGACCCGGACGACCTGATCCTCGGCGACCGTGAGCTCATCACCCGGCAGGGCATCGTCGACGTGGAATTCCAGCATCGGCCCGTTCGTGACGAACGTGTGCCCGCCCTTCACTGCCGCAAACCAGGCATCAGGCGAGAACGGCTGCCCGCCCACGTGCGCGTACATTCGCACCTCACCGATCGTGCCACCCCAGGGGACATCGGAGCCGGCGCAGGCGGTCAGCTTGAACCCGAGATTCAAAAACTCGTAGTACAACTCGGTCCCGAGACGGCCGAACTGCATGACCTCCGCAAGGGGCACGTTTCCGTCAGCAACGGTCAGGCTCATGGCACGCTCGATCTGGAACTGGTTCCTGTCGACATGGGCGTACCCCGACAACCCTCCCTCACGGTCGACGCGGGCGAAGATCTCGTCATAAAGATAATATCGATCCATGTTCCGCACCAGGGATTTCGTGTTCAACGCAAAGGCGTGGCCGAGCTGCTCATCGGTTCGTGGGTCTTCCTGGCCGGGAACCAGCACGTAGTCCCCGTCGACAATACGGTGCGCAGCTCCGAAGCCCCTCTGTTCAAACCAGGTCCGGCTGATGTCGCCCATCTTCAGGACATTGACTACATGGACGTCTTCGGCCTTGGCCCAGGTCATGATTCGTGCCGCATCGCTGTCGCTGACCATCCGGGCGTGGACGTGCGCGTCCCCGGAGTACCAACCCCGCGCCGCCATGTCCACCCACCGGCGCGCCCGGTAGGTTTTCTTGACCAGTTGCCCCGGTCTTACGCTGATGGTGTCGAACACGGGTATGTGCTCAACCCCACGTCGAACGGCGATATCCCATTCCCCAGGCGGCAGAAGCATGTCAAACGGGCCAGGTATGCACCAATACGCACCGCCCCACAGACCGGGCAGGTTCACTTGGCGTGGGTCAGTCGGGTTGCCCTGAGACTCGAACTGTCGCGCGAACTCGATCGCGTTGCTCGGCTTCCGGCTGTGCCGATCCGTTTTCGAAACCAGGCGGATCATCGCCGCCGTCGGCTTCGCCCCGTCTGCTGACAAAATTGTGACCTTCAGCCGACCACGCTCCGGTGACCGAACGTCCAGAAGAAGTGGAATCCACCGATCGATGACGCCGTCCAACTTGAACAACAAAGATGATCGACCAACGGGTACGTTAGACAACCCGATCAGAGCCCAGGTCGCGCCGTTTCCGCTCACCTCGACGTGCACGCCATCGTCGGGTCCCGACAGGTCGTACGAGACGGTCGCGAAGCGCGTGTCGCCGTCGCCCGTGGATACCCGAAGGATCACCGCCCCGAGGTCGCCCGGCAGCGTAAGGGGCTCGTGAACACTTGTTGAGGTTCGGCCGTTCTCGACCCGCACCGATACGACCGTTTCCAACGATCCGAGTAAGCCGACGAGTCGCCGGATCGCAGCACTCCGTTCTTCGACGGCGAAGTTGTTGACACGATCGTCGCCAGGTCCGTCGATGAGCTCGCCTGATGCCTTCAGCGCTTCGGTGATCGCAGCCATGTCTTCCTCTTGCGAGGGACTCAACAAGTGCGCGTGCTCGCTAAGCAGCGCTTGCGCAAGCTGGATCGCCTCCTCGACCGCAGGCGTTCCCGGGTCACGGGCTTGCCCCGCGACGAGTGTAGGACCCAGCGCGAATAGCAGACACGCGCAGCCGCCGCGAATCATCCAATGCATCGTTCAGCTCCACCGGCCGACCGGCCTGCGGGTCGGGCCTACTTCTACGGGGCCCAGGCAGCCGAAGCCGATAGCAACCAGCATACGCGCAACGGGCAGGGCGTCGACAGCCTGGAACCTGGACGCCCGAGTCGGTGCCCCCGTCCGTCGCAGGGCGCCCGCGGCGAGCCGTACAGTGCCGGACATTTCCTGACATCGCGATGCCGGAATATGTGCGCTGGTCGTCCGAATCCAACGGATAGTAGGCTGTTCGTTTTTTTGAGTTTCGTGGGCGAGCCCAGTGCGTACCACATAGCCGGTGCGCCGCTGGCGGGGTAGCGCACCCCAGGAAGCGTGGAGGTTCAACATGTTGATGACGGTCTTGAGAATGGCAACGTTTTGCCTGGCGTATGTCGTGGCCGGAAGCGTAGCTACAGCCGAGACGGATACGGCAAAGAACCGATTTTATCGGGCCTATTACCTCGAAAACGAGAAGGGCGACTGTGCAAAGGCGGCAGACCTGTACGAAAAGGTCGCCCGCGATGACGAAGCCAGCCGGTCCCTGCGTGCCCGGGCGGCGGAGCGATTGGTCGCCTGTCACGAAGAGCTGGCCAGCCGTGACCTCATGAGGCTCATGCCGCCGGATGCCTGGGCCTACGTCGAGCTGAATCGGCCCGGGGATCACCTTCTGAAATTCCTCGATGAGCTCGGTCTGACGGCGGCGCCCGGCCGGAACTTCGACGAGACCAAGAACCGATTGGCCGTCAGCCCCGCGCTGATCAAAGGAGCCCTCGGTATCGGCGGCTTCGCCGCCGCTGTCACCGGGTTTGACCCCTCAACCCAGGTGCCGCAGGGCGTTTTGGTCTTTCATCCCGGCAACCTGGAACTCATCCGGGGCGCGCTCGAGACCGGTCTGCCCGCCGGCGGGCGAATCGTCAAGCCCATCGACGGGTACGCGACCTACGACATCGAGGGCGAAGCCCTGATCACCTTGACGTCCCGTCTGGTCATCGTCAGCACCGAGCGCGACCAGATCGAAGGCGTCGTGCGCCGACTCCACGGTGACGAGGACGCGTCACTCGCCACCAACCCGGCGGTCGAGCAGATCATCGAGAATCGCGACGACGCATTGGTTCTGTTCTTCGTGAACGCCAAACCCATGATGCCCATGCTCATGGGGATCATGAAGTCGGAGATGCCCGGCGACGAGTTCGCGAAGGTCCAGGCCCTCGTCGATATCAACAGCCTCAATTCCGTGATGGGGCGGCTTGGCGTCGGCGACGACGGGCTGTTCCTCGACGTCGGACTCCGCCTAGACGAGGGACATCACAATCTCGTCTACAACCTGCTCCGCACGCCGGCGATCAACCCCGACACCCTCAAGTGCGTGCCCGAGGGCGTAGCCGCCGTTTGGATCGGCGCGCTCAACGAAGCCAGTTCCCGCTATCGCAGCGGTACCCCGAGCGCCGACGGCGCCCCGGTCGTGTCCTTCCTGGACTTCGGCCGCGAGGTCTTCGCCAACATCACCAGCCTAGCCTTGTTCGTGCTTCCGCCGGACGAAGGGTCGGTCGGAGGGCCCCCGATACCCGACGTCGCAGCCGCCATCACGGTCAACGATCCCGAGAAGTCCGAAGCCCTCTGGTCTCTGGTTCTCGGTATCGCGGGGATGGCCGCCGGCGCACCGGGCATCGAAGGATCACCCGTTGAAATCCAGGGAACGACTGCCCGCAACTTCCAGCTCCCCGACGGCATCAACATCTACTTCGCCACCGTCGACCACGACGTGCTCATCGCATCAACAAAGTCCGCGATCGCCCGTACGGTCGAAGCCAAGCGAACAGGAAAGTCCATTCTCGATGACGACGCCTACACCGCCGCCCTCGCCCAGATGGGCCCTGCCACCACCAAGGCGATGTTCGTGCACGCGGGTCGGGCTTCGCAGATCGCACGACGCTTCGTACCGCCGTCCGAGCTCGAGGAGGCCGCCCCGATCATGGCCCTTCTCACCGACACCGTCGCGTCCGTCATCACCGAACACTCCGGTGAGCTGTTCCAGGTTTCCACGGTCGTGACCGGCCTGCCCGACGTCGGAGGACTGGTCTCCCAACTGATCGCCAAGCAGCACAAAAAAAACGAGGCCCACGCCCATCTGAGGCACGCGATGCGCGAGAACAACTGGGACGCCGCGCTCCAGCAGGTCGACAAGCAGCTCGACGACCAGCCGGGCGACCTCAATCTGCTGCGCACGAAGTTCAAAATCCTTGCCGTAAACAAGGGCGATGAAGAAGCCGCCAAAGCTTGCGGCGAAGCCATCCTCGAAAACGCCCACGACCAGGCCACCACCCTGAACAACATCGCCTGGGCGTTGCTCACCGAAGACCAGTACGGCGATGCGTACACGGAGCTTGCCCTGAAGATGTCCGAGCGGTCCAACAAGCTCACCAAGCACGAGAACTGGGCGTTCCTCGACACGCTCGCTTGGGCCAAGTTCAAGACAGGCGACGCCGATGCCGCCGTCAAGCTGGAGAAGAAGGCCATCGAGCATTGCAAAGGAAGCAGCAAAGCCGAGCTCGAAAAGGCCCTCGCCAAGTTCGAGGACGCCCGCGACGACGAGTAGTTCGAAAGCCGAGCTCGACTTCCGAGCCGCGGGCTTGCAGCCCGCGCCACGGCCGCCTGAACCGTCCGTCCTTAGCCGAGGATCGAGTTGGAGCCTCGCCTATCTCCGCTCGACCTTCCGGCGCCAAGCGGGAGGGCGTCGACGAACCGTTATCGCGGGAATCCGAGCGCCAAGGCTACGCTACCTCTTGCGTCCCAGCGGGACGTGGCGAACTTGGCCCCGTGTTTCAACACGGGGTTAGCGCCGGCCACTCCGATCGAGTCCCGGAGGGACGGCTGATACGCCGGCACCTGTGCCCCCGACACGTGTGTCGCATCGGGCGCCAACGCGTTTCAGCCATCCTTCGCCGGACCGTCCGTACGTTGTTCGTCCGGAACGTTACCTACTCATGCCCGACTCGGTCTTCCTTTTTTCCGCCGCCCACCGCCAGGCCGAACCCCCGCCGTGGTTCTCCGTGGGGATCGGTTGATCCAACCCTCTCTTGTCCCGCTGTGCCCTTTCCGTAGAATATCCCCCGCGATCAGGGATCCCCGGGCTGGCGTGACCGCCGTCCCCGGCTTCCCGCAACGCATAGGCGCCGCTAGCTCAATTGGATAGAGCATCGGTCTACGGAACCGAAGGTTTGTGGTTCGAGTCCACAGCGGCGTGGTTTGATCGAAGGCGGCCTACGGCTCCGTCAGAGGCGCTCCACATTCCGGGGAGACCTCCGATTCGTTGCCAGCCAGGTCGTAGCCGCAGCGTTCGCAGTGGTTCCCCGTCTCCCTCCGGCGGATGCCCCAGGCAATCCCGAACAACGTCAGCCCCGCCAGGAATGGCACCCACAACGGAACCGCTACAAAAAGGCTGTTCCACCTCGGGGCCCAATGGACCTCGGGCGTGACGGGTTCCGCATGAAGACCGTAAGGGTGGATGGCCTGCCTGGCGATACCAACGGTCCCTTTGGCAAGAAGGACACCACCGTGACGCGTGAAGTACGTGAAGCTGTACGGCAGGCTAAGCCAGAATAGGAGTGCGGCGACCAACGACAAGATGAGGCCCGTGACACCAAACGCACGTGCCCAGCGAGATCGGCCAGTCATATCAACCCCCCACACTCAGGACACCTCCCTGTCACATTGCCCCTCAGATCATACCCGCACTTGACGCACAGCCCCTTCCGCCGCCGTCGCCAATGGCGGAAAGGCCCGCAAAGGAACGCAGTCGTAGGGTAGGCGGCGAGAAGGATGGTGAGCGTCAGGGGAATCCAGATCGACATGACAATATCAACCTGGTATTCGTCTACGGTCATCGCGAAACCCGGTCGATCGATGCGGATATTCCGTCGCGATTCGCAGTGTCTAAGTTTTCGGTAGAACGCCATGTAGCTTCCGCCTCTTCCCCACTCAGAGACGGGGACGAACGTGGTCGTCGGACCGTCAGAAACCAGCGATATTGGCGGTGGGTATCTTTTGACGCAGAACGCAACAGAGATTGCGCCAGTGACTCCCGCCGACAGCGCCAGCAACACGATGATTGTCCTGCGGATCATGGACGGGCTCCGTTGTCCGGGCCTCAAAACTCGGTGGCTCGTTCATATTATACGCCCTTGGGCCGGATCGGCCGCCCGTCCTGACCCACCACGCGTGTGGGGCGTTGTTCCGGAAGATCGAGGACGGGAAACGGTCCATCGGCACGGGCCCTCAGCCGGGTCCGCGGCCGCTCCTGCCATGCGTGGCTGGCGGCTTTCCGGCCACCTCCGAGGCATGCGGGAAATGTGGCAAGGGCTTAACCGGCTTACTCAAGCCGCGCTGATCCGTAACCGATAACCACCCGTCAGGCGTCCCGAGGGTTCGGGACGCACAGCACTTGCATCAGTTCCACTCAGGAGAACGTTCGATGTCGACAACGACCACTCAGAAAACCCAGCAGTACCAGACCCAGGGCCAGATGGGGCAGGTGATTCCGTTCGATCAGATCAACGAGCCAGGCTGCTACATCTGCAACTGGAGCGGCCATCTTCTTCGCGTGCCGGAGGACGGGGTCGCTTCCGGCCGGTCGCCGCTGATTAACATGATCGGCCACGCCCCGCTCTTCGTGACCAAGATCAGCGACTATCCGTACGTCCCGGTCACCAAGGCCCGGCTGCTCGCGTCCAACTGGGACGTGAACGTCAACTTCTAGTCACTCGCAGCCGAGAACAAACAACGACAACAGGGGGAGTGGTGTCATCGCCTGTGCCCCACCGACACGCCGACGATACCACGCTCCCGCTGTTTTTCCTACCCATCCTCATCCTGCCCGGCGTTCTGCCCTGTGTCGAGCCTACCTCGACGCTTTCGGGGTCTCGGGTTCGTTGGAACGCCACGTTATGATGCCCGGTGCGGTGATCCTACTGCCTGACGGTTCGCGTCAAACCGATAACCGCCCACGCGGTGCCCCAATCGTTGGAGACTACGTAGGGCTGACCGTTCTTTTCCTCGAGCGTGCTGGGCACACGCCATGATCCGTCTGTCTGCTGCGTTCGCACGAGAAACCGGTGAGCACGTTCCACCGCCTCGTGGCGATGCACCGGCTCTATGTATGACAGCCCGTACAGCGCCTGCCCGGTGGCCAGCGCGTCGCTGACGCCCGTAAGCAGCCAACCCCATCCACCGTCGTCGTTCTGGTGGGCGAGTATATCACTTCGCAGTGCCGAAGCCCGTGCACTCTGGCCCTCGTCAACCGCAAGAAGATATCGCAAGACCAGATGCTCGAGGCTGGTGCTCCTCGCCTCCAACTTGGCCTTCGCCCGCTCGCGGGCCGCTTTAACCCTCTCGCCGTCGCCGCCATGCGACTGCAATGTATGGAGGCTCCACAACGTGGTCACCTCGTTGGTCTCTTGCTTAGGCCGTTTCTGACCCGGGAGCTGACCGCCCGCATGCCAGTACCCGTCCTCCTGTTGCCCCATGACGAGCAGAGGGACCAATTGGTCCCGCGGATCATCCGAACCGCGGTCGGCCTCGACCTTCGAAGAAGCGCCCGACAACAGCATCTGATAAAGCTGGTCGGCTCGCTCGCGGGCACGCGTCTCGTTGCCCTGCGGCTTGTCCGTCTCTCTCAGCACGAATTCCACCGACCAACGGTTCCATTCCGCAAGACGCTTGTCAACGGCAAACCCACCGGCCCGCGCCTCGTTCATCGCCCAAAGCGCATGAGGAACCTGATGGCAGGAGGTGCACTTCTTCTGTTCGATCCATGTACCGGTCTGCCGAGCGATGTAAGGCAGGGCACGTTGTACAGCTCCCCGCCGATCCTCGAGTGACGCGCCGCGGCCCTCGGCTTTGACGACCGACCCCGCTGCGAGCACGAATGCGCAGCACCCAACCCCAACCAGCCGTTGTTTCATATCGAGTCCTCTTAATAAGTTGCGACAACGCCGCGGGCCTCTGCGCCGACCGCGACAACCGGCCCGTAAGAGATAGCCCAGGGTTCTACGAAGCCGGCAGCCCGACGGGACGTCGTTCCCGGCCACCCTTTGCGTAAAAAAGCGTCGCATGCCCGGCAGCCCAGCAGCGCGATCCGGGCCCACGCCATGTGTCCAGCCGGTCAACGGTGCCAAACGTCCGAATGAGGACGCCGCCCGATGCCCGCGGTCGCGGTCAGACCCCTCCAGGTCGCGTTTTCTCGGGCCATCCGGCGTGCCGAAAGGCCGACCGCCTGCTCACGCAGAATCCCGCTTGAGCACGGGACACGGTTGTCGTTATCATGGCAAGTCCCAGTTCGGTTTGTTCGGGCGTCGGATTGACTGGGTAACTCTGGCTATCTCCATGTGTTGCGCTCGACCGCCTCGCGAGCGGCGGAGGAGGAATATGGCTCTACACCTGACCGCCAAGCCCGGCGTCGTCCTGGCTGTGCTCTGCTGCGCCGTCGGACTCCGTGCGCAAGACCGGAATCTGACCGGGTCAGTCGACTCATCCGGGCGACAGGGGACGCCGGTTCGCTGTCCGCCCGACATTCGGTACTACCACCATGATGCGACCGGGAACCTCTGGGCGGTCAGCGACGAATCCGCGAGCGTCGTCTGGCGCGCAGAGGTCTGGCCTTTCGGGCAGGGCATTCCCACGTCGCCCGACACCGCCCAACGTTTCCTCGACGAACCGCGGGTTAGTGACATCGCTCTGGCAGAGGACCTTTATCATCTGGGCGCACGTACGCACGACCCGCTGACCGGCCGCTTCCTCACCACCGACCCCCAGTCATTGACCAAGGTCCCACCGGAAAACCCGCAACAGTTCAACCGTTTCAGCTACGGTCTGAACAACCCCCTGCGGTTTTCCGACCGGAGCGGCGCCAGTCCCGTCGACCGGCGTAACGGGGAGCGCTCGTCCTCGCGTGATCAGGGCAAGGAGGAGGAGGACCCGATCGAGGCCCGCAAGGTGACCAAGGCGCCGATCATCATTTTCGACGAAGAGGGCAACACCCCCTACAGCCTGATCTTCAACCCGAAGGAGGCCCGCAAGGCCATCCTCAAGGAGAAAAAGGAAGAAGCACCCACGCCCAAAGAGGCCAAGAAAGCGGTGGAAGACGCCCGCATGCAGATTCTGTTCCGCAAGCTCGGGCCCGGTCCGTTGACCAAGGAGATCGTCGACGAGGCGAAGCGGCGAAGCGGCGATGTCAAGACGCTCAAACGCCCGACGCTGACCCGACCCCCGCGCTCGCCGCTCACCATCTGTAACTGCCCTTTGCAGCCGACGCCATCGAAGGAGGATAGAAAGTGACACCATGATGACTCCCACGCACCGAGCTTGCCTGCTTCTTGGCAGCCTGCTGGCTTCGACCGCGTCGATGCAGGCGGATGACGGTGCGCGCACACCCGCCGTGAGTGCGGCCCGTGCGCCGGGCCGACGCGTTGCGGCCAACCACTCGTCGCGCGTGATGGTTCCGATGAAGCGGGCCTCGGTACGCCCTGCAAAGGGCTCCAGCTTGCGCAGCGGCACGGTGCCTTATGATCCCACTTCCGTTTATGACCAACGGGGCTTCCGCACTCCGCGCGGGTTCTCGGTCGAGGCCTTGCACGAGGCCGTCGACCCGTTCTCCGGCAACCTGCTGCTTACGCACACCGATCTGGACCTGCCCGGCGTCGGCGGGCTCGACCTGAACATACAACGAGTCTACAACAGCAAGATCCATCGCAACTACGCCGTCCGTGCAACGGGCGACCCCGATCGCATCGCCCTCGGCATGCTCTTCGTCCCGCCTTCTCCCGTGGGTCTTGGCTGGAACCTGCACATGGGGCGGCTGGTCGGTGCGGTCAGCGGCGCCCGCAACGATCTGCTGCCGGGCCCGAGATATTTCGAGCGCCCCGACGGCTCCCAGCAGACGTTCTTCCAATACACGGGGCCCGGCTGCGGCAACGAGGTCGATGATATCTGTCTGGTCAGCAAGGATCGCGACAACCTCTACCAGACCGGACCCGACGACACCTGGGTCGTGTCCACACCGGATGGGTTGAACACCGTTCTCGGCCACGCCGCGTTCGACGGTTCCACACTCGTTCATTACGCCACCGAGATTCGAGACGTACACGGCAACAACATCGAGATTTCCTACCTCGACAACACGATCGACATCGGCGGGCAGATGTACGAGCGAGATTACCTGCGACACTTCATCGACACCATCATCGACAGCGCGGGCCGGGTCATCAGCTTCAACTACGACCTGGTCGCGGGTGACCAGATTCGCCTCGCGAGCATCGAAGTCAACAACGTTACCCATCAATACTTTTACGCGCCGGAAACGCCCTTGCTCCAGACCTTCCTGACCGAGGTGCGCCCGCCCGCCGGAGCTTCCTGGCGCTATGCGTACGACGGACTCACCACCGGTGATTGCGAAGCCAACGATATGCGGTGGTGCGAACTCACCCAGATCACCTACCCTCAGGGCGGCACCATCACCTACGCGTTCGAAGACCTGACCTTCTGGGCACAGACCAACCCGATGTCCGTTCGCGCGGTGACGCAACGTGACGTCGCCGGGCGTGAGGTGACGCCGGGCACGTGGACGTACGCCTACAATCGGGCGTCCGACTACGCCGGTGACGACCATACGATCATCACCCGCCCCGACGACAGCCAGGAGATATACACCTACTTCGGCGTCGGCGCCGGGCCCTACAACCCCGTTGGACTGGCGTGGAAGGCCGGCGCCCTGCTTCAAAAACGCATCCTCGCAACCGACGCCACGCTCATGGAGACCGAGACCTACGACTGGCAGCCGAGCCCGCCGCTCTCGGATGAAATCTGGGGCGATCCGTTTATCGGATTCGACGTCGGCATCCTGATCCCGCGCATGGTGACCAAAACCGTCCAGCGTGGAAGTCTTTCCTGGACCGTCGAGCACACTACGTTTCACGATTCCAACGATCGGCCGCGCTGCACGACGGAGTCGGGTGACGGCGACGAGCGATACCGCATTCAGGTTTACCAGGAGCAAGTGCAATGGCAGGGTGACCTGCTCTATCGACATCCCAACCTGATCGTGCTCGAGGTGCTTTCCTATGACGCTTTCCCGGCAGACGCGTGTGATCCCGACCAGTCGTCCGGGTTCGCCGCCCAACCGCCCGACGAGGTGCTGCAACGCGCACACAATGATCTGGGGAAGACGGTCACACGCATTCACAACGGGCGACAGACGGACTTCACCTACCACGGAACCGGAGACCTGGCCACCGAAACCGTCTACCGCGCCAACGACCGTGGGAATCCGTCCGACGGCGTGTGCAGCAGCTACGACAACTACCAGTCCGGCGTGCCCCGGCAGATCGAACACGGCGCCGGGTCCGACTGCGCGACCGGTTTGACCTCGGAAATACGCAGCGTGGACTCGTTCGGTCGCGTCGATGGTGTGACCGACGGACGCGGAAACACCACAACCTTGAGCTACGACGCGATAGGCCGACTGGACGGCATCGTCCCGCCGCCCGCTTCGGGCGAATCCGCGGTGGTGATAACCCGCGACGGAAGTTCCGGCTCGCCCGAGACCTATCAACGCATCACGCAAGGCCCGTACTGGATCGAGAAGCGCGTCGACGGATTCGGCCGCGAAACCGAACGCGAGATCGTCAGCGGCGTGGTCTTCCACCGCGACTATGACGCACTCGGACAAACGACGTTCGAGAGCCAGCCCGGCTTCGGCGGCGGCGCACCCGGCGATACCTTTGCCTATGACGCCCTGGGGCGTCTCACCGGTGTCACCCACGCCGATGCGACCGTTCGGAGTCTGACCTACGGAGTCGGCCAGCATACGGTCACGGTCACGGACGAGAAACAGCGACAGGCTGTCGTCACCAGGCGTGCCTATGGCCACCCCGACGATTTCCGCATCATCCGGGTTCAGCTCCCCGGCGAGACGGCGCCCGCCTCGGACACCTACGAATACCTGGTCGGCGGGCACTTGACGCGCGTCAATTACGCCGGCCGGCAACGCGTCATCAACTACGATTTCCTGAAAAACGTCGTGCACGAGTTCAGCGTCGAAACCAACAACCTCTTCTGGGGTTTCGACGGGGCCGGCAACCTGCGCTGCCGGGACCGGGGTGATGCGCCGGACCGTTGCAGCAACGGCAACTTGAACGATCCCGATGCGTTGGTCCGTTATGAAGTCGACAACCTGGGCCGCGCCACCCACGTGCACTACGCCGATCCCGCGACGCCCGACCTCACCTTCGGCTACGACGAAGTCGGAAACCTCATCACCATGACCGACGGCGTGGGCTCCCACACGTTCACCTACACAGGCACCAACCGCCCGGAAACGCGTACGAGCATTATCAACGCGGTCACCTATGAGACCGGATATGACTACGACGACCGCGGTAACTTGACTGAGATCACGTACCCATCCGGCCGCGTCGTCACCTACGACTACGACGCAGCCAACCGTGTGACCACGGTCCACGACGACTCGACACCGTACGTGCAGAACGTCAGCTACCTGCCGACCGGTTCGCCGGAATCGTGGACCTACGGCAACGGCATCACCACGACGGTGACGCTGGAGGCTCGCCAGCGAACTGACACGATGTCGGCACCGGTTGTATATGACCTCGACTACGACTACGACGGCGTCGGCAACGTCGAGAGCCTGACCGACCCGATCACCGCCTACGCCGGCTCGTTCATCTACGATGACCTGGACCGGCTGGACACGGCCAACGGACCGTGGGGCTCGCTCGAATACTTGTACACGAACGCCGGCGATCGCTTTCGCCAGACGCTCAACGGCACGTTCAGGTTCTTCAACTTCGACAACTTCGGCCAACTCACTTCGACAAGCGGCACGCCCGCCCTGCGATTCACGTACGACGACTTCGGCAACACCACCTCCCGCGGATTCTTCAGCAACGAGCGGTATGCATACACCTACGACGCCGAAAACCGGATCGTCGACGTGACCTACCACGACGGCTCGGGCGGCGTGGACACGGTCGTGGCATACGGGTACGACGGTCAGGATCGGCGGATGGTCGAAGATCGGTTTGACCCGACGTCGTCGCGCGTCCTGCACTATGATTCGAATGGACATCGGTTGGCCGAAAGCACGCCGCTGGGCGACATGGCCACCGAGTACATACTCTTTGATAACAAGACCGTGGCGGCGCTGGACGTGCGGCAGCTTCCGGGTGACGCGGATTGTGACCGGATCCTTGACGAAGACGACGTAGGCATCTTTCGCGACTGCTTCGGGGAGCTCGGCAGTCCCGTGGTCCGCGGCGGCGAGCCGGTGTGCGACGCGGCGGATATCGATGGTGACATGGACGTCGACTGCAATGACGCGCAGCCGGCACTGGCGGTGCTTAATGACTCGACCTGTGCGACGGGTGATTTCGACTGCAACGGCACGGTGGACGAATCCGACTATGTCATCATGACGGCAGCCATGCTCGGGCCTGACGCCGACAGCCCCTGCGACACGCTCGACGGCGACGGCGACGGCAACCTGGACCTCGGAGACTTCGCCGATATGCAGCGCGCGTTTGTCCGGTTCACCAAGTTCTGGGTGTCCGACGCGGACGGGTTCTGGGACGAGCCGGCAAACTGGAGCGACGGGACTTTGCCCGGGCCGAACGATGTGGTCCTCATCGATCGAGCGGGTGTGGACCTGACGGTGACCGTGCGGCAGGGCGAGCAATCCTGCAATCGATTGGTGTCGACGGAACGACTGGTGGTGGACGGCGGCAGGCTGTCGGTCGCGGGCAGGCTTCGCGTGGACAACGAGCTCAAGCTGGGCAACGGGATCATCGCGGATGCCACACTCGTGGCAGGGTTGCAGGGCCAAACGCTGACGCCGTCAACCAACGCCGAATCGGATGGGCGACTCGAAGATGTCATTATCGCGTCGGAGGTGAACGTTCCCGACCAGCACACGCTCGTTCTGGGAGGCGTGGTCGCGATCGACGAGACGATCACCATCGAGCCCGGCGGCAAGCTGGCGATGGCTTCGGGGGGCACGATCACCGGCGAGGGGTCGGTGCTTTTCGCGCAAACGTGCGGTGACTGCCGGGTGGAGTGTGACGACTGCACGATTGACTCGGGAATTCTGATACGCGGCCGCAGCGGTTCTGTCCGTGCCGACTTCGACAGTACCCAGTGCAACATGCGCGGCACGATCGTCGCCGACGGGCCCGGCGGGATTGTCGTGGAAGGCCATGCTTGGATCAACGAGGGCACGATGGAAGCGACGGACGGGGCCTTCGTCCAGTTCAGAAGTCCGGGCGGCGGGAAAATCACCAACGCCGGTCTGCTGCTCGCGTCGCCGGGCGGAAGGGTGATGGTCGAGACGTTCGACAACGACGGCGTGATCCGCGCCGACGGCGGCCGCATCATCCTGAGGGGGAGCTTCGTCCTGGATGACGTCGGCACCATCGACGGAACGCTTGGAAGCGTCGAGGTGGAGGGGTTCATGGACCTGGAGGGCGGCACGCTGGCGATCGATGACCAATCGGGGTCATGGTTGATGAGCGGAAGCACCGCCCGAATCGAAAACGGGACCATCACGACCGAAGGCGGTGCCGTGCTCGCGGCACAGGGAACGGGGACGCTGTGGAGGGTCAGGGTCGACGGCGACCTGGAGACACGCAACAGCCGATTCAACATCTGGGACCGCGTCGAGCTCAACGGAGTCGTCCGCCTCAACCCGGGCGACAACCCGACGGGCAACCTGAACCGGCTGATCGCCGACAAGCTGCTGCTGCCCAACGACGGCATCACGCGCCTGGGCGGCACGGGCGAGATCGTCCTCGACGACGCGACCGTTCCGGGGCAAAATCGGATCACCTTCGACACCAACTCGCACGACACACTGCTGATCGAACCGGAGCTGACCCTGCGAAC
>JASFUW010000074.1:0-14997 GCA_050050135.1 Phycisphaerae bacterium
AACTTCACCATCGAGTATTTCCTCGGGATCGACGGTCTCGGTTTCCCCCTCGTCATCCTGACCACGCTGATCGGCTTCCTCGCGTGCCTGGCGAGCTGGAACTTCGAAACGTGGAAGATCAACCGCGCGATCCGCGCCTACTTCGTCCTGTTTCTGTTGTTGGAGACGGGGATGTTGGGCGTGTTTGTCTCGCTCGACTTCTTCCTGTTCTACGTCTTCTGGGAGGTGATGCTGCTGCCGATGTATTTCCTCATCGGCGTGTGGGGCGGTCCGAAGCGGGAATACGCAGCCATCAAGTTCTTCCTGTTCACGCTCGCCGGTTCGGTGTTGATGCTGGTCGCCCTCGTCGCCATGTACTTCTACAGCCATACGGCGATCACGGAATATATGGCCGACACGGGCACGACCGGTGTCGCCAGCGGTTATCAAGGTGAGGACGTTCTGATCACGCATGGCACGTTCGATTTGATCGAACTCGCCATGAACCCGGTCATCCAAAACCACTTCGCCGCCCGATCGACCCTGTTCCTGGGCTTCAGGTTCGCACCGGTGATGTTCATCCTGCTGTTTATCGGGTTCGCGATCAAGCTGCCCTCCGTGCCGGTGCATACGTGGTTGCCCGATGCCCACGTCGAAGCCCCCACGCCGATCAGCATGATTCTGGCGGGCGTATTGCTGAAAATGGGCGGCTACGGCTTTTTGCGATTGTGCTATCCGATCTTCCCCGTCGGTGCCAACCACTGGGCATTTTTCTTGGCGATCGTCGGCGTGGTGAGCATCATTTACGGTGCATTCTGCGCGATGGCCCAGACGGACTTCAAGAAGCTCGTCGCCTACAGCTCCGTCTCGCACATGGGCTACGTCCTTCTCGGCATCGCGGTGATGACCGAGGCCGGTTTCCAGGGGGCGATGTTCCAGATGATCGCGCACGGGATTTCCTCACCCATGTGCTTCTTTCTGGTCGGCGTGATTTACGATCGGGCACACCACCGGGAGATCAACCGCTTCGGCGGGTTGTGGTTGACGATGCCGAAATACGGCACGTTGGCGACGATCGGGTTTTTCGCATCGCTGGGGTTGCCCGGTCTGTGCGGGTTCATCGGTGAGGTCTGGGTCCTGCTGGGTACGTTCGCCGCCCGGGACAAGTTCACCTGGGCGGTCCCGATGGCGATCCTTGCAGCCACCGGTGTCATCTTGACGGCAGGGTATATTCTCTGGTTGATTCGCCGGGTCTATCTCGGACGCGAGCGTGAGGAATACCTGGGTTACTCAGACGCGAGCAGCCGCGAGACGTTCGTCCTGATCCCGATGGCCGTGCTCTGCATCGCGTTGGGGATTTTCCCCATGCAGACGGTGTTCAACTACTGCAATGGAACGCTGGACCTGATGTTGGCCCACGTGGTCGACACCATCGCCATGATTCCGTAGGAAACGTCAGAAACCCGGCGCGCCGGGATCGAAATGACAGCCGAAACGGTGTTGATGCGGACATGATAAAGTCATGAGCTTCCTCGCACAAACGGATCTCTGGGCGGGCATAGACGTGGTCAGCCACCTGTTCTACTTCTCGCCCATGATCGCCATGGTCTGCACCATGCTGGCGATCGTCATCTGTCCGATCATCCTCGGGCGCGGGTCCAAACCCGTTGGAACCGTGGCAGGTTTGGGTATCGTGGTCACGTTCCTTCTCGCGCTGCGCGTCGCGGGCGCGGTCGCGGGGGGCGGCATCAGCGGACTGTCGACGCAGGTCGGAAGCGGCATCCTGATCGCGGACAACCTCTCAGTCTGCTTTCAGATCGTGTTGCTTGTCTTCATGGTCGGTGTCATGTGGCTCTGGTGGGTCGGGTCCGCCGAGAGCGAGCGAAACGCACCGGAGTTTTTCGTCCTGCTGATCGGAAGTGCACTCGGCATGGTCTTCATGACCAGCACGCTGAACCTGTTGATGGTCGTGGTGGCCATCGAAACCGCTTCACTGCCGAGCTACGCCATTGTCGGGTTCGACAAGCGCGACCGCGTGGGGGCGGAGGCGTCGCTCAAATACATGGTCTTCGGCGCGGTCTGTGCCGCCATCATGCTATACGGCATGAGTCTCCTTTACGGGCTGTTCGGCAGTCTGAACGTGGCGGACATCGCCCGCGGAACGGTCGCGACCCTCGGCACAGGCGCTTCGCAGATCGTTCTGGTCGTCGGTTTGTTTTGCTTTTTCGCCGGCGTCTGCTTCAAGATTTCGGCGGTCCCGTTTCACTTCTGGTGCCCGGACGCCTTCGAGGGCGCGAAGATCGAGGTCACCACCTGGCTCAGTGTTGCCAGCAAGGCCGCGGGCCTCGTTCTGCTCGCCCGTCTGGTCCTCGCGTTTTGTGCGGCGATCGAGATTCCGGTCTCGATGACCACGCTCGCCCCGTTCGCCTGGACCATCGGAATCGTGGCGGCGATCACCTGCACCTTCGGCAACTTCTCGGCGTATAAGCAGCGAAGCGTCAAGCGCCTGCTGGCTTACTCCTCGATCGCCCACGCCGGGTACATGATGATGACCGCAGCCATCTTCATTCACCCGAGCGTCGAGGGCCACACCGCCGGCATTACGGCCCTGTTGGTGTACATCGTCGTTTACCTGTTCATGAACCTCGGCGCCTTCGGCGTGACCGCGCTGGTGAGCTGGCAGACCGGCAGTGACAAGATCGAGTCATTTACCGGTCTGATGCGCCGGGCTCCCTGGCTCGCCGTTCCGATGATCATCTGCCTGATGTCGCTCGTGGGCATCCCGCCGCTTGCCGGGTTTATCGGAAAGTGGTGGATTCTGGTCGCCTTGGGCAGCCTGCATGACACGCCCGCCGCAACGCTCGGCTGGTTCCTCGTGATCGTGGCCGTGCTCAACACGTTGATCAGCCTGTTCTACTACCTTCGCGTCGTCGTGGAGATGGCGTTGAATGACGACGATCAGCCGGGCGTCTACGCACCGCTGAGCGGGTTGGCGCTGGTGAACCTGTGTGCTGTGGCGTTGCTCGCGCTGTTTGTCTTTGTGCACCCGCTGAAGCAGACGGCCGACCGCTTCTCGCGCGATCTGTTCGAGACAACCGCCTCACTGACGGTCCCGGCGGACTCGGTCGCTTCGGCTACGGATGATTAGATGATGGGCACGCAGCAAACCATCGACGTTCTGAACGAGTTGCTCGCGTTGGAGCAGCATAGTCTGGCCCCGCGGCTTCTGGAATCGACCGCGTTCGCGGATAGCGCATCCTCGAGCGATCTGGCCAACGTACACCGCATCGCACAGGCGTCGCGGGATCACGGCGAATGGCTTGCCAACATGATTATTTCGCTCGGCGGCGTGCCGGGTTTCGCCTCGGGCGATCTGAGCACGGCCGACATCCACTATCTGGACGTTCGATGCAGCATGCCTCGCTTCATCGCCGACCGCGAATCCATGATTCGAAAGTACGAGCTGGCCGCCACGCGAATCGGTGACGAGCCCCGCGTCTCCGACCTCATCCAACGCATCCTCCAACGCCACCGCCAGGAACTCGACCTCCTGCGCGGCGAACCCCGCCACGACCCCGATGCCGTCACGACTTGACGCACCCATCATATTCGGCTGACGAGGACCACGACGCCGACCACCCAGCAATACGGCGCGAAGTAATGGAGCTTGGCCCGGCGGACGGCGCTGAGCAAGAGCTTGAGTGCAATCACGCCTACGAAAAGTGACACAAAGCTGCCGGTAATGAGCGGTCCCCAGGGTATCTGCGAAAGTTGTCCCGCGGGAAGGGCAAACGTATCGAGCACCTTGAGCAACGTCCCGCCGCAGATGGCGGGGACGGCGATCAGAAAGCTGAACTGGGCCGCCCACTCCCTCCGCCAACCCATGTAGGAGCCCATGCAGATCGTGGCACCACTACGGGAAATGCCGGGTAGGATGGCAAGGGCTTGAGCGACACCGATGAGTACGCCCTCCGCCCATCCGAAGCGGGCCCACCCTCGTCGTCCGCGCCCCACCACACCGAGCATGGCAAGCAGGAACCCGGTGATGATCAGGCATACGCCGATCGAGACGCTGCTGCCAAAGGACGACTCGAACCAGTCCTGGAAAACCAGGCCGATTACCGCGGTCGGGATCGTCGCCGCGATCGCGAGCCCCACGATCCGCCAACCGTGGCGATTGCCGGTCCAGGAAGAGCCGCACTCGCGAACCAGTCTGCCAGCAAACCGCAAGGCGGGGGCGGCGAAAACGATAAGCACCGCAGCCAACGTCCCGAGATGAACCAATACATCGAACAGGAGCATCGTCGGGCTGTCCGGTTGAAGCTCGAGCCACCGCTGCGTCAGTGCGAGGTGCCCGCTGCTGCTGATGGGTAGAAACTCGGTAAGACCCTGAATCACGCCGAGCAGAATGGCTTCAAAGTAGCCGAGGTCGGTCACGTGGGCGCAGACTCCTCCAGGATATGACGAGAACGGATCAGGTACTGCACGGTCGAGAGCACGGTGACCACGACCGTCAGCCAGACCAGCGTGGACTTGATCACCTTGCCCTCCGCTCCCCAACCCCACCCACTTTCGTGAGCGACAAAAAAGAGGATCACGGGCGCGGCGATGCTCTGCATCCACATCTTCAGCTTGCCGTACACCGACGCACCGAATGAGACGCCGATCGACTCGTTGAACCCCCGAAGGCCGGTGACCAAAAGCTCTCGCCCGACGATGACGACGACCATCCAGGCACTGACCGTGGTCACGTTCCGTCCGCTTTCGTCGACGAATTGAGGACCCAGAAACAGAACGAACGTGCCGCAGACTAAAACTTTGTCCACAAGCGGATCGAGCACGCGCCCGAGCGCTGTGACCTGCCCCCACTTGCGAGCCAGATACCCGTCCAGAATGTCCGTGCTGGCTGCGATGATGAAGAGAACGACGGCGACGTCCAACAAGGCCGGTTGCGGTTCGCGTTGCGAGTATTGAGAGAGCAACACGAAGAAGACGATGGCCAGGAGCAATCTGGCGATCGTGATCTGATTCGGCACGTTCAGGGCCGTGCTCATGGATTCAGCACCGGTAGGGTTATCGTCGTCGGCGTCGCCACCAGGTCGTAGTCATCACGTCCCAAGCATCGCACGTTTACGAACTGTCCCGCGTTTGCTTCGCAAGATTCCAGGAGAGTCACGCTGTCGACGGTCGGCGCCTGTCCCTCGTGTCGCCCGACGAGTATCCCGGATTCGTCACGACCGTCGATCAGCACGTCGAACGTCTTGCCGGTCTGCTCATCGGCCAGTTCGAAGGCGACCTCTTGTTGCGTCGTCATGAGGACATTGACGCGATCGTTTTTCTGAGCCTCCGACAACTGTCCTTTCATGCGACCGGCCGGCGTGTCCGGCTCCTGCGAGTAGGCGAAGACCCCGAGTGCGTCGAAGCGAAACTCCCGCACGAACTGACAAAGTTCCTCGAACTCGGCGTCGGTCTCGCCCGGGAACCCGGCGATCAGCGTCGTGCGGATCGTCACGCCCGGTATTCGCTCGCGAATCTTTTCGAGGAGCCGGACGGTCGAAGCCCGGTCGACGCGCCGGTGCATGGCTTTCAACATCCGATCGTTGATGTGTTGCAGCGGGATGTCGATGTAGTTGCACACCCGATCGCACGAGGCGATCGCGTCGATCATCTCTTCCGTGAACACTGAAGGGTACGCATACATCAAGCGAATCCAGGCGAGTCCGTCCAGGTCGTTCAACTGTCGCAGCAGCCCGGCCAATCCGACATCCAGTTGGTCATCCCCGAGACCATAGCTCGTGGTGTCTTGGCCGATCAAGCTGATCTCGACCGCGCCGTCGCCGACCAGCTCGCGGGCCTCGTGAAGAATGATCGCGGGCGGCTTGCAGTGCATCCGCCCGCGGATCGCGGGGATCGTGCAGAACGTGCACTTCTGATCGCAGCCCTCGCTGATCCGAAGGTAGGCGTAGTGGCGCGGCGTGAGCCTGAGCCGGGCGGTGTCGAGCTGTACGAAAGGGTGATAGTCGCTGAGGAAAACGTCCGTGGCTCGGGCGGGGCTTTCGCGTGTCGAGCCCATGACCGCCGCGACCACGTCGTCGCGGTTGTTGACGCCGACCAGCGCGTCGATCCCTTCGATGCGATCCAACAGCGATGTGTTGTCGCGCTGGGGCAGGCAGCCGGCCACCACCACCCGGCGGATCTCTCCACGCGTTTTGCGCTCGACGGCTTCGCGGATGACGTCGTCGGCCTCGGTTCGTGACGCCTCGAGGAAGCCGCAGGTGTTCACCACGATGACGTCGGCCAGGTCCTCGGAGGGCGTGATGGCGCACCCGGCCTCGGCCAACTGTCCGAGCATCTTCTCGGAGTCGACGAGGTTCTTGGCACAGCCAAGCGAAACAAGCGCTACGGTTGGAAGGTCAGCCATGGTCTTCATACGCCCAAAGGACGTCTCGATTTGGCACGAGTTTAGCAGACGTCAAACAGGACGGAAGAGGTACGTATTCGGGAGACGGAGCGATGGGGCGGGACCTCGAGAAAAGCGTTGGTCCGGCTTGGCCAAAAAAGGAGCCCGCCTGGCGCTGGGCCAGACGGGCTTGTCTTGTCGGGTGCCGCAAGCAGCACCGTCTGCTACGTTGCGACACACCTCGATAAGTCAGATTCCAACGGATCACCTCCTTCCTTCAACGGGACTTCCCGAACGGGTCGGCGTTAGCCGAGACGGTCGGGTTGGACCCTCCCGGCGGGTCGTCACCCGCTGGCTCATCGCGCCCCCTGCGAAGATTTCGTCCGCTGAAGGCTCGGCGAGGATGTTGCACCGACGTAGCACGCCCAATTCCGCGCCAGAGGTAGGTGCTCCCAGTCCCCGCATAATCATTATAGGCAAAATGAGGGCTAGAATTCCAGTAAGAATCGGTGAGCCGATTCGAGCCCGCCCGGGGGGTGTAGCCGCGCCGCGGGTTGGAGCGCGCGGGCGCCGGGGCGTGGGTGGCTTCGCGACGGGTCGCGGTGTGGGGTTTGCCAGGTTGTTGGCGGGCCTGGTTGACACGTTGGGAAGGTCCGCGGATGTTCGCGGTTGAGAGGGCGCTGGGGGAGCTTGCTGTTGGCGACCAGTATGACGAGTCCGGACCGAGACAACGTACGGCTGGTGCTCGCGTCGGCGAGCCCGCGGCGGGCGTCGCTGCTGCGCGAGAAGGGGTATGTCTTCGACGTCATCACACCGCCTCTGGAGGAACCGGACCACCTGGCTGAGAAGGCGACGCCGACAGAACGGGCGGAGGCGCTGAGCTACTTCAAGGCGCGGAGCGTGGCGACCCTGGTGCGTCACGGGACGGTCCTCTCGGGCGACACGATTGTGTCGTTGGGTGATGACATTTTCGGTAAGCCCGTCGATCGGGACGATGCCAGGCGCATCCTGGGCAGCCTGTCGGGCACCACGCACGAGGTGATCACCGCGGTTACGCTTCTGGATACGGCGAGCGGCGGGCGGGTGATTCGACACGATTCGACCGCGGTGACGATGAAGGCGATCGCCGAGGCCGATCTCGAGGCGTATCTCGACACCGGTGCGTGGGAGGGCAAGGCGGGGGCGTACGGTATCCAGGATCGGGGTGACGCATTCGTGACATCGATCGTGGGGAGCTTCACGAACGTGGTCGGTCTTCCGATGGAGCTGGTCGCCGAGATGCTGACCGCGTGGGGCATAGAGCCGCAACCATCCGGTGTTCGAAGCTGATCGGTCATCGTCAATGGGCCGGGTGTTTCAGAGTCAGGTTGAGCGTCCGCTTGACGAGGTCGTTGCGGACGCGTTTGCCCAGCCGCGTTGCGTCGTCGGCAGGTGGTCGCTCCCAGCGGACGGGTGGGAGGCTCGCTTCGGCGAGGGTGCGGTCGTACAGGTCTTGCCGCCGTTCGGGTGAATCGTCGACGAGGTTGAGCACGCCGTGGTACGGGACGGTCAACAGCGCGATCAGGGCGGCGACGATGTCGTCGAGGTGGACCAGGTTGACGTACAGATCGGCATCCGTGCGGGCGGTTCCGGCGAGTGTGCGGATGCGTTGTTTGAAGTCTCGGTCGGGGCCGTAGATGCCGCCGAGCCGCAGGACGGCGGCCGTCGTCGGCGGTTCGACGCCGCGGAGCAGGGTCTGCTCGGTCTGTAGGAGGACCTCGCCGTTCTCGTCGCTCGGGTTCGTGGGTGAGGTTTCGTCTACCCAAGTGCCATCGGTCTGTCCGTAGACGCGCGTTGATCCCGTGTAGATGATTCGCCGTACCGACGTCTCTCTGATCGCGTCGACGAGCCGACGGGCGGCGGCGAGGTATACGTCGCGGTAGTTCATTCCGCGTTGACGCGGCGCGATGGTCAGGTAGACGGTGTCTTGCTCGCGCAGCGCATCGCGGAGGCGGTCGGCGTCGGTCAGGTCCAGTTGCATTGGCGTGATGCCGAGGTTTTCGAGTTCGTCGAGCCGGGAGGGAGTTGTGGTGGTCCCGACGACCTCGTGGCCTAGCTGGATAAGGGTTTGCCCGAGGGCTGACCCGACGTAGCCGCAACCGATGATGAGGATTTTCATAATGGACTCAGTAAAGCGGCTCGCGTCGAGTGTGTAAACGGGCGCGGGCTTCGTCGCGGTGGGTGGCGTTCGGGCGCAGCGGGGCGGTGAAAATTCTCGCGTCCTGGCGGGGGACGAAGCCACGGGCAACCGCGTTTTCGATAGCGCCAGTGCGGATTTTTGGGTTCGTTTTGCAAAAAAAACATTGTTTTTCTTTTTTGTCCGTTCCTTCGGCGGCCGGGTGCAGGGTCGTGCCCATGCGCGGGCCGTCGGTATAGAAACGTCAGGGGCGCGCGCCGGTTCGGCGGGCCGGAGCGATCAGCGGAATAGGGAACCGGGATCGGGAAACGGGGACAGGACGACTGGGGATTGCGGATTGGGGATTGGCGAGGGGGAAGGGTGAGGGATCAATGGCGAACCCCGATGGATCGGAATCTACGCTACGCTTCGATGTCGAATGGCGAATAGCGAAAGAGGTGCGGGAACGAGGAACGGGGATAGGACGATTGGGGATTGCGGATTGGGGATTGGCAAGGGGGAAGGGTGAGGGATGAACGATGAAGGATGAACGAGAAATGGGGATGGACGATCATCCGTGAGGTCGGATGATGGATAGCCCCGCGAGGCGGCGGAACGGAGCGTGCTGCTGCTTCGAGGCGGACGCTGGCAGAACATGACGCCGGGACAATGCGCGGTCGGTGTGAGACCGGCGAGGTGGGGGCGATGTTAGTGCCGCCCTTTCAGGGCTCGTTGGAGCTTGGGGGGCACGGTTCCCAGGGCTGGCGCCGTGGGCTGTATTAGTGCCGTGCCTTCGGCACTTAGGTCATCGGACCGTCGGTGGCGCGGAGGTGCGTTCGGGTAGCGTTTGTGTATGGACCCTCGCCGACTGTTGCGATGATGCGGTGGTAGAGCGCGGCCTTCAGCTCGTCGGGGGTGGACCAGCGGATCGTGCTGATCTGCTTGATGTCGAAGTGTGCGTCGTGAAAGTGATCCGATTTGCACGTGTGAATCACTTGCAGGCCCAACCCCCGCGCGAACCCTGCTTCGAGGTACACGCCTCCGCGGTTGCCGGTGAAGTCGGCAACAACAAACGGGGCCATGCGGATGCCGGCGAGAATCTCATCCATGATGAAATCGTTGTTTTCCTGGGTGTCCGCGCGTTTTGCATGATAGCCAGCCTGTTCTATGGCAGGCTCTATTGCGTCGCGGTACAGCGCGGTCATCTCGTTGCACGTGTCGTCGTCCCCGAACCACATGGCTACGAAGGCCGGGTTGTCTCTCGAACTCGCCCCTTTTGTTAGCTCGTGAAACCGCTCCCATCCCTTGAAGGTTAGGGCGATGTTCCCTTTGGGCGTTCTCTTGATGAGTTCCTCGTCGAGGAGGTACTTCTGATGTTCGTTGGCCTCGTGCGCGTCACGAGCAAAGGCAACCGAAGGCTTGTTCGGTAGGACAGGGCAATTGTGCCCAGGTTGTGGAGACATTCGCCCCAAGTTGCAGAGCGTCCGCTCGATCCGCTCAGGTACTGTCTTGGGCCAATGCGAGCGCAGGAGTTCGTCTTTGTCCCATCGAGTCGTGTCGCGAACGTCAGGGTACTTCTCTCCTTGGCGGAACTGCAAGTATACTGGGTGATTGCCTTTGATTGCGTTCTCGCGCACGAGGGCCGAAAGGCGACGCCGATCATCCACGTCGATCGCGGTCCGGCCATCTTCCAAGAAGTCCGCGTAATCGCAAGACTCAACGAAATAGGGACCGCACCAGCAGTCCTCGAACTCGTAGACGTGGTCCAAGTCGAAACCCGTGCGTTTGGCAGGCTGCTCGCACAGAGGACATGTGCTTTTCCCATCGTTTGTCATCAGTCGCCCTCGGGTGGTTCGCTGCGTTCGTAGAGGACGTCGGGGCAGAGGTCGGCGCCGTTGGGCCAGACGATGGTGCCGACGTCCGGATTCACGCGCACCTGCCGGAAATAGTCGGCGTCCTTCAAGGGCCCGAAGACACCGTCGAACGGGATCAGACCAGCAAGGTCGACCTCGCGTTGCTCGTTGCCTTCGAACGTCAGGAGGAGCCGGTAGTCGCCGAGATGTTCAACGTGAACGACGTCTTTCAACATGGTTAATCCAAGGGTTCGATCGCAAAAAGAGGTTCATGCGCTTTGGCCAAGTCCCATTCCCTTCGCAGCTCTTCCAGGTGAAGCGTCGCCCACTCGACGACCAATCCACGGGCGCGCGGGCCGAGGTGGCCATCGAGTATCCGTAGATCGTCGATGGCGAATCGGGCCTTCTGGGAGCCGTAACGCGCATGGAAGTGCGGGGGCTCGTGGTCATCGCGATAATTATACCGAAGAAACGACTTATTTCGGGCATCGTTGGGCAGCCTGAGGTCCCACGCCCCGCGTCGTGTGGCGGCAACGAGCACCGTTGGAACGGGCGGGTATTGTGATCGTACGACCAGTGTACCAGAGAACGACGAACCCCGCACGGGCGCCGCGCGCCTTATCGTGGCATGCGCCGGCGGAGGATGGTGAGGGCGCCGAGGGTGAGGAAGAGAACGGTGGCTGGTTCGGGGACGACGTTGACGATGAAGTCGGAGCCGTGGGTTATGGGGGCGGTGACGGGGCAGAGGCGGCAAATTCTGTGCTCTCCGCCTGCGCCGCCGATGGTGTAGGTGTTTTCGTCGACGCCGGCGTTCACTTGAATCTCGAGGGTGGCGAGGGCGGTGGTGCCGGGACCGAAATAGTCGGGGTCGGGGAGAAACAAATTGATGCGCGGGGTGAGCGGGTCCATGGCGCCGGCGCGGATGGGCCCCGCGCCACGCCAGGGGTCGAGGTAGAATCCGCGCAGCAACGTGAAAGTCCCCAACTCACCGGCAACGAGCCTGAGGCCGGACACGTCAAAGATTTCGAGGTCGGTGTCGACGGTGATGTCGACAAGGAATGACTCTCCCGGTTGGACCGATACTTCGTGGTCGGTGAAGCTTCCGGCGTTGTAGACGTTTACGGTCACACCGGCGGCCGCCGTGCTGGCGAGCCAAGCGGTACAGGTTGCGGCGAGCATTGTCACGAGGCGGTGGCGATTCACGGTTCCCCCTCCGTCGCTGAGCGAATTGTTCCCGCGACGTCAGTTGCTTGCTGTACGTACGCCCTCCGCGTGCATTGTACACGAAAGGGGGCTGCGGTCTCAAGGGTGGACGAGGTCGGGCGAGTGTTGTTCCCACGGGGCCGCCTGCGGCGGCCCCGTGCCACCCGGTGGTGCCGCAGGGGGTGTTATGCGGCACTTGCGCGGAGGGCTTGAAATGGGGGTCCGGGCTGCGTATCGCGGGGGTGAGCGGGGTGTGTCTTGACCTTGCCGGGTCGCGCAATTAAAAGTCGGTGGCTATGTTCGATACGCTATCTGATCGTCTGAAGTCGGTTTTTCGGGGTCTGCGCGGGCGCGGGCGGATCACGGAAGAGAACGTCGCGGAGGTGATGCGGGAGATACGCACCGCTTTGCTCGAAGCGGACGTGCATCTGGAGGTGGCGCGCGCGTTCTGCGACGAGGTTCAAGAGAAGGCGATCGGTCAGGAAGTTATCGCGACGCTGAAGCCGGCGGATCTGATGGTGAAGCTGGTCCACGACGAGCTGGTGGAGCTTATGGGACCGGTCGATCCGCGGATACCGTTCGTCTCGCCTGGACCGACGGTGCTGTTGATGGCGGGCTTGCAGGGCTCGGGCAAGACGACGACGTGCGGGAAGATGGCGAAGATGCTGCTGGAACGGGCGAAGCGTCCGCTGATGGTTGCGGCGGACCTGAAGAGGCCTGCGGCGATCGATCAGCTCGAGGTCATCGGGGGGCAGGTGGGGGTGCCGGTTCATACCGAACGGGATCATCAAAACCCGGTCAAGGTCTGCCGCAACGGGATCAACCAGGCGCGGAAGACGGACCGGGACGTGGTGATTCTGGACACGGCCGGTCGACTCGCGATCGATGAGGAGATGATGGACGAGGTCGCGAAGATCGCGTCGACCACGAACCCGCAACAGATCTACCTGGTTCTGGACGCCATGACGGGTCAGGACGCGGTGGCGACGGCTAAGGCGTTTAACGAACGGCTCGAGCTCGACGGTCTGATTCTGACGAAGTTCGACAGCGACACGCGCGGCGGGGCGGCGCTGTCCGCCAAGCGCGTGACGGGCAAACCGATCAAGTATATCGGCGTCGGCGAGAAGCTTGACGCGATCGAGGAGTTTCACCCGGACCGGATCGCGGGGCGCATCCTGGGCATGGGCGACATTCTGACGCTGGTCGAGCAGGCGCAGAAGCAGTACGACGCGGACGAGGCTGCGAAGCTCGAGTCGAGAATGAAGTCGGGGGCTTTCTCGCTGGACGACTTCGTGACGCATCTTCGCAAGGTCAGGCAGATGGGTTCGATGAAGGACCTGATCAAGAAGATCCCGGGGATGGGCGACATGATGGGGGATATGGACGTCGACGAAGGGGAGATCATTCGGCTGGAGGCGATCGTCCAATCGATGACGCCGAGGGAACGCCGCCACCCGAAGATCATCGACACGTCTCGGCGGCGCCGCATCGCGCGGGGGTCGGGTTGTGAGCCGTCGGACGTCAGCCAACTGGTGAAGCAATTCGAGCCGATGCGGAACATGATGAAGGCGATGACGGGTCAGTCGTTGATGCAACGGCTGAAGATGGGCACGCAGTTTTCGAAAGCGATGGCGTCGGGGGCGATGCCGAAGGTCAAGAGTTCGACGACCGCCAGTCGGCGCGTGCTGAGCAAGAAGGACCGGCGCAAGAAGCGGCGCCGACGATAGGCGGGGTGGCGGCGGCCGGCGTCGTGCGTGTGTCTGTTTGCGACGGGCTGCGGTGCTCACAGTTGGTAACACTTCCAAGCAGCGTCGATTACGAACGCGTTACAGGGCGCTTCCGAATGTCACGATTTGTCCGGTCGGTCCGCGTCGTCTGGAATGCGACGGGGTGGGTCGCTACCATGTGTTCCGGGCTCCGCACACGGGACGGGGGCGAACGGGCCAATGTGTCGCCGGACTTGACGCGGTTCCCGCTGAATCAGGGGAACGGCGGGTGGTTGTCGGTACGGGTGGGCGCGGCCGCTTCGGGGCTGATCCGTCGGGTGGCTTTCGTTTGTGGCTGGAAATACCGATTCTTAAGGTTAGCCTCGATGATGCGGCGCCGCGTAGAACAGCAGAGAATGGTCCCGACGAACTCGGATTATCGGAATCGGTGGATGGTGTGCGGTTGGGCACGCGATCGGCGCCCGGGTTACGGGTTGTTGACGGTCGATGATCGCGGTGCCGTTGACGGTCGCGTGCGGTCGAGTCGGGTCGGGAATCGGGGTGGATCATGGTGTCGTTCTCTTGTCATAGTTCTGGCGGGCTGTGCGCTCTGCTGGACGGTGGAGTCGGTGCGGGGCCAGGAGGATTGGCTTCCGCAGAACGCGCGGCCGATCAAGCGTGTGCAGCGGCGTGAGCGGGGCGAGCGGCCGACTTCGTCGATTCTGATCGGGCCGTCAGCGCCGGTGGCGAATCTGTTTGCCCGGGCGGAGGAAGGCGTAGCGCGGCGGGAATGGAAGTTCGCGGTCGATTGCCTTCAGCGGATCATCGACGATCCGGAGGATTCGTTGATCGCTCAGGACGGCGGTGCGGGGGAGGAAACGGTGCGCTACGAGTCGGCGCAGGCGGAAGCGATGCGACGGCTGGCGTCGCTCCCACCCGAGGGGTTGGCTGCCTACCGATTGCTGTACGACGGCAAGGCGAGGCGTCTTTATGAGCTTGCCGAACGCGACCGCGACGCTACACATCTGCGAACCATCGTCAAGCGGTTCTTGTTGACGCGGTACGGAGACGATGCGGCCGACAAGCTGTCTTCGTGGGCGTTGGATGAGGGGAGGCCGGACGAGGCGATTGCGGTGCTGAGCGATCTTCGGACCTTCGTTCCGGATAGTGACGTCCCGGGCAAGCTGGTGACTGCCAAGTTGGTGGCAGCATACACGATGGTTGGGCAGGTCGCGAAGGCAGAGTCGATTGCGGAAGAACTCGTGGCGTTGTTGGATAGAGGCGGGGGCGCGGCGGGCGTCGAGGCTTCGGCGGGGGCAGACGCATTCGTCGAGACGCTGCTGGGGTTGACACCGGAAGCGGCGCTTGCGGAGGGAAGGCCGACGAGTTGGCCTGTCGCGGGTGGATCGCCGAGGCGGCGCGGGCGGATGCCGGGGGTGGAGCCCACGCTGGTCGAGCGGGTTCCGTGGGAGTTCGAGCTTCCGGACCGTTCGCCGGACGCCTGGCGTCGGGTTTTCTTTGACGATCCGGACGGTCCGCTTTCGATACCGGGAACGCAGCTCGTGACGGACGGGGCGCGATTGATCGTTCCTACACGGGGCGGGTGCGTTGCGTTGGACGTGGATGATTTGTCGGTGGTCTGGCGTTATCCGCGGTTGGATCTGGGTCGGGGTGACCTCGGGCTTGCGGTGCAAGAGGTGG
>JASFUW010000075.1:0-14871 GCA_050050135.1 Phycisphaerae bacterium
GATCTTGTAGCTCGAGACGGGGTGTTCCTTAATGTGGCGGAACTCGTCCTCCGTGAGCTTGCCCTCCTTGTTGAGGACCTCGTCGCGTGTTCCGATCTTTCCGATGTCGTGCAGCAGCGCCCCCCATTGGAGCATTTGAAGATCGGGACATCCCAGGCCGATGGCTTCGCCGAGCATCGTTGCGAAGTAGCCCACTCGGACGGAGTGACCGGAGGTGTACTGGTCTTTCTGGTCCACCGCGTTGACGAGGGACCGCACGACGCTCAAGGACATGTCCTGGAGTTCGCGAACGAGGCGGTGATTGGCGATCAGGTCGCCGCAGAACATGGTGAGCGACTCGAGCAGAAGCATGTCGTTGGATCGGAAGGGCTCGACATGCTCCGGCCGGATGACGATGATCCCGGAGGCGAAGGAGTTGCCGGCGAAGACCGGACCGACCATGACGTCGGCCATTCCATCCGGCAAGGCGCCTTCAGGGGCGGGCTCGACGAGCACACGCCGCTGCGTGCGGGCGCGTTGAATCAGCGAGCCGAGCCAACTGTCAACTCGGCGTTCCTCGTTCTCGACGCCGCCGTTGCTGTTGGGGGAGCCGTCTCGGCCCAGGCGTTCCGGGACGATGACGACGACATCTCTGCCTTCGTAGGTTCGGCGCAGGCTCTCGACAAAGAGGTCGACGACCTCGGACTCATTCCGCACACTGGGTAGTCTCCGGGTGACGTCGAAGACGGCGCCGAGCTGTTCGTAGGCCGTGAGAAGCTCCTCGGCCATTCCGGCGTGCTCGACGGTGATCTTCTCCGCCGCGGCAGACGCCTGCCCGATAAGCCGGCCGATGGATTCTCCCAGACCCTGGGTTTCGAGATGGTGGCGCAGGTCCTGAAGTCGGTGGTGGAGTTCGTCAGGCCCTTGCGGTTTGGTCGGCCGTTCGCATGTCGCGTCCGGGGATTTCACGGCTTATGCACCTCGCTGAGCCACCTTGGTCAACACCTCCTCGATGTCGGCGACGAGTCGGGAGGGCACGAAGGGTTTGGGGTAAAGCTGGACGTCAAACGGTTGGGTCTGCTCGAGCAGGGTCTCCTGATCACATCGGGCGGTCAACAGCAGGACCGGGATGTGCAGGTCGGACTTCCGGCGGACAATCTCGATGAGCTCGAGCCCGTCGAGAACGGGCATATTCATGTCGGTTATAATGAGGTCGACGGTTTCGTGTTCAAGGATATCCAGCGCGGCTTGACCGTCGGATGCCTCGAGGATGTCATGTCCGTGGCGTCCCAGCCACATGGACATGACCCTGAGGATGTGGGCCTCGTCCTCGACAATCAGAATCTTTGCCATCGTCTCACTCCTCGACTTCGGCGGGTCGGCCAAGCGGTCAGCGCGTGAAGCGTGCCGGCTTCCACCGCAGAGCCATTACGTTCCCGGACTCAAGACTCCGCAGCCTTCGCGACCTCCGCCGTGGTCATCGCGGCTGCCCGTGACTCGTGGTGCGGCAGACGCACCAAGAAGGTCGAGCCTTTGCCCTTTTCGCTGATCAATTCGATGTCGCCGCCGTGATGTCGCACGATCTCCCGGGCGGTATAGAGCCCGATGCCGGTCCCGGTCTCGTTTTGGACCTGTGGGTCAGCCGCACGCTGGAACTTCTCGAAGACCCGCGCATGGTCTGCGGGGTCTATCCCGATGCCGTTGTCCTTGACCGTGATGAGCACTTCGTCGGTGGCGACCTGGGCGCCGACCATCACGTGCCCGTTCGGGGGGGTATACTTGATGGCGTTTCCGAGCAGGTTGTTCACGACGACGGCCAGCTTGTCGCGGTCTCCGCTTATGGTGTCGAGTTTGGGAGGCAGGACGAGTTGTAGGTCGATCTGCTGCTCCTCTGCGAACCCGCGCACGTCGCGTACGCCGTCGTTGAGCAGCGTCTTGAGGTCGACGGAATCCAGGTGCATCTCCATGGTTCCGACCTCAAGTTGGGAAACGCTGAGAATGTCTTCGACCAGCCTGGCCAGGCGCCGGGTCTCCTTGGTGATGACGTTGTAGCACTCCGTAATCACGTTGGGGTCGTCGAACATTCCGCTCGAGAGTGTCTCCGCGTAGGCGCGGATGTTGGTGAGCGGGGTGCGGAGCTCGTGGGTCACCTGGGTGAGGAAGTCCTCCCGAGCGCGGTCCGCGCGGACGTTCTGGCTGACATCGCGGATGAGGACCACGCACTCGCCTTTCTTCTGTGCGGTACGCAGAGGACTGATCCGGACGCTGAATGCGTTTTCGGTGCCGTCCTCGTCGCCGTCGGCGGTGAGAACCGCGCTGCGGGCTTCGAACGATCCGTCGGGTTGTCGTGCCTCGCAAAGCAGATCGAGCGCTTTCCCGGCGACGCCGGTTCGCTCCGCGGTGCCGAGGGTGATGCTCTTGCACTCATCCTCCGTCCAGCCGAAGAAGTGACAGGCAGAGGCATTGGCGTACTCGAATCGATCTTCGTCGACGATATAGGCGAACCCGTCGGGCACGGCGTTGAGCGCATCGGCCAGAGCACCGCCGGCAGACCGTTCGAGCACACGAGACAACTCGGCATTGGCCTCTGTACGCCGGGCGTTGTCGAGCAACTGCTGGGTCATGTCGATCAGTTGGTTCCAGGTCGCCGTCACGCCGTCGAGGGTGTCGGCGACGCGGAGCGAGCTGATTTCCTCCTCGAGGCTGTCGCCGTGCGACTGCAATCGATCGGCAATGCGTGAAACCCCTCGGAGTTGTTCGCGGAGGCACCGATAGACGACGAACAGTGCTCCGAGTACGACGAGCACGATGGCGAGCGCCCTGGCGTGGTCGGCGAGCCCTCTTTGGGCGACGGGCTCGGGCGGTAGACGCGCCTCCAGATACAAGGGTCCGACGTCCCGGGTCTCGGTGCCGGAGGCGACGGCGCCGGGCTGACCCTTTTCCTCCGCCGCCGCCCCGTCGTCGTCGGGCGCATCGGCCGGCTGTGGGGAAAGCCCACGGAAGGGCGAGCGATCGATCCGGGCCCTGATTAGCAGCTCCGGCGACGCGCGACCCGCCGAGCCGTCGACGGACAAGTAGGAAACCTCTAGTTCATCCGCTACCGTCTGGGCTAGGGCGGCATCGGGCGCGACCGGCGTGATCGTGGCGCCGATCTCACCGGGGTCCGTAGAGGCCCAGACGCGGCCATCGGCATCGACGATGCGTGCGACTCGTGCGGTCACGCCGGCCGCGAATTCGCGCAGACTTCGCTGGTATGCACCGATAAGCCCGGGGTCGTCGAGTCCCTCACCGGGCAGTGCCGACAGACTGTCACAAAAGGCGCTCACCGCATACCGGGTCGTGCGTTGGTAGTGGGTCGCGCTTTCGCGACGAGCCTGGACAATTCCGTAATGTGCGACGGATCCTATGCCCACGAGGTAAATCAGCACGAGCGACAGCCCGAACCAACGAGGAACCTCCTCGGCGGTGAGAAACCGTCGGAGCCATGCACGTTCTGCCACCATGATCCCCATAAATCGACCGAGAATAAGATCGCCCCGGGCGCGCCGAGGTCCGTCATCCTTATCGTTCGGGGCGCAGGTGGCCTTAACTTCTCAACAAGGTGCGGTTGCATGTATGCTTACGCGGCTGACGTGGCGGGATGAGGCGCACATCCGGTAATCGCCGCACCACGCACATGTACGATGCACGTTATCGTACACGTCAGGGAAACCGGGCAGGACGCGAGTTCATTATCACTCCTGCCCGAGATCGTCATCGTGTCGTCGGGCCAGTTACGGGCGGGCGCAAAGCGCAAGGTTATCTGACCGCAGGCGGGTCGGCGTTGGCAACGTGTGAACAGCGCGAGGACCGGCGCTGTGACACGATCCACAGCGCGAGCGTCGGCATCGACCAGCAGAACTCACAGCGCGGCCTGGGCCCGGTCCGTTGATGCTGCAACGCGTGCTTCCTGATCGTAGTACTGTGAGGTACCGGAAGGTCATCGCATCGATCCGGCGTTGATGCGCAGGCACGTTATCCATGGAGGCGACGGCGACGTGAGACCGATATCTATGCACGTGCTTTCGCCGATGCCTGTTAGCGCGACAGGCCACGCGATCGCGAAGCTGTGAGTCCTTTATGCGAGTTCTGGTCACCGGTCACCGCGGCTACATCGGCTCCGTTCTGGTCGGCGTGTTGCGAAACGGTCGGTTCGACGTGGCCGGGCTCGATTGCGGTTTTTACGAAGGCTGTGATTTCGGACGGGTCCGCAACCAGATCCCGGCGTTCGAAATGGACCTCCGCGACCTGGAGTTTACGGACCTTCTCTCGTTTGACGCGGTCGTGCACTTGGCCGAACTGCCCCCCTACCAATCCGCTGCGACCTCCACCAACCCGCATGACGTCCTGCCGCCCGTGATCGACGAGCGGAACGTCGAGACGACCGTACGCCTGGCGAAGTGCTGCAAACGGGCGAAGGTCACACGCTTGCTGTTCGCCTCGAGCGGCGCGGTCTACGGTGACGCTCTGAGCGGTTTGCGCAGTGGGTCGAGATTCCGGCTCCTCACCGAAGACACTCCGCCAAGACCGACGGACGTGCATGGAGCAACGAAGCTGCGCTGCGAACAGGAACTGTCCCGGTTGGCCGATTCCACGTTCACACCGATCATACTTCGCAACGCCGTGGTTTACGGGGTCGCGCCGCGATTGCGGCTCGATGATCCTACGTCAAGCTCGCAATCGGGGTTGGCCAACGAGTTCAGCGCGGCGGCGCTGGTCACGGACCAAGTCACGCTTCAGACAAGCGGCAAAGCCTGGCGTCCCGTACTCCACGTAGAAGACCTTGCACGCGCCTACTCGGCGGTGCTGCGCGCACCCGACGAGGCCTTCCGCGGAGGCAGGCGCGCGGGACTCGGGGCCGGGAACAACATTCTCAACGCGGTCGACTCGACGCAGAACTTCCGCATCACGGCGATCGCCGACGCAGTTTGTGAAGCGGCATCGGCTGCGCGGCTCGGTCTCCCGGAATGCCGGTGGGTGTCGAGCGCAACACGCTTCGAAGAATCCGACTATCGGCTGGATGGGGGCAGGCTCCGACGGGTGTGCCCCAAGCTCGCTTTCCGCTGGAATCTGGAGCGGGGGGTCCGGCAACTGCGCACGGCGATGCTCGGGGCCGGGTTTACCTACGCCGATTGGCGTTCCGATCGGTTTCGGCGCCGAGCCCGCCTTGAGACGCTCCTGGAGCGGGGTCTACTCTCGGATGATCTGAGGCGCGTTGACGGGCAGACCTTGGAGTTATGGCCGCGTACGAACCGGGACGGGCCTTCCGGCGTCGCGCGGTCCGGTTGGACCGGAAAATGGCCGGTCGGTGGGTGTTCCCCTGATGTTGTCGTCGAGGATTTCGGGAACGGGACCAAGCCCGCCCTGGGGGCATAGTGCATCGTTCTGACCGATCGTCGCGCGTCGACCGGGCGTCGGCAATGTCATACAACGAAAGCCCGCGTGGGAATGTCGTCCGAATTCGGGCGCGCCAGACTCGGCCGGGGCGCTCGTATATTCGGTAGTCACGGTGAACCCCCCAACCGCGGTCCTGGCGTGTCCCGAGGATCGTCTCTATGGGTGGTGCTGTAACCTTCAGGGCCGGAGTGCTATAATGGGAACCGCTGGAAGGAGGCGTTCGCACGTTCTACCGGAAAACCGTCGGTCTGCTTCTTCAGTTTGCGGCATTCGCGGCGTTTCCGATAGAGAGCGGGGCATCCGCGTCGACAGTGCGCAACTCGGCCTTCTTCGCGACGCCCCGGGGCGTCGGGGCGGTCTAAGTTCGGGCATGACTGGAAAAGACAGCGCGTGAATCCTGTAACGTACATCTCGTGCGCGACGGCGCTGGGAGCCGCGTTGCTCTTTGCGACCGGAATCTGGCGGCAGGTCTTCGGCCTGTTCGCGATTCGCCCGAGCCGGATGACCGTGAAGCGATTGGGGCTGCGGGTGACCGCGCCTTCGGACGTTGAACGCGTGAACGGCATCCTTGCGGGTTTTGCGGGCGGGTTCAACGCCATGATCAAGGGCCGAAGGGCGACGTCGTGGCACCGTTACGTGAACTCGTTGTCGCCGCTGCACCGCCCCTTTGCCCATGAGGGTGCCGCCATGGGCTACACACTCCGCCAGTTCTTCTCGTATCGACCTGACGAATTCGAAGATCGGGTCGTCAAGCCCAAACCCGAGTTCAGGTATTTGTACTATGTCGGACTGGGTTTCTGGTCGGGGATGCGGAACCACGACGTGAACCGCCTTGAACGGATCGTTGGCGGGCTCGACCCGATGCATCGCTATTTGTGCTACGACGGATATGGGTTCAAGTATGCGTTCTTCGACTATCCGCGTGACCCGACAGCGCTTCGGAAGCTGGACCTTCTGACGGGTTATTCCCGAAACGCAGCGTATCAGGGGGTGGGTCGGGCGCTATTCTTCCTTTACATGGGAGACGTGGATGCGCTGATCGATCACATTCAGGGGCTCGGGTCGCACGCCGTGGACGGCGCCGCGGGACTCGGACTGGCGGCCGTTTTCGTCAACCCGGATCGGCTGGGATTGGCGATGGCGTTGGGGCGGAAGCTACCGGAAGATTGGCACCCGCACTTCCATCTGGGGATGTGTTTCGGGCTGAAAGCCCGGTCCATTAACGACGTGGACGAGTTCGAACGATACATGGAACATGTGGAGCCGGACGTGCGCGAAGCCGCGTACGCTTCGATAAGAGAATGTGACCGTGTCGAGCTGCTCGCGCGGTCGGAAGAGGGGGAGGACGGCTATTGCCGATGGCGAGAGCGCGTGACCGTGTGGATGGCTGAGCGAATCGAATACCCGCTGGGTGGGCTCAAGTCATCGACTCCGGAACGACTCACGTCGACGTCGATGCCGAAATGATGGAGGAATGGGCAAAATGGCTGATTTTGATGCTGCCAAGACGGAAATTCTCGAATGGCTTTCTGACACGATCCAAGTGCCGTTCGAGGAGATCGATCTGAACAAGCCGCTTACCGAAATCGGGCTTGATTCACTGGACGCCGTTCACATGGTCGCGACCATCGAGTCGATCATCGGGAAGGAGCTTCCGGAAGACGTGATCCAGCGCGTCGGTTGCCTGAACGACATGTTCGACATGATGCGGCAGAAGATTGCAGCGGCGTAGAGGGACGACCGTGCAGAACGTCGAATAGCGAATTCAGAAAGCAGTCGCGGTTAGGTGCCCGTCGTCCGGTGCTCGCTATTGGTCCTTCGCCAATCAGTCCGGCAGGTTCCCGGTCCAAGCTAGAACATGGCAGATGACATCGTTATTACCGGCATGGGCATCATGTCGCCGATCGGCTGCGGTGAGGATGCCTTCTGGGAATCGCTGTGCGCCGGGCGCTCGGGGGCTGCGCCGGTTGAAGGACTGGACACGAGCGAACTTCCACGTCGGATCGCCTGCCAGGTAACGGATGTCGCGGATCTCGGCGTTGACGGCGGGCGGGCGTCGGCACTGGCCGTCCGAGCGGCCCGGCAGGCTGCGGACGACGCCGGAGTAAAAGGGGCCGAGCTGCCGCGTGATCGCGTAGCCACCATCATGGGAACTACGATGGGCGAAACCGAGTTCATTGAAAACAAACTCGGGGCACCCGATGACGAGTGGCTCTGCCGAGGGCACGCGCAGGAAATCGTTGGCGGTCGGCCCGGCACGATCGCCGCCCACGTGAGGGACGACCTCGGCGTGGCGGGGCCGACGATGGACCTGTACGGCGCATGTGCGGCCGGGAACATGGCGATTGCGCTCGCCCGGCGTCGTCTTCTCGATGGCGAATGCGACGTGGTGCTCGCCGGTGGGGCTGACGGATTCTCGCGCCTCGCCTTTCTAGGTTTCATGCGACTTCGGATTATGGCCGCTGAGGTTTGTCGGCCGTTCGACCAGGCCCGAGACGGGCTGTTTGTAGGCGAGGGCGCGGTGGTCTTCGTTCTCGAGCGTGAGACGACGGCCAAGGCGCGCGGAGCCACGATTCGTGCACGCGTTTCCGGGACCGGCATCGCCTGCGAGAACTACCATCCGACCCGACCGCATCCAGAGGGCGACGGGCTGACTCGGGCAACTCGGCAAGCGGTGACCGGCGCCGGACTGACCACGCGGGATATCACCTACGTTTGCGCCCACGGAACCGGGACGCCCCAGAACGACGCCATCGAAGTGAAGGTGATGGAGCGGGTCTTCGCTGACGGCGTCAGCTTCAGCTCGATCAAGGCGCTGACCGGTCACATGATGGGCGCGGCAGCCGCCGCCGAGGCGGCATGCTGCGTTCTGAGCCTCGAACATCAGCAGTTGATTCCAACCTGGCACCTCGATAACGTACTCGAACCCTGCTCGCTGGACGCGGTCCGGGGCGCGGTTCGGTCCGTTGCCGGCGGCCTGACGCACGTTGTGAATAATTCCGCCGGATTCGGTGGATACAACGCCAGCATCGTGCTATCTAGAAACTAGTTTCCGGGAACTAGTGCCCTGTTGCTTATGGTGTGACGGGTGGCATCCCGGCGCGCCGGGAGCGCACCCGCCCCGTGGAATGAGGCAAGGGACTTGGGGGGCACCTGCCGGCGGACCGATGCCGCCCATCAGTACACGTGCAACGAAGCGCTGGTGTCTAGAAGGAGCGCGGTTTGAACGATGTCGTCATAACTGGACTCGGACCGGTGACCTCGGTTGGCGTGGGTGCTAACGCCCTGTGGGACTCTCTTGTACACGGTCGGTCAAGTGCCACGGTGCGTCCGTTGGTTTTCGACCTCGGTCGCGTCGAGGAGTTGCCGGTCGCTTCGATGCCGGATGCTTCCGAAGTTCCGGGTCTAGATCTTCATCTTGCGTTTCTGGACTCGCAGGATGCTGCGGGCTATCGGGACCTGGCGTACGCGCTGTTGGCGATCGAACTCGCGCTGGCGGATGCCGGGCTGAGTTACGATCGCGATGACAACCACGTCGGCGTGGTCCAAGCGTTCGAAGCGCCGGGTGTTGAACGAACCGTCGGCGAGCTGTTCGCGCTGTTCGGTAAGCCGATGCCGACCGACGCCCCCCCGCCGGTGTACGACATGCTGTCGCCCTACTTCTATGCCATGCAGCCGTTTTTCTACGTCCATCTGGTCGGGAAGGCGTTCGGTGTGCACGGGTTTTCGACGAGCGTTCACAACGCGTGCTCTTCCGGTGCGGTGGCGATCGAGGTCGCGGCGGAGCGCATTCGGACCGGTCAGGCCGAAGTGATGATTGTGGCAGCCGGTGAAGCGTTCGACACCGGGGTGCGTCTCGAGTGGTTTCGCCGATTGGATCTTTACGCCAAGACAGCGCAGATGTGCCCGTTCGACGCCGGCAGACAGGGGTTTTATGTCGGCGAAGGGGCGGCTGCGATGGTCCTTGAATCGGCCGACCACGCCGCGAAACGTGATGCCAAACCGATCGCGAAGTACCTCGGCGGGTCGTTCACCCAACAGAGCTGGAAGCAAGTCATTCCCAACGTGCGGTCGAGTCACCTGACGACGGCGGTTGAAACAGCCATGGCTTCGACGAAGACCTCATGGGCGGACGTGGATCTGATCACACCGCACGGTGCTTGCACACAGCTATCCGACGGTTACGAGTCGACGTGCCTCAGGCAGGCGATCGGCGATGCCAAGACGCCCGCTATCGGTACGGCGCTAAAGCCCCACGTGGGACATATGTTGGCTGCGAGCGGGATCGTCGAGACTGTGTGCGCGCTACTCGCCATAAGACACCAGACCGTGCCCGCCACACTGAACACGCAAGCAGAGGATGCTACGCTGCCGGTGCCGCTTGCGACAACCACCACGAAGCGGCAGGTCAAACGCGTGCTCAAGCTTTCGACCGGTTTTACCGGTCACGACGCGGCATCGCTGTTCGCGGCGATCTAAGCGCCCGGCGGGATCGAGAGTTCCAGCGTTCGCAAGCTGCCGCCGGTTCCGCTGGCGACGACGGTCGCGTTGGTCACGGGGTGATGTGGCTGTTGCGCCGGGGGCGGAGACGTCACGGCGCCGGATGGATCCCCGACCGGAACCGGCAAGCCCTGCATCGCCCCAATCGCGGCTGCGACTGCGCAGGCACCCGACGCACCGATGCACCGCCCCACCCAGTGGTCAACGCTGATGGAACCAGGTTCCGCAAGCCCGGCGACCGACACGACCCGCGTCCCGTCCGTTGCCAGGATGTTGGCATCGGTTGGTTGTGCCGGAGCATGTGTGCCCGGTTCCGCACCGGGGCGTTGAACAGCTTCGACCACGGCCAGCGGTGTGGCACCGCGCTGCGCGGCGTGGTCCGACGTCTCCATCACGAACAGACATGCGCCTTCACTGAGGAAGGTCGCCGTCTCATCGAATCCAGCGGCGAGTTCGTCGGTGAGCGGCTCGACGCCGCCGGCGATCATGATCTCAGCATCCGCGTTGTCGAGCAGCGCGGCGGCTTCCGCGATCGCGTCCAAGCTGGACGCATCGTCATTGGCCAGCGTAACGTTGGGACCACGAATGTCGTACGCTCTCGCCAGGGCTCCGGCGATGTAGTTGCCGACGGTCTGAGGAAAGTGGATGGGGCTCACGAAGCGCGGCGATTGCTTCCGCACCTCGTCGGCAAACTGGACCATCCCGATCTGCCCGGCCAGCCCGCAGCCCAGGGCCAAACCCAGGCGTACACCATCCAACGAGTCGATGTCCAGCGAGGCATCTATGCACGCGAGCTCGAAGGCCACGGAGGCGATCCACGCCCCCTTGTCCCGGCGTACCTCTTTGCCAAGGTTGGGAAACTCGGCAACCTTGGAGTCGGGGACGGCCCAGTACTTGGCGGCATCGAGCGCGTTTTTCCACTGCTCGCGCCCGCCGAGGCCTTGCCCTGCTTTGAGGATTTCACAGACGTTCCCGGCTGCGAACGGCGTGATCCACCCGCAGCCCGTCAGAACGATCGGGCCGGTCGACATGTTTTTCACAACGAGCCTGTCCTCTCCAACCCGAACCACCGCGGCCGTGACGGGCGTGGCGACCGCCTACGGAAACTCACAAGCAACGCCTGTAGACCGGTCAACGCGCACAGTATAGCAGCTTCAGGCGGGCGACGCCCCGGGGAGGCTGTTGAAAAAGGAAACAGGCACCTCGCCGGCGGCCACTCACGACTCGGTGGGCGGGTCGTTGCTCGGAGCCAGCCCCCTTGTTCAACGGACTGCTAGGGTTGGACTCGGGTATTCCCGCTCGCGGCTTGGCCGCGCACGCCGCGTTATCCCCCGAGCGCTTTTTGACTGGCGTTTATCCGGGTCCGGGTCTATCCTCTCCCCCGAGGTACATGCAGTTTAACCGATTCACATTTGATGGAGTAAACACAAATGAAACGCTTAACAGTCGGAATGCTTCTGGTTGCGGGTGCTGCGCTGTTGGCGCAGGGATGTTCCGTGAAGAGTGTCGATTTTTCGACGATCCCGCACCCACCGCGATCGCCGGAACTTGATGCGTACGAGGTGTTCATCGGAACCTGGGACTGGGAGGCCGAGGTCGTGACGGAGGACGGGTCCGGTGACAAATGGACCGGATCGGCTGAGTGGCGGTGGACACTTGACAAGCGCACGCTCCATGGTCTTCTTTCGTCCAAGACGGCTGACGCCGAGTTCGACGCGGCAGGCGTTTGGAGTTGGCACCCGAAGAAGAAAAAGTACATCTGGTGGATGTTCAACAACTGGGGGTACCCGCAGGAAGGAACAGCCCGGTACGACGCCGGCAGCCAGCACTGGTGGATGGACTACAAGGCGGTGGGTTTGGACGGAACGACCAGCTACGGTCAATACCAGATGGTCGTGGCCGACGAGAATACTCTGGATTGGTGCATGAAGGAGTGGGCCGACCCCCTCCATCTAATCAAGAAGATCGAGATGAAGGGCAAGTACACGCGGCGCTAGGGCGCGCGTGAAGAGCGGTCGCCCGGGCGTCATTCGACGCGGTGTGGTGCGCTAATGCCGGGCGCGTGGTTCGGGGTTCACACCGGACCGCGCGCCCGTTTCTGATCACACGCCCGAGCCCGTGGCTCGGATTCGGGACGTTGGCGATCGTCAGCCCACCTCCAGTTGACTCGTGCCTTTCCCACTTAACTATTCAGTTACGGTTTAGGGCCTGACCGCACGGCGTCGCGAAAACAGGAACGATCGTTCGATCCGCGAACGGCGCGGTTCGATATTTCTGGGGTTTGCGCTTGCGTAGATCGCAGCGGTCGGGTTAGACTGCGCTTCAGCGAGTCTGTTTCGGGCCGGCAACAGACGACGTATCAACCTTGGGAGCGCGTCGTTGCGCATTGTTTTCGTCGTCAGTCTTCCGAATCGGCGCCGGCTCGCCGGGATTGACTCCTTTTGGCTCGGGCAGGAAGGGAGGGACAACCTTTCGCTCAGTCGCACCGCTGCCGACAACGTGCAGCGTTCTCTTGCAGCGTCTGGGGGCGACACCATCCTATCCGACGAGATGTGCATATTTGAGGGGGCCCTGTTCGTGAACGGACGCCTCCGTCGCAGCAGCGTTACGCGGCCGACGCACGCCAGCGCCGGCTCGCGATTTGTCGGCTCACCAGGTGTCAGAATTCGTGACGCAGAGTCGTATTCAGCTAGAAGTGCCAAGCAGGGTGCTTGCCGGACCACTTAAAAAGCGGAGAGAGGACCATGACAAGTGCTAAACGTCGTTTGCGCGGCCAAAGCGGCTGCGCTTTTTTGCGCCCACACGGAAGTGGGCTTCGCACCTTACCTGTTGTAGCGGCCTTGGCTGCTGCGGCCATCGGTACCGCTCGTTCGGCGGTTGCGCAGGACCCCTGCGTCGTCGCAAACACCGGCGGGACGGTGGTTCTGCCACCGCCGGGGTGCGAGTACCTCAGCCCTGAAGAAGTCCATGAGATCATCGACGGGCTGCCCCCTTCTCCGCCCACAACGATTGAGCTCGCCCCGATACACAACGAGTTCATCCTCAGATCGGAGGGCCCGGGCGGCAACCTGGGCGGGCGAATCGAGATCTTCGACTCCATCCTGCAACTGCAGGTGGACGGGACGGGTTTGCTTGCGGGGTTCTCGCGTTTTCTTACGATCCCGGTCGCCTGCGAGACCCATACGGGTCCGCGCAACCCTGGCGACGCCATTCAGGACTTTGATACCGAAATGGTCCAGCTCCAGGGAGAGCTGTTCGGCGATCCGGATTTCTGTTTGCTGCGTGTGACAGGCGGTACGAATTTCGGGATGCCCAGCCCGGGACACACGACGCTGACGCGCCTCGGTCCCCCGGGGAGCAGCTTCAACGTCGACAGCTTCTTTGACGTCGAATACCGGATCGAGTTCCAGGGTTGCCCTGGCAGTGCCCTCGAAGGATTTGGCGGCATCACGCAAGCGACGATCCGCATGCAGGCGGGCGAGCCGGCAGAGTGCGGACCCACCGCAGACGGTACCGGATGCGAGCCCGTGAGCTGCCCGATCGCCGGTGAGGAATGCCAGTCGACCTGTGTCGAGTTCGATCCGGCGACGGGGCAGACCGTTGTCACCCAGTGCGATTGCAAGCCCCTCGACGAGTGTTCCGTGCAAACCGCCCAGGCGCCGACTCCGGCACGGGATACGGGAAGCGACCCATGTGTGGTCGCGGACCCCGGTTCCGGGACGATCGAGCTCCCGCCGATGGGCTGTGAGTACCTCAGTCCGGAAGAGGTTCACGAGATCATCGATTCGTCGGGCAGCGGCGTGACGTTCGAGCTCGCGCCGATTCACAAGAACTTCATCTGCAACCGCGGGGATGGATTCCCCGGGTGCCCGCCGCCCGGTTTCTGCGAAGGACCCGGCGGGACGTACGGTGGGAACGTCGATTGCTTCGAGTCATCCCTGGAACTGGACGTCTCTTCACCGAGCCTGCCCGGCTTCAACCGAACGTTGTCCGTCCCTGTGCTCGTTCAAGTGGAGACGGGGCCACGAACGCCGGGTGACGCCGTTCAGTCATTCCCAACGCGGATGAATTTCGTTCAGGGCGAGCTGTTCGGCGATCCCGATTTTTGTTTGTTCCGCGTTACGGGGGGAGACGGATTCGGGATGCCGAGTCCTGGACACACGACGCTCACCCGGCTCGGTCCTCCGGGTAGCAGCTTCGTGGTCGACAGCTTCTTTGACGTAGAATATCGAATCGAATTCCAGGGCTGCCCCGACAGTCCGGTAGAGGGCATGTTCGGTGACACGACCGCCACGATCCACATGGAGACCGGCGGCGTTCCGGAGTGCGTCGGCGGGTGCCCGCCCGGCGAGACCTGCGAACGAAGCGAGGTCGTGACGCCCACCGGAACGATCGAAATCTGCTGTCGCTGCCTGCCGCCGCCTGATCCGCACAAGACGGTCGAGCCGACGACGGTGGACTTCGGATTCAGCGACGTGCCGCCGATTCCGGCGGACTTCTTCGACCCCGGATCAGAGCCGTTCACCGGTCCAATACCGTTCCTCGGTTCCGCTCCCCCGGGCGAGCCCGACACCCTGATCCAACGTTCGTCAAGCCTCGGCCCGATTCCACTCGGGGACAGCCGGACGGTGGACATCGAGATGGTCGCGCTGAGCCTCCGTTCGGTCGACCCGATCACGGTGGTCAACGGCACGTCCACGTCGCTCTGGGACGTGGATGTTCATTTGTCCAATATCGGCTCCTCGGGCATCGACGGGCTGACCGCGACGAAGACGAATCCCAACGGCGGAACGTACGACGCCCGCATCCCGGTCGTTCCGAGGTTCACGTTCACCAAGGTGGGCGATCCGACCGAACAGCGCGTGTTGGATTATGGCGCTTTGGGTCTGTCGCCCATTGAGATCAACATCTTTGCTGCCCCGTGGGTGGTGACGGTGGACGACCCGGACCTTCAAG
>JASFUW010000076.1:0-14808 GCA_050050135.1 Phycisphaerae bacterium
GGACCCCGTCGAATACCAGTTGCCCCTCATCAACCAGATTCAGGTGAACGAGCGGGTCGGATTGACCTTCGCGCGAACCCTGCGATCCGTGCTCCGGCAGGACCCCGACGTCATCATGGTCGGCGAGATTCGCGACGAAGACACCGCACGCGTCGCCATCCAGGCCGCACTCACCGGCCACCTCGTCCTGGCCACCCTCCACACCAACGATTGCCCTGGCGGTGTAATGAGGCTGGTCGATATGGGCATCGAGCCGTATCTCGTCTCGGCCGCCATCCTCGGCTTCGTGGCACAACGTCTCGCGCGAACCATCTGTCCGTCCTGCAAGAGTTCCTACTATCCGCAGCCGGAACTGCTCAAAAGCGTGGGTTGGACGCACCGGACCAACGAGCTCTTCCAGATCGGCGAGGGCTGCCGCGAGTGCAACAACACCGGCTTCCGAGGGCGCATGGGCATCTACGAGGTCATGCTACTCGACGCCGAACTCAAGAGACTCATCCAACAAGGAACCTCGGAAACCGAAATTCGCACCTACCTCGCCCAGTCAGGGTGGCGCACGCTGCGCCAGCGCGGACTCGACCTTGTCGAACGAGGCGAGTCTACGCTGGAAGAGGTCCTGCGCGTGACGCGTTCCGAAGCTTTGGACATCGGCGATCCCGCGGGTGAGACCGCCGACCCGGGCGACTTGCTGAAGGTGAACAACGAATGAGGAGTGATAGTACAAGCAGAACACGACCCCAACGCATCAAGACCCGGACGGCCCCGCCGCAAATAGCCGGCTGGTCAGCCGTACGTCCTGCTCGTCATTCGGCTCTCGCAGCCTGGGTCCCGTTCTCCGGAACCTGTAATTCGGAATCCGAAATCCGTAATCCGTAGTCCCCCATACGCCCATGATACTGACGTACGAAGCCATTGCCGCCGAACGGCTCCGCAGACGCGGGCTGTACGTCACCCGGATCACCAAGGGCGGCGACGTCGATGGGCGTTCCCAGGTCGCCGCCGACTCGCGCAAGGACCTCCGCTTTTCCCTCAAGACGCTCACGTTGTTCACCCGCCAGATGGCCATGCTGCTCCGCGCCGGAAGCAGCGTCGTCGACGCCATGACGGCCATCAAGCGGCAAATGACAAAACCGGGTCACATCGCGCTGCTGTCCCGGATCGTGACCGACCTGGAAGAAGGCTCAACGCTGACCGACGCACTCCGCCGACATCCGCAAACCTTCGGCCCCGTCTATTGCGCGGTCGTCGCCGCAGGCGAAGCGAGTGCGACACTCGACGAGATGTTCGAGCGCCTCGCAACGATGGTCCGCAAAACGCGCGCAACACGGAACAAAGTCATCGGTGCCCTTACGTATCCGGCGCTCCTCATTTGTATGTCCTGTTCGATCTTCCTGGTGCTCTTGTTTTTCGTCCTTCCCCGCTTCAACGGAATGTTCGTTCAGCTCGGTGTTGATCCGCCGGTTTCGACCAAGGTTTTGCTTTCGACAGCCGACCTGTTGACGGCGTATTGGCCCATCGCCCTCGGCGGTTCGGCCGCCTGCGTCCTGGGGATCGTCATGATTCTGATGACTCCGATGGGGCGACAGTGGCTCGCGAATGTCCAGGTGCGCGTCCCCGTGTTCGGCAATCTCCGGTCCCGCCTCATTCAGGCACAAGTTTTTCGGACCATGGGCATGCTGTTGGGCGCCCGCATCGGCGTCCTCGAAACCTTGGACCTGGTTAGGCTCTCGACACGCAACGACCGCTTTCAGAACCTCTTCAGCGAAATCGAGACCGCGGTGACCTCGGGCGGAGAGCTCAGTACCGCCTTCGAACAATGCAGGTTTATCGAACCTTACATCACCCAGGCTGTCCACACCGGCGAGCACGCCGGAAATCTCGGCGGCGCGATAAGCTACTGCGCCGACATGCTCGATGAAACAAACCAGGAGCTGATCGACGCCGTCATGAAATTGGTGGAGCCCTTGATCTTGATCGGAATGGGTGTGGTCGTCGGCGGCGTCGCGATCTCGCTGTTTATGCCGCTCTTCGACATGACCTCGGCCATGCAGTAACGCGGAGCATCGATGAAGTCGCTCGGAAATCCGAGACGCGGACGCACGCCGATCGGGCTGGATATCGGTGAATGCGGAGTCCGCGCCGTCCAGTTGATACGGTCCGGGGACCGCTTCACCGTACAGAGCATGGCTCAACTCGCCTGGAACGTAAACCCCGCCGAGCCGGCCCCGCCTGCGCCCCACCGCGCCGCCCGCGTCCAGAGCTGTCTCGGGATGGGCACCTTCAATGGTCGGGACGCGATCGCCGCCCTCAACCCGCCCGCGGTCGAGTTCCATGCCCTCGAGCTTCCCAAGACCGCAACCGCCGACGGTAAGACCGATCTGTCCGAGGTCGTCCGTTGGGAGCTCAAACGCCTGGCCACCCAGTCGGACGACGACGTGGAAGCACGCCACTGGCCGCTGCCCGCCACAAACGCCGCCGCGCCCAATGCCATAGGCGTGGCAGCGCGCCGCAGCGTAATCAGCGACCGAATCGACCTGTGCAAACAGGCACACTTGCTCTGCGCTCAACTGGACACCGGCGCAACCGCACTGAGCCGGGTCGGAGGCATCCTGAACACTTGGGACGCGAAAGAGGTTTGGGGCGTCCTCGATCTGGGCTACCACGACGCCCGCCTGGTCCTCTGCGTCGACGACGTCCCCGTCCTGGTTCGACGCGCAGGCGCCGGCGGTCGCGACTGGACACAACGGATCGCCGACGCCCTTCAGGTCGGACACCGCGCCGCCGAGGTCCACAAATGCGACCACGGGATCGCGCTGAGCGCTCGCGGCGTGCGAAAGACGTCGGACGCCGAGCGGAGCGGCGGTTCCGAACCGCCCGGAGATCAGTTGGCCGCCATCCTCCTCGGGGCGCTGCGCGCGGACCTGAGGGACCTCGCCACCGAGATCAAGCGTTCCTATGAATACGTCCTCAGTTGCTATCCCGATCGAAGGGCGGCGGATCTGATGCTCGCCGGGGGCGGTGCCGCCATGCGGCACCTGCCTGACTACCTCAACAGCCTGCTGGGCATCCCGGTTCATTGTGCATCCGAGTACCTGCGACGGGACACGTGTCGCCTGGAATATGCGTCCGGCAAGCAAACCCGCCTGGAGGGCGCGGCGATGGCGATCGGGCTCGCGGTGGGAACGTGACGAACGATGGTATCCGTCAACCTCATCCCGGCCTCCGTTCAGGTGACCCAACGCCGCCAGCGCCATCTCAAATTCTGGAGTGTTATGGGTGCGGCATCCATAACGTTGTTGTCAGTGCCTTTGGGCGCCGAATGGTACCAACGCACGCAGGCAGCCGAGCTCAGGGTCGAGGGACAAAGCGTTCATAAACGCCTGGTAACCACGCGGGCCGAACTCCGAGCGCAGACCACCGCCGCCAACGAGCTGCTGCTTCAGCTAAAGCGGGCCAAGGCCCTGCGGGCGAAACGAGCCTGGTCCGGAATGATCGGCCTGCTGGAAGGCTGCATGCCCGGCGGAACGTGGCTCACCTCGGTCGCCACCGACCCCGCGTCGCCTTCCGGAACCGGCCGTGCCGCTCTGCCTCCGCCGTCCGCCTCCGTGAGCGCTGCCGGACGACGGACGTCGGGAAAGGATGACGCCGCGAAGCATCTCGACGTGACGGTGACGATCGACGCACCGCGCAAGATTCGGATCATCGGATACGCAACACACGCTGGCGAGCCGCACTTGTTCGTGGCCAACCTGAAAGCCGCAGGCGTCTTCACGAACGTTGCGCTCGTGCGATCACAGCGGGAACCCGTGTTGGACGGTTACTTCTTCTTGTTCGAGTTGGTTTGTGAATGGTGACCACCTGCTTCTTTAGGCGAACGACGGAATGACGCGTTTTCGATCATCATCCAAACCCGGCACGCCTGCCTTATCCCGTGGCGGCTTGAGTCTGCAGCTCGTCGACGTGCTCGGTGCGGTGCTTGTAGCCGCATGTCTTACAGGATTCGTCTGGGTCATCGCCATCTACAACAACCAGACCGCCGCCCAGATTGACGAGTTGGAACAGTTGGTTCGCGATGGAAGGCGGGAACTTCGCAGGCTCGGCGTCGCTCGAGACCGCCAGGACGCCGTCCTCCGGCAACGTCAAGCCGAACTGAGTGAGACCGGGCAACTCCCCACCAACGCCCCGGTCGAACAGTACTTCCAGGCCCTCTCGACGCTCGCATCTGCGCACGCCCTGCGCGTCGCCCGCCAGAACCCGCTCCCCGCCCGCAGCTACCCCGGCATGCTCGAGCAGCGGTATGCCTATCACGTCAGCGGCGGGCTGCCCGACCTGCTGCGATTTCTGAAGTCCATCGAACAGACCGACTTCTGGGCTGACGTCAGTTACCTGGCACTCGAGCGCGGCAGCGGGACCGAGGATTCCGCCGTCAACGCCCGCGTCGCCGAACTCACCATCAGTCTCTTCTCCGCCCTCCCCGAACCGCCACCCGACCCGGAAGGGGGTGCGTGATGTCGAAAGGCAAGAAGCGCGTCTACCTTGCCCTGATGGGTCTCGGAGGCGTGGCGTTGCTCGTCGACAGGTTCATACTGCCATCCAGTGGCACCGAGCCCAGTCAGGCGCTGGCGTTGGCGACCGATGCGCCGAACGCGGTCGACGATGTGGATGATCCACCCGCACCGCCGTCGTTGTCGATCCCCGAACTACCGTTCCCACGGGCGCTCGAACCGCTCGACGATCCCGCCGCCGTCCGTGATCTCTTCGTCCCTCCGCCTTCGGCTCTTGCTCCGAATAACGAGGACGACGAGACCGATAACAGCGGCTCCGGTCCGGGCGGACCCGGCCAAGACGCCGGATTGCGCAGCGTCGACTTCATCACCGAGCACCGCCTGACCGGCGTGTTCATCGCCCAGGGTCTTAAAATAGCCGTGGTCGACAAAGAAGGGATGCAGATGGGCGACGTATTGGACGGTTGCGAGTTGGTCTCCATCGCCGGAAACGAAGCTCGATTTCAGTGCCCCGACGGTGACGCCACGCTCAAGGTTATCGAACCGGGCGCTTCGCTTCGTGACTAAAGTGCAACCGCCGTTACCACGATATTCCAGGGGTACAGTCCCAATTCGGGCCCGGTGCACACCGTGTGACACCTGGCGGGGGCACGAGTCGAAGCTGAAGCAAGTGAGTACAACCATCATGATGAAGAAGAGATCGCGAGCACGGGCATTCAGTCTGGTCGAGTTGGTCATCGTGGTCGTCATCATCGGCGTGATCGCAGCCATCGCGGTGCCGCGAATCAGCCGGGGTGCCAAAGGGGCCGGTGAGTCCGCCCTACGCGGCAACTTGGCGAGCCTCCGCAACGCCATTGACATGTTCGCCGCCGAGCACAACGGCGCCTGGCCGGGAAACGGCGGTACCGAGGCCGAACTGATCGATCACCTGACCAAGAAAACCGACGCGGGCGGGACCGTCGGAACCGTGGCAGGCACCCACATTTACGGGCCATACCTCCGCGGCGGGTTCCCTCCGGTCCCAGTAGGTCCCAACGTCGGTTCGACCGGCGTCATCATGACCACGCAGGCCGACCTCACACTTGCCATCGATGAGGCCGACACCACGATGGGATGGATCTTCAACTACCAGACCGGCGAGATCATCGTCAACACCGACGATGCGGACGAGAGCACCACCGCCTACAGCTCCTATTAGGTGCTCGCCGCCGACAGGCGTTCCCTCGGGTCCCCCACGGCCCACGCCGAACGTCAGACGACTGCCCGGTCCGAGAAGGCTCGTGACTGCACGAATCAAAGCCGCGCGGTTGAGTCCCAGGCCAATCTGGGACTCCTGCGCGGCTCTTATTGTTCGATGAGCAACCGGATCGTACTGTTCACCGGGGTACTCATGGAACGCTCGAGGTCCAGACGATCGAAGTCCGCCCGCCGCCCGGCGTTCAGCCTGGTGGAACTCGTGATGGTGGTGACCATCATCGGGATCATCGCCGCCATCGCCGTCCCGCGCATGTCACAGGCGTCCACCCGCGCCACCGCCAACGCCCTGCAAGCGACCTTGTCCAACGTCCGCAAAGCCATCGACGTTTACTACGCCGAGCACGGGAAGTACCCCGGATACACCCCGGGAACCAACGCACCCGACGGCGATGCCTTCGTCGACCAACTCACCATGTATTCGGACGGAAGCGGCGCTACCAGCGCCACCTACGGCAAGCCGTATGTTTACGGGCCGTACTTGCGGAAACCGTTCCCCAAGAACCCGATGAACCTCCTGGACACCGTGCACGTCAAGGCCGGGCCTGCCGACGCCGACCCGGCGGACGGGACGGTCGGTTGGGTCGCCGTCCTCTCGCACGGCTACTTCGGCATCAGCGCCACCAACGACGAGCTCGACGACGTGCTTGACGGAGACATCGGCCGCATACTGGACTGGCGAGGCGGTGCGATCATTGTCCCGTGACGCATCGACCACCCGATCTCCGGCTTGCGCTCATTGGCTTGGGCCAAAAAGAGCACGGGGAGCGATCATGAAGCGACACACCCCAAAACCCGGCTACCGGAAACCGGCGCCCCTACGGGCCTTCACCCTCGCAGAAACGGTCTGCGTGGTCGTTCTTATCGGGATCATGGCCACCATCGCCGTCCCACGCTTCACCAGCATGACGGCGAACAGCCGAGTGTCAGCCGTATGTCGCCGAATCACGATGGACCTCGCCCTCGCTCAGCGAAGGGCCAGGCTCACGGGCACGGCTCACACGGTCAAGTTCTTTACCAAGTTCGAGAAGTACACGATTCCCGGCGTGGAGGACCCCGATCATCCCGGGCTCGATTACGTGGTCCACCTCGACGCCGAGCCGTACGGCGCGACCCTTTCCTTCGCAGAGTTCAACTGTGACGACGAGATCATCTTCGATGCCTACGGCGTACCCGACAGCGGGGGCACCGTGTTCATTCGGTCCGGCGACTGTTCCAAAAAGCTCGCCATCGCGGCCAAGACGGGTCGCGTAACCGTCTCCGACGCGGTCCCGAGCGATATTATCATCCCGCTCTGCATGCAGGCGCAGTAATGATCGTGCGAAGAGGTAAGCACCGTCGTGCCGTGACCCTGGTCGAACTCGTTGCGGGCTTGGCCATCAGCGCCGTGCTCATCACCGCGCTAGCCTCCTCACTGACGCTGGCGTCGCGCGCCATTCCCGACCCGCAAAGCCGCGTCGCGGCTCAGCTCGACGCCGTCTACGCGACCGAACAGATCGCCGCCGATTTGCACTGTGCTCAGGCGTTCGCCACGACCGCCTCGAACTCCGTGGTATTCACCGTCGCCGACCGCGACCCCGTCGCACACGCAGGTCCCGAGACCATTCGGTATTCCTGGTCCGGGACCCCCGGCGATCCGCTCGTGTGGCGATACAACACCGACTCCCCGGTCGATCTCGTCGAGGATGTCCAGGAATTCACCTTGACCTACGACGTCGACACCGTAACCGAGACGACGATCGCCGAGGTTACGACCTTGAGCGACGAAATCGTCCTCGCGCATTTCGACGGCTGGACCGGCTTGACCCCGACCGCCAAGCAGCTCACGGTCAATGACACGAACTGGGCATCGCAGTACTTCGAGTACATAGCCCCCGCGGGTGCGAGCGCCTTGATCTTCACCCGGGCCGTCGTCATGATGTCTTCACTCGATCCGCCCCCTTCAACCTTCAACGTCGCGATCCACCGTTCGCTCAAGAGCGGACAATACCTGCCCGACGCCGAGCCGATCGGAACGCCAGCCACCGTCTTGGGCGCCGATGTCCCCAAAACCACTCAGTGGACGTCCATCACCTTCGCCGACGTCACCGTCTCCGACCCCGCGCGCGAGGACTACTGCCTTGTCTTCCAGGGAAAGGAGCTGACTCCCGTGTACCTCCACCACTATTGGAACCGCAACGCGCTGTCCAACAAGGCGGTCTTGCGCTGGACGGCCAATGGCGGAGGAAGCTGGAGCCCGACGGTCATGGATTACCACAAGAACGACCTCCGCTTCTACGTTTACGGACAGATTGAAACCAAGGAAGACGGCGAGGTCTCTGTCGACAAATACTATCTGCGCTCCGTGCGAATCGCCCTCCGCCTCGGCTCACACGCCGACGCCCGCGTAGAGACCGCGATCCCCGTCCTCAATGCCCCGGAGGTGACACCATGACCCCCGTTCGACCGGTACCGTCTCGCCGGCCCCCGAGCCCACCGCGCCCCCGACAGCTGCCGGCAAGCTGTCCTCCCCGAGCATTCAGCCTCGCGGAGACCCTGATCTCGGTCATATTGGTTGCCGGGCTGGTCGTCGCCGCGTTGAACACGGTCGGCGGCGCAACGGTGGGGCGGCAGAACATCGGCGACCGGACCAAAGGCCAACTCCTCGCGCAGGACCTCATCAGCGAAATCCTGCGGCAAGCCTATATCGAGCCTGACGAGACCCCGACCTTCGGTCCGGAAGCAGGCGAGAGCCTCGCCTCGCGGTATTCCTATGACGACGTCGACGACTACCACGACTGGAACGTCTCACCCCCGCGAACCAAGGACAACACGACACTCCCGGAATACGCCGGTTGGCGGCGATGGGCAACCGTCGAATGGGTCGACCCCAACGACCCCGACACCGTCGGGTTCACCGACACGGGCGTCAAGCGCATCACGGTGGGTGTCGAGCACAATGACATTTTGGTGGCGTCGATGGTCGCCGTCCGAGCTTCGGCGACTGATGCCCTGAAGGCCTTCGAGAAATTCGGAGAGGCAAATTGAATTCTCCTCCAAACGGGCGGCGTCGCGGCAGCATCTACGTGGTCGTCCTGGGCACGGCGATGCTCGTGACCGTCATCGGGTTGTCGGCCCTGACCGCGCTTCGCATCGAGCGGCGATACGCCGAGGGCACCTCAGATCTGGCTCAGGCCCGCATCTTCGCCCGATCCGCCATCGAGATGGGGCTCTACCGCATCGACATCGACCCCGACTGGCGGACCAACAACCCAAACGGCGTCTGGATCGGCAAGCAGACCATCGGCAAGGGGGCGTACACGCTCGAAGGCGTCGACCCGGCCGACTCGGATCTCACCGATTGGGACGCCGATCCGGTCACGCTGATCGGAACCGGTCTGTCCGGCGCCGCCACTTACAAGCTCCAGGTTACCGTCGTCGCCGAAGTCGACCCCCTGGAAGTGCTGAACACATGCCTTCACGCTGCCGGCGAGATACAGGTCAAAGGCGGCGATTCCGTCACCGTGACCGGCGCTCCTCTGTCCACAAATGGGAACTTGCGAAACGACGAAATCGTCTACGGCGACGCTCACGCCGCCACGCAAAGTGGTGGCGGCGCGATCACCGGCACCGCGACGATCCCAGCACCCGCGAAAGCGATGCCGAATCCGGCTGTCTTCAACCATTACAAGTCCCTCGCTACCGCGACGCCGGTAGACCCACCCGACCTCAATCAGAACGTCGTTGGGCCGGCATATACCCCGTGGGGCATCACCAACCCCGATGGCGTGTACTACATTGACATGGCGGGACACGATCTGCACATCGAGAAGACTCGTATCTACGGAACCCTGGTGATCGACTGCCCCGGCCACAAGGTCGAACTGCGGGATCATTTGTTCATTCAGCCCGTTCGGCCGGATTATCCCGCCTTGATCATCAACGGTAACGTCGAGTTTAAGTACAAGAGCGACACCTCAATACTGTCCGAGGACGCGGAAGGCACCAATTTCAACCCTGTTGGCGTCCCCTACGAGTCTGTCACAGACGGCGACATCGTGGACACCTATCCGAATGAAGTCCACGGACTGGTCCATATTTACGGCACCATAGACTTCATGGAGAACGCGCGGGTGTAGTGATCGGCGAAAGCACCGTGGTCTGCGACAAGGACAACGAGATCGTCCACGATCCGAACCTGTACCTCAGTCCACCCGTCGGCTACACATCCCCGCCGGTGATGGAGGTAGCACCAGGCACCTGGGAACGCGTTGTCGATTAGCAGACTTCGACGGCGGTGCCCCAGTCATCGCCTTGCATCCTGACATCGACGGGGCGTGAACCGGGAGCGTCCGAACGCCGCCCGCGCGAGTCCACTTCGAGGCGTGGATCGACGCTGCACGATGGTGTACCATTGGCCGCGCCATGAAATGGAAGCCACACCCATTGCGTGCCGCCTGCGCCGGCGTCTCGATCGCGGGGCTGTTCTTATCGTTTGCGATGTTGCCACCGGCAGCGGCGCAGCAGGACCCGACTCCGCCGACGGAAGTTGAAACGAAGCCCGACGATAACGCCGACCACTCATCCGCGACTCCAGCCAAGAGAACGGAACAACGCGACGCCAAGCCGCCGCCCGACGGAACCGCGCACCGCACGCTCGATCTGAGTGGTCCACGGGCCACGATGCGCACATTCCTGCTGGCGATGCAAGATGCCGCCGGTGACCATCCGGAGCGCATCGACGACGCCGTCCGTTGTCTCGACATCTCGGAGGTCGAGGGCACCGGTGAAGAGCGCGCCAAGCTGGCCCGGAGCCTGGCTGGGCGACTCCACGAGATCATTCAACAAATCGGCGTCAAGCTCGACAGCATACCGGAGCAGCACGAAGACCCGTCCTACATCTTCTATAAGACGATCGCCCGCGACGAGGACGTTCCGGAACCGAAGGTGGAGATCGGGCGAGACGAACAGAGCGGGAATTGGCTGTTCAGCACGACCACGCTGGCCTCGGTTCCACTTCTGGAAGAGGCGGTGAAGGCGGAGGCGGAGCTCGATCTGGCCAAGAGCGTCGAGAGCTTGATCCCCGCGGCGCGGCGCACGCCCCGTGCCACGATGCAGACATTCCTGGACGCCATGAACGCCGACCCGCGAGACTTGGGCACGGCTGCTCAATGCCTCGATCCCACAGGACGGGACGCCGACGTGTGGGAACTCGTCGCCAGAGACCTGGCTGTCAAGCTCAAGACCGTCATGGACAAGACGGCCGTTGTCGTCTTGGCGGAGATCCCAGACAGCCCGGAAGGTCCGCCTTTTACCTGGTTCACGAGTGACATCGGCAACATCGTGATCGGTCCGGTCGACGCCGACGCAGCCGAACGCGGCAAGCCCTTCGGGCTCGAGAAGGGCGAATGGCGGTTCACACCGAAGACGCTCGACAAGCTCGATGCTCTTTACCGTGATGCCGAAGACCGGCAGATCGTTCAGGAGCTGCAAGACGCGGGGATTCGAGAGGAACTGACCCTCAGCCAGAGGGTCGAACGGCAGATGCCCGAATGGCTGCGGCAAGACTACGGCCGGCTCCAAGTCTGGCAGTGGTTGGCGTTGCTCGCGCTGCTGCCGCTGGGGTCGCTCATTCACCTCACGACTGTCGCGATCGTGACATCGCTCATGGGCCGGTGGCTGAAGCGGAAGAACGTCACCATCGAGCGGGCGTCGCAGCGCCACGTCGCACGGTCGACGGGTGTGTTGGTGACGATCGTGGTCTGGCATTATCTGATCCGTGAGTTCGGGCTACCCGAGTCGTGGCTTGCGACCCTTCTGCGTGGTACGCAGTTGGCGATGGGTGTCATGCTCGTGTGGGTCGCGTACCGGTACGTCGATATCATCGGCGGGCAGATCGCGGCCAATCGCGACGTTAGGCTCACGCGGTTCGACGACGTCCTGATCCCCCTGCTCCGGACCATCTTGCGCATCTTCGTGATCGTGGCCGGGTTCCTCGTGATCGCGGAGTGGATGGACTGGGAGATCACAGCCATCCTCGGGGCGTTGGGCGTCGGTGGCATCGCCGTGGCATTCGCCGCGCAGGACACGATCGGCAACTTCTTCGGGTCGATCACCGTGCTGTTCGACCGGCCTTTCGGGATTGGCGACTGGATCACCGTGGGCGACGTCGACGGTACGGTCGAGCGGGTCGGATTTCGCTCGACACGGGTTCGCACGTTCTACAACTCCGTCATCACGATCCCCAACTCGAAGATGGTCAACACGCAGGTCGACAACTACGGCGCTCGCCGCTACCGGCGTGCCAAGACCATGCTGTCGATCACCTACGACACGCCGCCGGAGAAGATCGACGCGTTCTGCGAGGGCATCCGTGAGCTGATCCGCCTGCACCCCTACACGCGGAAGGACTATTACCACGTTTACTTCAACCAGTTTGCGTCATCGTCGCTGGACATCCTGCTGTACGTCTTCTTCGAGGCGCCGGACTGGTCGACTGAGCTTCGCGAGCGGCATCGACTCTTCATCGATATCCTCAAGCTGGCCAAACGGCTCGGCGTCGAGTTCGCGTATCCGACGCAGACGCTCTACCTCGATCGCGCGGGCGCTAGTGTCGAATCGGAAGTCCCGTCCATCGAACCGGGCAAGGACGACCCCGACGCCGTCGGTGTCACCCAGGCCGCCAAGCTCTTTGCGGACACTTACGGCCCCAAGCCGACACCCCCGAGACCGGTCATCATCGACCGTGCCCCGCGGTCCAAGTCGATGACCGAAGGCGGCGAAGGAAACGGCGGCGAATAACGCCAGTAGTATGGCACGGGTCGACAACGTCGCCCCGTTGTGGGTGCCCTGGTATTTCTGGTAGGGCGGGCTCCGCCCGCCGGCGGGTAAAACCCGCCCTACAAGTGCCACAAATGTGTCATTCAGTTTGGGTCTGTTTCCGGAACGAACCCAACGCGAACCGCGTTTTCGATAGCGCCAATGCGGAAAATTGGCTTCATCTTGTATACTCTTTTGTTGTTTTCCTTTTTCCGTTCTCCCTCGTGCGGCTCGAGTTCTTGAAACCGATCGTTAACGGCAACCGCCTGGGGTCGAAGTCCGCGCAACCGGTTCAACTCAGGCGATCGCCGGTCCAGACCGTCTCACGTTGATCGTAATCTCCCCGCTCCGGGCAGCGCGCGATTCTCACAACCTCGCCACTCTACGCGCCCGTCTGCCCCAGGTTTAGGTGTCCAGGAAGGCAACGAGTCAGACCGCACCTTCCTTGTGGGTAGGCCGATTCCGCTGCGCGGTGCGCAAGACGGCGGTTCCTAGCGCGAGAACCAGCATGGCCATCATGACCATCGCCCAATCGGAAACCGCAGGAACAGGTGGAGGGAAACACTCGTCACCTCGGATGGGCTGATTGAAGCCGTTAAAGGAGACGGTTCCCAGGAAGCAATCAGCATCCGTAGGGTCACCCACGGGCACAAGGTCATAGGCAACCTGTAGAGGAAACGGTTCGAAGAATGGTCCCCATTTGATCTCGTGCGTGTCAGCGTTGTACGTCCCGCCCTCGCTGATGTTGTCGATCTGCGTCCACCCCGGTGGAGGCGAGTCCTCCAGACCCAAAGCGAGTGTGCCCGGCGGAGTCTCCACTGTGATGGTCACGGTGAACACCGTCCCCGGGCCGCTGAAGTCCGCCAGGCTGCGGGTTGCTCCGTCGGCAAAGAGCGGGCTCGCGGCGGCCAACGACGCGAACACGGCATACGTGATCCTAGGCCGAGTGATATCTCGCTTTCGCTCTTGCATGGTCCTCCGCATCATTGGCCGGCAGCGGTATGCCGCAAAGGGGGCTGCTATCGGATAACGAATGTATGTTCGATCCCGTCAAACGCGACCGTACCGGAAAGCTCCGCAAGCCGTGTCGCGGTGGCCGATCCGCGAATTTGGAACGTCACCGTGCGGGACAGGTGGTCGAAGAACGGTCCCCACTTGACCTTGCGAGACACGCTATCCCACGCGCCGCCGCTGCTAATCGTATCAACCCTCATGCCTTTCGGCACCTGGCATTCGATGGCCATGACCATTGCCTCATCAGGCGCCTGGACCTCGATCGAAACAGCTCGACCCAGAGTCGTGCGGGACCGGACGCCGGAACGTTCCCCTTTGATGGTGGATTGCGACAAGGTCACCGTTCCGCGGACCGGTCGGGGGTCGACGGTCGCCTTCGCCCCGCCCTCGCAGCATGCTGACACTCCCGAACACGGAACAGAGAACCAGTTCGCTTGGGCCTCGTCCCAGCAGTAGCACTCGCCGGTCACCCAGATAAAGGCGGCCCGCGTCATAGCCGCGAGATCGTCGTTGCAGCCGCTCTTCCATGCGCAAGCATAGCCGATCATTTCGCACAGCTCGACGCGGTTATCACCGCATGTGGCGCAGGTGCAGTCAGCGCAGCCGTCGCAGACCGGGCCGAGCTCATCGGCGGGCATGAACGCGCAGCACAACTCCTCGATGCACTCATCCCCGCAGGTCGGCTCATTCACGCCGTCAACCGACGCCGTGCCGTCGAAGCAACCGGCGCCGCTAGCCGGGTCCGGCGGGACCACGTCGTACGTCAGTTCGGCCGGGAAGGGGTCGAAGAACGGTCCCCACTTCACTTTGTGGTTATCCGCATCATAGACGCCGCCGTCACTGATGTTGTCGACTTGTACCCAGCCGCTCGGGGGCGCGTCCTCGACCCCGAGTGCGAAGGTCTCGGCAGGCGGATGAAGGGCGATACGAACCGTCTTGGTACGATTGGGACAATACACAAGTCCTCCATCCGAAAGATCACGCGTGGCGGTACACGGACAATCGTCCTGGCAGTTGTCGGTTGTCTCACAAGGCGGCTCGCACACCCCGTCGTGGTCGCAGACGATCGGCTCAAACACGCATTGGTCCCCGACCTCGCTGCAACTGTCTTCGGTACACAGGATTCCATCGTTACAGACGCGCGGCTCGCTCGAACACTCGCCGGCCATGCATGCATCGCCGACGGTGCAGTACAGGCCGTCGTTACAGGCCGTGCCGTCCGCGACTGGTGTATAAA
>JASFUW010000077.1:0-14770 GCA_050050135.1 Phycisphaerae bacterium
TGTCGATCGATCCCATGAAGTGGAGTTGATTAGAGGCGTGTATGCGGATTTTCACAGGCCAGTTCGACCGCACGATCGACGCCAAGAATCGCATCCAGCTCCCATCACAACTTCGGTCTATCGTCGATCCGGAGCGAGATGGACCAGCCTTGTTCGTTACGCTTGGCGAGTTTCGTGGCACGCTGGCCCTTTATACCGAACGTGGATTCGAAGCCGTGGCAAACCGGATGGAGACCGAGTTCATGCGAGGGACCGAGTCCCGGCGGTTCGAGCTTCAGTTTTACGCCCTCGCTTCCCGTGTGGAGCTGGACAAACAGGGGCGTTTCGTGTTGCCCGATCGTCTTCGACGTATGGCGCGGTTGGAGGACGAGGTCTACCTGGTCGGGCAGAAAAACCGCGTCGAGATCTGGAACCGCAAGGATCTCGAGCGGTCGATCGGGATCGACTGGGAGGGCGACGAGTGGCCTGATTGGCAGGGGTTCCTCCGCAGGAGACCGGGGGAATCAGACTAGTGCCGTGTTTCATTAGTCTGGCGACTACGATCGCGGGTGGGATCCCGGCGCGCCGGGAGGGAAGCCAGGTCGTGGGCGGCGTAAGAGCGATGCCCGTCCGCTCCGGATGATCGCGGGACTTGAGAAACGCGGGACGAGAGGTCTTCTTGGCGTCTGCGTGTACTGGACGGACCCGGTAGTCGCAGCGAGTGGAGTTGAGGGCGCAGCGAGGGCCGCGATTGGGCCCTTGCAGTGATCCGAGCCGGGTGGGCTTGTGCGCTTCCTGACGGCGTTGCGGTCGCGAATCACCACGGAGGGTGATGTCGGGAGGTTGCACGCCTCCGTGCTCGCGCCCTCGTGTTGGACATACGCCAACACCACTGCGATGACAGAAGCGAAGGGATTCGCCGCATCGCAGGAAGCGGTCACGCAGAATGGAGGTCATCGACGTGACAGGCGGTGCCGATCGACTCGTGCGGCGGATCCAGCGCCGCTTATTGTCGGAAAGCCGGTCGAACGAGCTTCCCATGCGCGAAGTGGCGCTGTTGGAGGATCGGGTCCGCCGGCTCCGCGCCGCAAGCGATCGGTTTGACCACGTCGCGCTATCCTCGCACGTCATCGGTGCGGCCTTGGCGTGCGCGCGGGACCGAGTTAGGGGCGAACGTGTCGCCACGGAGGTGTGACGAGCCCCTGACTCTGTTGGCAGGGAAGCCTGACGGTGGATGAGCCGGTAGGCCACACACCGGTTCTGGCGAGCGTCGTTCGGGAGCTGCTCGCGGTCAAACGCGGCGACATCGTTCTGGACGGCACGGTGGGTCTGGGCGGCCACGCGCGCATGCTCGGAGAACCGCTCGGACCGGACGGGACCCTGATCGGGCTCGACGTAGACCCCGCGAACCTTCGCCGCGCAGGCGAGCAGCTTTCGGACCTGCCTTGCCGGGTCGAGTTGCGGCGAGCGAATTTCACCGAGGCGGGCGAGGTTCTCGAATCGCTCGCAATCGAAGGGGTCGACGTACTGTTCGCCGACCTCGGGGTCAGCTCGACACAGTTGGACGATCCGGATCGGGGGTTCTCGTTCCAGCGCGACGGTCCGCTGGACATGCGACTCGACCGCGACCAGAAGGAGACCGCGGCCGACCTCGTGAACCGGTTGAAGGAACGCGAACTCGGGGACTTGCTCTATTACAACGCGCAGGAGTTCGCCTCGCGTCGGATTGCGAAGCGGATCTGTGAAGCCCGACGGACGCGGCGCATTACGACGACGGGGCGACTGGCCGAGGTCGTCGCTTCGGCCGTCGGTGTCGACCCGACGTCACGCAAGAGCAAGATCCATCCAGCGACGCGGACGTTTCTGGCGCTTCGTATGGCGGTCAACGACGAGATACCGCGGCTGCTCGCTTTCCTGGAAAGCGCTCCCTCGATGCTCGTTCCTGGCGGGCGGATCGGAGTCATTACGTTCCATAGCGGTGAGGACAAGCCGGTCAAGTTGGACTTCCGGCGGCGCAAAAACGAGGGGGTCTATCGGATAGAGACCAAGAAACCGATCGTGGCGGACGCCGAGGAACGGCGCGTCAATCCGCGATCACGCAGCGCGAAGCTCCGGGTGGCGGTTCGGGCGTAGCGTACAGCGTCGAGCTTAACCGGCGAGATCGCGCCGGCGGTTTCGCACATTGTGGAGGCAGTCGCCCCATGGCACGCGAGACGAAGGTCGGGCTACTGGCCGGGCTGGCGTTCATCATCTGTTTCGCCATCATCCTCGCCAACGGAGGTCGCCAGAAGGCACAGACAACCCCGTGGCAGCAGTTGGTGGATGGAAGCGCAAACCTCCACCGCACGACGCCGGAACCCGGCGCGACGGCGGACCTCGACCCGCAAGCGGGCGTGCAACCGCGTCGATCCGACGGGCGACCGCTTCCCGCGAACGTTGCGCGATCCGAATGGACTCCGGTCCGCGTCGACCGGCGCGAAAGGAGCGAACCGGAGCCCGGACTGCCGGGAAGCGGCGCCGAGGTCGTGTTGCCCACACGTCCCCTGCGCTCGTCACCGACTGACGAAGCGCACAGACCCCGTGGCGACGAAGACGGCGGGGCGACGCCGACGGAGGCTGCTCAGACCGCTCCTCCGCCGGCACGGGCCGACGACAACGGTCAAACGACTCCGATCAGGGAAGGACGCACGGAGGTGGCGGATCTGGAAGCGCGACGTCGCGCGCTGGAGGATCTACTGGAGGCCCGAACCGCTGAACCCAGCCGGGACGCGGAGCGGGCGGGGAGCCTACACCGCAGCCCGGCGGACCCCCGCTCGCGGTCTGTGACGACGTTTCGTTCTCCCTCGGTGCCACCCGAGAACCGATCGAGGACGATGCCCGAGCGGCGTGCCCAAACCGCGCAGCGGTACGAGGTCCAACCCGGCGACACGCTGTCCCGAATCGCTTTCACCCATTACGGCACCCGTTCCGCCGAAGTGGTCGACGCGATTTTCCGCGCGAACACGTCGACGCTGTCGAGCCCGGACCTTATCACCGTCGGCATGGAATTGGTGCTCCCCCAGGTCGAGGGGTTCTCCGGTCCGCACGGCGCGAATCGCCGGCAGCCCCCGCCTGAACCACCGGCGCGGCAGCGTGCCAACCCCATAACACAGGCTGACAACGACTTCCGGTGGTATCAGGTCAAACGCGATGATCGGTACGTCAGCATCGCCCGCGAGCAGCTTGGCGACGCGAAGCGCTGGCGCGAAATCTTCGAGTTGAACAAGGACAAGTTTCCGAACCCGGATCGGATCCGACACGGCGTCCGCATCAAGCTGCCGGCGGGGGAGGCGGCACCGAGCGGGGCGGGCCGGTGAGTCGGGCCAGGGCTTGTGTCGTTTTGCTGAGTCTGGGCGCGCTTGCGCTCCTCAGCGCTCACCTCCGGATCGAGCAGAGGCGGTCGGCTGCCCGTGCCCTGCGCATCGAATCCGAGTGGGTCGCGCTGCGCCACGAACGGTGGGAGTGGCAGGTCAAGACCGCCCGCACACGATCCCCGGAGCGGGTTCGCGATCGTTTACAGACGTGGCAGGTGAGTCTGGTTCCGCCCGAGGAGGATCGCGCCGAGCTGACGTCCCTGCGGCTCACCGCCGACCGGACGTTCGAGTGATCATGCGATGAATGCGCCACGAACCCACAGGTCGCTCGATCGGATGCAACGCCGGTATAGTGTCATTGTTCTGACGTTGATGGGTGTCCTTCTGATCGCCCTGGGCGTGCGTCTGGTCTACGTGAGCAGCGTGCTCTCACCGCGATTGATGACCATGGCCGAAACGCAGCGGCGAGGGGGCGCCGCCGTCCCCGCGAGACGGGGGATGATCCTCGACGCCCGCGGCCGGATCGTCGCCTTGAGTCGCGAAGTGCCGGATGTCTTCGTCGACCCCGCCCGGGTCGAAGACATCGACGACCTGGCCGCACGTCTTTCACCGCGCGTAAACGTTGCCGCCTCCGAAATCGTCGGGCGAATCCGCGCCCGTGAGCGGTCCCGCTTCGTCCCCGTCGCCCGGCGCGTCGACCCGGTCACCGCTGAAGCGGTTGAGGACCTGGCGCTTCAGGCCGTCGGGCTGACCGCGGAAGACCAGCGTGTCTATCCGCTCGGCGCGTCCATGGGACAGGTCCTCGGCTGGGTGGGGCGGGACGGCCGCGGAATGGGCGGAATCGAACTCGGGTGCGACGAACACCTCCGCGGCACCGACGGCCGCCATAACACGATCCGGGATGCCAGGCGACGGGCACTCGGGCCGGGACTTGAACCATCGAAACCACCCGTGGACGGCGGGCACGTCGTGCTCACCATTGACGCGATCATCCAACGGATCGCGGAGCAGGCCCTGACAAAGGGCGTCGCGGCCGTCGAGGCCGAGAGCGGCGTTGCCATTGTCCTGTCACCGACAACCGGTGAGGTGCTCGCGATGGCGTGTGAACCGACGTTCGACCCCAACGAACCCTTCACGCCCGAGACGGCCTGGATCAGACGAAACCGCGCGGTCACCGATCCCGTCGAGCCGGGCAGCACCTTCAAGCCGTTCGTCGCCTGTGGCGCACTCGAGGGAGGCTTCGTTTCAGCGACGGAGAAGATCGACTGCCGCATGGGCACGCACCGCTTCGGTCGTCGCCTGGTGACCGATACCAAACCCAGAGGGCATCTGGATTTGCGCGGCATCATTGTAAAAAGCAGCAACATCGGGATGGGTTTCATCGCCCACCGCATGGGCAACGAGGTGCTGTACGATACCGTCCGTCGCTTCGGGTTCGGACGCAGAACGGGCATCGAGTGCCCCGGCGAGTGCTCCGGTGTGGTCTATCCGCTGCGCCACTGGACCACCTACTCGACCACCTCGATCCCGATCGGGTACGAGATCCTGGTCACACCGTTGCAACTGGCAACAGCTTTTGCGGCCATTGTCAACGACGGTGTCCTGTTGAAACCGCGGTTGATCAAGGCGTACCTGGGCCCGGACGGCCGCGTGCTGCGGCGTTTCGATCAACCGCAGATCGTTCGCCGGGTCGTGGCCTCTGAGGTGTCCCGCTACATGGCCCGGGACGTTCTGGTTGCCGTGGTGGAGGAGGGCGGCGGACATGCGGCGAAGTCGGGACCGTTCCGCGTCCTGGGCAAGACCGGGACCGCCAAGCTGGCGAACGTGGATCGCAGCGGCTATGAGGATGGTGCGTACCTGGGGCTGTTCGTCGGCGCGGCCCCTGCGGAGGCGCCGGAGATCGTCGTGATCGCCATGGTGCGCCGACCCGATCCGTCGATCGGGTACTACGGCGGTAAGGTGGCTGCGCCGGTCGTGGGCGAGATCATCCTGAAGACACTGCCCTACCTCGAGCGCCCGACCGACGAACTGCCATCGACGACTGATCTGTGAGAATCGAAGATATCACAGAAGCGGCCGGGTCGGACAACGCTTGCGATCCGCGCGTTGCCGGTTTCCCCAGGATGACACGGCGAAGTTAGACGGTAGAATTTGGTCCCCGTGATGACCACCCCCGACAGGTGCTCAACGAAACCGGACCGGACGTTGTCCGAGCTGCTCGCTGAAGCGGGGCTCGGAGGCGCCCCTGACCGCGCGCGAGATGTCACGGTCACGTCACTAACCGCCGACTCTCGCGCCGTGGCTGACGGGTCTTGCTTCGTCGCTACCCGTGGACAATCGGTCGACGGGCACGCGTTCGTTCGTTCGGCCGTGGAAAGAGGCGCGGTTGCGGTCGTCGTGGAGCGCGAGACTGGGGTTCCGGAGGGCGTGGTTCAGGTGCGCGTCGAGGACTCCCGATCCGCGCTGGCTGCGCTGGCTGCGGCGTTTTACGGGCTGCGCCGCGAACAGGGTCGCAGCGGCGAACCCCCAGTCCGGGCGCACCGAGCAGCGACGCCGCCCCTGCGCTTGGTCGGCATTACCGGGACCAACGGGAAGACGACGGTAGCCTGGCTCTTGCGATCGATCCTCACGGAAGCGAGCCACCCGACCGCCCTGTTGGGCACGATCGAGTATGATCTCGTCACGAAGCGCACGCGCGCGCCGCTCACGACACCGGGCGCGGTCGATCTGTGTCGCCATCTTGCCACCGCCCGGGATGCGGGGGCAGCGTACGGCGTGCTCGAAGTGTCCTCGCACGCCTTGGATCAGCGTCGATGCGACGGACTCTCCTTCTCCGTAGCCGTTTTCACGAACCTGTCCGGTGACCATCTGGATTACCACCATTCGATGGACGCCTACGCGGCGGCGAAGCATCACTTGTTCGACCTGCGCGCTCCGGAAGGCGTGGCTGTCGTGAACGTGGATGATGACTATGGGAGGGCACTCGCCGCGGACCTCCCGGGAGAGGTGCTGACGTTCGGTCTGGACGCGCGAGGCGCCGACTTGACCGCCAGCGTGCTTTCGCTGGACCGGCAGGGCAGCCGGTTCACCCTACGCGGACCATCGATCGACATTCCTGTTCATCTTTCGTTGCTCGGGCGCCACAATGTCGTCAACGCCCTGGCAGCGACTGACGCTGCGCTGGCACTCGGCGTGAACCCTGAATCCATCGGGCGCGGGCTCGAGCGGGTACGCGGTGTACCGGGCCGACTCGAACGCGCCGAACCGGACGGTCATCCGTTCACGGTCCTGGTCGACTACGCCCATACCGACGGCGCATTGGAGAACGCGCTGCAATCGGTCCGCCCGTTGACCTCGAACCGTCTGATCTGCGTCTTCGGGTGCGGCGGCGACCGCGACCGCACGAAACGACCGCGCATGGCTGCGGCGGCGGGTCGTACCGCTGACGTCGCCTACGTCACCAGCGACAACCCGCGAACCGAGGACCCGGAGCGGATCATCGACGAGATTCTTCCCGGTTTCGCGGGTTCGACGGGCTGTCGGGTCGAGGTCGAGGTCGACCGCCGCAAGGCCATCCACGCGGCGATCGACGAAGCACGCCCGGGCGACACCGTTCTGATCGCCGGCAAGGGGCACGAGGACTATCAGCTTGTCGGTGATCAGGTCCTCGACTTCGATGACGTCACCGTGGCACGGTCGTTTCTGCAGGTGGGGGCGCTCGCGGAGGGGGTCGCATGATCGCAATGTCACTTACGGATGTGGCGAACGCAGTCGGTGCGACGTATGAGCCGCACGGCAGCGCTGACCGCGTGACGCGCGTGGTGACGGACTCGCGAGAGGTCGAAGCGGGCGACCTGTTCGTGGCGATCGCCGGCGACCGCGCGGACGGCCATGCGTTCATCGCCGAGGCCCACGCGAAGGGCGCCGTTGCGGCTCTCTGCACCCGCCCGGGCTTGTCGCGAAACCTTCCCGGACGATCCGAGTCCGCAGGGCGGTGTCTCGTGGTCGACGACACGGTTACGGCACTCGGCAGGCTGGCGAGCCATTATCGTCAAAAAGTCATGCACGTGGCGACCGTCGTCGTGGGCGTCACCGGCACGAACGGGAAGACCACGACGAAGTGCATGATCGACCACGTGTTGTCCGGCGCGTTCCCGGGCAAGGCCGCTCCCAAGAGCTTCAACAACCACCTGGGTGTCCCGCTGACCCTGCTCTCCGCCGACGCGGAGGACCGCTACTTGATCGTCGAGATCGGGACCAACTCGCCCGGCGAGGTGGCGGCACTCTCTGAAATTGCGAAACCCCACGCCGGCGTGATCACGTCGATCAGCGAGGCCCACCTGCAAAGGTTACGCGGTATCGACGGGGTAGCCAAGGAAAAGGCGGCTCTGTTGCAACACATCGATCCGCACGGTCTGGCCGTTGTCAATATCGATCGGGGCGAAATCGAGCCGTATCTGGCGACCGCGGCCTGCGCGCGGGCGGTCACCGTGGGTGTCAGCCCGTCGGCACAGCTCAGCGTCGCGGGCGCGACGGGCGACATCAGCGGAAGCTCGTTCAAGCTGAACGGGCGATACGACGTGCAACTCCCGATGCCCGGTATGCACCACGCCACCAACGCCGCCGCAACCTTCGCGGTGGCCCGATGGTTCGGTGTAGCCCCCGAGCGCATCATCGAGCGACTCCGATCGTTTGCTCCGCCGGCAGGACGCACGCGGACCCTCGTGGGTGGCGGCACGGTCCTCGTCGACGATTCATACAACGCCAACCCGGCGAGCATGAGCTCGGCCGTCGATACGCTGCGCCGGGCGTCCTCCACGCGCCGCGTCTTCGTTATGGGCGATATGCTCGAGCTGGGGGCGGAAAGTGCCGCCTACCACGAACGAACCGTCCGCGACGTTCTCAACGCCCGCATCGAGGTGCTGATCGGCGTCGGACCCGCGATGTCCCGGGCGATCGGTGACCTCGGTGCCGAATCGGGCGATACCGAGTGCATCCGCTGTGGCGGGGCAGACGCGGCGAGTGACGAGCTGTTGTCGCTCATCCGGCGCGGGGACACCATCTGGGTGAAGGGTTCACGCGCCATGCAGCTCGATCGGGTCGTGAAACGATGGCAGAGTAGCTCGGTCTCCAAGCGGATGGTGGCGACGCGTCCGGTACGGCGAGGCGCCGCCGTGTGCGCCGGACCGGAAACCGCCGGTTGAGACGGAAAGTGAGATTAAGTGCTTTACCACCTACTTTCCTGGCTTTTCGAAGGCAGACATTACGCCTACGAGAACACGCTCTTCCGCGGAACGATCGCAGCCCTGTTCTGTTTCCTGCTCACGTTGGTGGCGCTTCCGCGCGTCATCCGGCAGTTGATGAAGTGGAAGCTGGGCGACAGGCCCGAGTTCGATCACGCGTCCCTCAACGAGCTTACCCGCGACAAAAGCAACATACCCACCATGGGCGGCATCATGATCCTTGCTTCGATCATGTCCGCGGTCCTCTTGTTCGCCGATCTCTCGAACTTCTACGTCCAGATGGGACTGATCTGCCTGCTGTGGCTCGGCACGCTGGGCGCCGTCGACGACTGGTTGAAGCTGACCTCGGCGAGACGCCTGCGCACCCGCGACGGGCTCCGCATGTACGGGAAGCTCCTGTTCCAGCTCGGACTCGGCGTCGTTCTGGGCTTCTACATCTTCAAGTACGGTCACAGCAACTACGCGGTACTCAGTTCGCTGGTCGAGCCCGGCGAGGTTCCCGCCTACCGCATTCTGAGCGTTCCGTTCTACAAGACGGGTCTTCAACTCGGGGCGTTGGCGTTCATGGTGGTCACCGTGTTGGTGATGACAGCCACCTCCAACGCCGTGAACCTGACGGATGGGATGGACGGCCTCGCGTGCGGGTGCGTGGCGGTGTGCGCTCTGGTGTTCGGCATTCTGACCTACATCATCAGCGAGCCCGAGTTGGCCAACAAGCTGCTCTTCCATCACATCCCCCGAAGCGGGGAGCTGGTAATCCTGTCGGCCGCGGTGTTCGGCGCATGCCTGGGGTTCCTCTGGTACAATTGCCATCCGGCGCGGGTCTTCATGGGCGACACCGGTTCGCTTCCGCTCGGTGGATTGATCGGTTACGTCGCGGTCGTCACGCGCCAGGAGCTTATGTTGCTGATCGCCGGCGGCGTGTTTGTCGTCGAGGCGTTGTCGGTGATGGCCCAGGTCGGCTATTTCAAATGGACCGGCGGGCAGCGGCTGTTTCGCTGTGCGCCGATTCATCATCACTTCCACCTCGGCGGATGGAGCGAGCCGCAGACGGTGGTTCGGTTCTGGTTGGTCGCGGCCATGTTCGCGTTCCTGGCGTTGGCTTCGATCAAGCTGCGGTGACAAGAACCGGTCGCTGACGTGCGGAAGAGTCGCCGCGTACGTGCGTGAGGGCAGCAGTCATGGATGACGGTATGATAGGGGATGCAGACGCCGGAACGTCGCGCCAGACCACCATCATGCTCGTCGCACTCGCCCTGATGGCAGTGGGCGTCGTCATGGTGGCATCCTCTACGGCGTCGCTTGACCGGTCGTTGTTCGATCCCGGCTGGTGGCGGACGCCGTTCGGGCGTCAGCTCATTTTCGTCGCGGCGGGCGCGCCCCTGATGCTGCTGACCAGCCGGGCGGCGGTTTTCGCGCTCGAGTCGCCGCTTATGCGACGTCGGGTCCCGGCCGTGTTGTTGATCGTGACGGCCGGACTGTTGGTGGCGGCGCTTTTGCCCGGCGTCGGCGAGGCCCACCGCGGCTCACACCGGTGGTTGCGATTCGCCCCCGGCGGGTTCGACGTCGGCGTTCAACCGTCCGAGCTCGCCAAGCTCGCGCTGGTCGCCATCGTCGCATACCTCCTGACGCGCCCGGACGCGGACCCACGGTCCCTGCGGGCCAGTTTCATACCGGCGTCGCTGGCGATCGGACTCTGCGTGCTGTTGGTAGGGGCTGAAGACTTCGGCACATCCGCCCTCCTCCTCGGCACGGGCGTGGGAATGCTCTTCGTCGCCGGATGTCGTCTGCGACATCTCGCCGCCCTGGGGGCAATCGGGGCGTTTGCTTTGACGGGGCTGTTGCTGATGGCCCCATACCGCATGGCGCGGCTCACAGCCTACGCGGACATCTGGGCCGACCCACAGGGCGCGGGCTATCAGCCCCTCCAGTCGCTCGCCGGCATCGCCTCCGGCGGTTGGTTCGGCGTCGGCCTGGGCGGGGGAATCCAGAAGTACGGCTACCTACCCGAGGGCCACACCGACTTCATTTTCGCTGTTATCTGCGAGGAAACGGGCGTTTTCGGAGCCTGCCTGGTCATCGCCCTGTTCGGCGCGCTCCTCTGGCTCGGGCTACGGACGACGCTCACGGCTCGCGGCCGCTTCGAGCGGCTGCTTGCATTCGGCCTGACAACCACGATGATACTGCAGGCGGTGATGAACATCGCCGTCGTGACGGTCGTTACACCGACGACGGGCATCTCTCTGCCGTTGGTCTCGGCGGGAGGGAGCGGAATCGTGACCTATTGTGTCGCCGTGGGCATTCTCGCAGCCATCGCCACGCGGGGCGATGACCGACGCGTTGCCGGACCGGCAACGCAGGACTCAGCCAAACACTTGCACGCCCACGCGAAACATGGGGAGGCGCCGGCGTGGTAATACCGAGGCTCTCAACCTTGACTGCACCGCTGGTAGCCTTCGCTGGCGGGGGTTCCGGCGGACATCTGTACCCGGCGCTTGCGATCGCGGAGGCCTTTCGCGCGTCGCTTCCCGGCGTTCGCTTCGTCTTCTTCGGCACGCGGCGCTCGATCGATCAACGCATTCTGGCGGAGAAGCGCTGCGACCTCGTACAGCAGTCGCTGATGGGGCTATCCCGCAGCCCTTGGCGCTGGCCCCAGATATTCCTCGGACTCCACCGATCCAGTCGCGATTGTCGCGTGCGCTTCTACGACGACCAGCCGATCGCCGTAATCGGCACCGGGGGGCTCGCTTCCGTCCCGGCGGTCCGTGAGGCCGCCCGCGCCGGGATCCCGACGGCGATCTTCAACCCGGATGCCGTTCCGGGTCGCGCCAACCGATTTCTCGCCCGCGTCGCAGACCTGGTCTTCACCCAGTTCGAGGAGACGGCTGACCGGTGGCCCCGGGCTGCCAACGTGGTCATTTCGGGATGTCCCGTGCGCCCGGCGTTCAACCGCGCGGATCGCGACTCCGCGGTCCATCGCCTCGGCCTGAATCCCGCGCGGAAGACGCTGCTGGTTACCGGCGCATCCCAGGGCGCCCGCACGCTTAATCAGGCGGTCCTGGCAAACCTGGACTATCTCGAATCGCTGTTCGACTGGCAGATACTGCACCTGACGGGCGAGCCCGACTTCGAGGAGGTTCGAGACGCCTACGCCGGGCGCCCGATTCGGGCGAAGGTGTGGCCGTTTACGACGCACATGGCTGAGGCGTTGGCGGCCGCCGACCTCGTCATCGCCCGCGCGGGCGCGTCCACCTTGGCGGAGATCACCGCCGTCGGGCGAGCGTCGATCCTCCTTCCCTATCCGTTCCATCGCGACGCACACCAGTTGGCCAACGCCCGCTGTCTGGTTCGGGCGTCTGCCGCCAGGATTGTACGCGACGCGGTCGACCCGGCGGTGAACGGACCGGCGCTGCACGCGGCGCTCGAACAACTGGTGCGTGACGAGCAAACGCGGCAGGCGATGGCGTCGGCCGCGAGGCAAATCGGGCGCGGCCAGGCCGCCAAGGTCATTGCAAATCGAGTGATTGCTCTGGGCCGTTCGCGCGGTACCTTGGTGCGCCCCGAATCGTTGAAGGCTGTTTGATCGTGCACCCGATACTGACTGAAGCGGTCTCGATCCCGGTGCGCCGGGAGCGGAACGCAAGAACACGGCGCCGGGGGCGAGCGCCGACCTATAGCGCGAATCCATTCCGACACTGAGAGCTGGCCAGAGGGATCGCCATGCGCAACTTCGTCGACGGAGCGACTCTGCAATCCCAACCTGTCGGGACCGCCGACACCGGGGGTGCGCGCGTTCACTTCGTCGGGATCGGCGGGAGTGGGATGAGCGGATTGGCCGGGCTGTTGAACGGGCTCGGTGCTGACGTCACGGGCTCCGACCTCACGGCCTTCGACGGGATCGGCCCGCTCGTTGCCGACGGCGTACGCGTTTCGATCGGTCACCGCGAGGACTACCTTGAACCCGGCGTCGAGATGGTCGTGGTGAGCGCGGCGATTCCCGAGACCAACCCCGAGCTGATCGTCGCCCGCCGGCGCGGCGTCACGGTCCGCAAATACGCCGAGGTTCTTGGTTGGTTGATGCGGTCCCGGCTCGCCGGCAACAACGGCGTGGCCATCGCCGGTACGCATGGCAAGAGTTCGACCACCGCAATGTGTGCACACTTGTGTCGCGAGGCCGGCTTGAGTCCCTCCTTTCTGGTGGGTGCCCGATCCGAGCAGTTGGGCGGGAGCAGCGGGCTCGGATCCGGTTCGTCCTTCATCGTCGAGGCGTGTGAGTTCGACCGGTCTTTTCTGCATCTGAGTCCCGCGTCGGCTGCCATCCTCAACATCGAAGCCGACCACGTGGACTACTACCCGACGTTCGACGAAATCGTTGCCGCGTTCGCGCAGTTCGCGGCCAATGTCGCACCGGGCGGTTTGCTGGTCGTCAACGGTGACGACGATTGGACGGTACGAGCCGCCGAAGCGACGCCAGCGCGAGTCGAGACCTTCGGATTCTCCGAGCGGTCCGATTGGCGAGCGATCAACGTGCGTAACGAGAGCGGCTGCCCCGCCTTCGAGGTGCACCGACACGGTGAACGGGTGTTGGAGACGCGCCTGTCCGTCCCCGGTCTGCACAACGCGGCCAATGCGCTGGCGGCGGTCGCGTTGGCCGTCGACGCAGGTGCCGACGCTTCGGCACTGGCTGAGCCGCTATCCACGTACTCCGGCGTCTGTCGCCGATTGTACTGGCGAGGTCAAGGCGGCGGGGTCACGATCATCGATGACTACGCCCATCATCCCACCGAAGTGCGGGTGTCGATCGAGGCGGTGCGCTATCGCTATCGACCCAAACGCACGTGGGTGGTATTTCAACCGCATCAAAACGCGCGTACGCGACACTTCATGGACGATTTTGCCGTCTCCTTCGGCGACGTCGACGAGGTGATCGTCCCCGATGTCTACGGGGCGCGCGAGGGCGACCGGGCCGGCGGGCTCGGACATTCCGAAGAGCTCGTCGACCGAATCTGCAAACAGGGTGGACGCGCCCAATATCTCCCGAGCTTGCAGGCCGTGACCGAGCATTTGACCCGCCACGTCGTGGACGGTGACCTGGTGCTCACCATGGGCGCGGGCGACGTATGGAAGGTGGCTGATGAGCTGGTGGAGCGAATTTGCTAGCCGAATCGAGCACGATGCACCCATCGGTCGGCACACCTGGTACCGACTCGGGGGACCCGCGCGCCACCTCTTCCACCCCCGAAGCGCCGAAGACCTGTCGGAGCTGATGCGTCGCGCCGGAGACGAGGGGCTCGAGCTGAAGGTGCTCGGCGGCGGAGCGAACGTCCTCATCCACGACGACGGGTTCGACGGCGTCGTGGTCCGCCTCGACGATGACGCCTTTCGATCGGTCGAGCGTAAGGGGACAACGGTCGAAGCCGGCGCCGGCGTCGATCTAATGCCATTCGCTCGTCACCTCAGCGAGCAGGGGCTCACCGGGCTCGAGCGCATGGCGGGCATTCCCGGAACCATCGGCGGCGCGTTGCGAATGAACGCCGGAGGCCGCCACGGAGAGTTCGGGGACATTGTCCGGAGTGTCCGGCTGGTCAACCGGGACGGCGAGATCGAAACCTGGTCCCCCACCCGCGTCGGTTTCGCCTATCGCCGAACCGCGCTCGGTGACCGAATCGTGCTTTCGGTCGAAATCGAGCTGGGCGAGGGCGATCCCGTGCGCGTCGCCCGGGTCTTTCGCGACCACCTCGAATCCAAGAGAAAGGCGCAACCCATGGCCGACCGGACCGCCGGGTGCGTTTTCAAAAACCCCCCCGGTGAGTCCGCCGGGGCCCTGATCGACCGCGCCGGGCTCAAAGGGGCTCGATCGGGTCGGGCGGTCGTCTCGCACCAGCATGCGAACTTCATCGTCGCGGAGGAAGGAGCGACCGCGACCGACGTGTTGCGCTTGATTGACCTGATCCGGGATCGAGTCATAACGGAATTCGGGACCGAACTCGACATCGAGATCGACGTGTGGTGACATGACCGAAGCACTCAAAAATCTCGGAGCGTCCACGACCGCAACGCCGACGCGAACCCTCCCGCGTGACGTCCGCGCGTTGGACATCACGGTTCTGGCAGGTGGTCCGGGCTCGGAACGTGAGGTGAGCCTGTTGAGCGGCCAAGCCGTGTCCGACGCACTGACACGCGTCGGGCACCAGG
>JASFUW010000078.1:0-14726 GCA_050050135.1 Phycisphaerae bacterium
CAAATCCTGTGTAAGATTCGTAACCGTGACGTTGAACCCAAGGGGGTAGCCGAACGGCTCAAGGATTGGCGATGTCGAGATTGCTATCCCAGCCGGTATTCCTTGATATTCGATCTCAAGCAGCTCACCGATGACAGTAAACTCAGGAACTCCGTCCGGCCACACTCCCTCGTCCGTTGAGATGTCGATACCGACGGGGGCTATCTCGTGAAATCCACCGACGACTTGTGAACTGGCCAGCATAGACAAGATGAGCACTGCCGAAGGGTTCATGGCGTTGTCCTTTCAACCTCGGCGGCGACCGACCGATCGCCGCAATAAAGGGCAGTGATTCTAGGAACGTCGAATTGGCGGGGTCAAGGGTTTAATTCGACATTTCCCATTTGGACCTGCCCGAACGACGAGGAACCAGAACATCGTCTCGGTCTCGTCGATTCAAGGTATTCCGTGCCTTTCCCGCCGCCATCGGCGGCGTTTTGGGCCTAGTTTCTTAGGCCCGATCGCTTGGAATCGGTGCCTCCGGGCGGGTCAAGGCGTACTTCATCCGCCTTCGACGCTGCCAGCCAAGCTCGTCACCGTGATACCGTCGCTCATCCGGACGGCAGGGGCGCCGGGTCTCCCAGACTCCGTATCCATGCGAGGATACTCCGGAACAAGTCCCTCGGAATCGCAACCTCCGCCATCTGAAACGTCACGTACCGGGCCCGGCGCACGATCTTGGCCCCGATCTTGATCAGCTTTCCGCGCAGCGTGGTGAGCGACCAATGCCTTACGCCTGTCGGCAACGCCAGCCTGCGAAGAAAGTTCCCGAGGTTGTACGCCAGCGCAAAGAGCTGAAGTCGAACCTGGTTGTCCACGAAGTCGTGGCACGACAAGCGCGTCCAGTTGAGCGCGTACTTGCCCTCTTTGATCCACTGCTCCGCTCTGCCTCGCTGATTGTAGAAACGCACCACGCGACGGCTCGACCAACGGAGGTTGGTGACCACGAAGCCCACGCGGGGAAACAGCTCGCCCTGGTGCCACTCGACCTTGGCCACGACCCTACGTGGCTTGCTCCAACTCTTGGCCCGGTACGCGAAGCTGTAGTACACAACGATGGGTTTTCTGGGCGGGCGCCCCACGGGCCTGATCGGCAGGTGTTGGATGGAATCTTCCAGGACCGCGTTGCTCGGAAGCCGCATGGTGTACCAGAATCCCGCCGCTTCTATGTACTCGTACACCTCCGGGTTTGCGAACGCCGCGTCGGCACGAAAGAACTTCCGACCGACTTCACCACGATAGCGCTCAACGACGGGTTCAAGTACCGAACTCCAGTCGTCGGCGCTGTGCACGTTTCCGTAACGAAGCAGGACCCGCTCAAGGTCGCCGTGCTGATTGAACAGAAACAGCGGATGATAGCAGGTGCACTCGAAGTGTCCGTTGTACGCCGAGCCTTCCTGGTCTCCATGCGTCGGACTCACGGAACTGTCCATATCCAGAACCAGCCGCTGGAAGGGCTTCTTGATCCGAACCTGATCCACCGACTTGCCGGAAAGACGCATCAAGGCGTCGAGGTTCCTTGGTTCTGTTAGGGTCTCGGTCTCGAAGCGGCTCATCTGACTCGTGGAGGCGCCCAGACGCTTCTTCGCCCGACCGCCAACAAGCATCCGCATCGTGGGATCGAGACGAAGTCGGTTGGCGTCGTTGGCGTCCTCGTAGCCCGCCAGGCGGCTGAAGACCGATTGGCGGAGCAGCGCCACTATGTCGTGCTGGATGTTGTCGCCGGTTCGCAAATCGGTCAGGGCTTCCCGAGCCATCTCCGTCAGATGAAGAGCCTCATCGAGTTCCCGGTAGGGCAGCAAGCCGCCGTCGCTGCTGACATTGGCGCCGTGGAATTCCAGCTTAATCGACCGGTCGAAATCGACCCGCAACGCCTCCCTGCGTGCTTCACTCATTGGATGCTCCGGATTCTTGGCCCGACGCCTGCGAAAACCTCGTGTTTTGCAGGCTCAAATCAGTCCGCATCATACCACGGCAGTCAACTGATCTGGGAAATCCGGGGTAATGCGATCCAAGTTGTGCACATCTGAAAAGACGGAAAGGACCTCGTCTCGACTTGCGGTGACTACAGGTTCGCGTTGGAGCCTAAACAAAGAACCGCGGGGCCTCTGCATCGGCTTGGATGAGTTGTTAATCACTCGCCGACCTCTGCTGGCTTGACGAGGTCGCGACGGCCTCACTTGGTACTTCTCCGCCCCCTATGAGCGCGCCATCGCTAATGGTGTGTTTCTTGATCCCTAGCAGCATGCCGTTGAAGACCGGCCCATGAAATGGCATCACGGCCAGCCAATACAAATGTCCCAGAATCCCACGAGGCATGAATGTGGCGGTTTGCGTCAGCCTGACTTTGCGACGATCTGTGGATATGTTCTCAATCTCGAAGTCGAGCGTCGCGACGCCGGGTAATCTCATTTCAGCGCGTAACTCGAGCGCCTGGTTTTCTTCGATCCGCGTCACTCGCCAGAAGTCGAGCGCATCGCCGTAGCCGATCTTGGCTCGCGATCGTCGACCTCGGCTTAGGCCAGGGCCCCCGACCAGGCGATCCAAAACGCCGCGAATGCGCCAAAGCATCGGTGAACTGTAATAGCCGTTCTTGCCGCCTAACTGACATAGCGTGCGGAAGACCGTTTCGCGCGGCGCATCGATCTCAAGCGACCTGCGATCTTCATAGGCATCTCCGCCAGCCCAAGCAGGGTCACCTGGCATCACGCCGGCGTCGGTCCACGAAGTTTCCAGTTGGTCGGTAGAGTGTTTGCCGAGGGCTGCATCGATGGCCTCTCGAACACTCAGCAACTCTTGAGGCATGAGCTTGGAAGCCTGATTATTACGACAGACTACGCGGTTCCGCAGTCCCTCGGCCAAGGGGCGGGCAATTCTCCGGTCGATCGGGGTCACCAGATGTATCCAGAGCGAACTCAACCGGGGTGTGAGTACGGGGACCGGAATTACTAGTCGCTTCCTCAATCCGAGGGCCTCTGCCATGCGCTGCATGAGTTCGCGATACGTCAGGACGTCTGGCCCGCCGATGTCGATTGTCTTGCCGGTAGTGTCGGGAACGTTCAGGCACTCGACGAGGTAATGAATGACGTTGCGAACGGCGATTGGCTGACTCTCCGTGGAGACCCAACGTGGTGTGACCATGACCGGCAGGCGCGCCACGAGGTAACGCAGAATCTCAAAGGATGCTGACCCGGATCCGATGATCATCGCGGCCCGCAAGACCGTGACCGGCACCTTCGTTGAGCGCAGGGCTTGCTCAACCTCACGTCGTGAATTCAGATGCTCGCTTAAACCAGTGCCCGTCTCACCAAGGCCGCCAAGATAGATGATTCGTCGGATGCCAGCTTGAGCCGCAGCTTGGGCGAATCCCTCGGCGAGCGCGCGGTCGAGCGATCGATAAGCCGGTCCGACGGCGAGCATTGAGTGAATCAGGTAATAGGCGACCTCGGTCCCGCACATGGCGTCAGAGAGCGCCGCACAATCTGTGGCGTCAGCTTTGACAATCGTGACGTTGGGGTGAGACACCCAGGGCCGGGCGGCGAGCTTGCGCGGGTCGCGCACTGCGCATACGACATGATGACCCGCTTCCAAGAGTCGAGCAACAAGTCGTCCGCCGATGTAGCCTGTGGCGCCGGTCAGGAACAGGCGCATCACGCCACACTCCGGTATTCGCCTACCATTGGAGTTTCATCCGCAGCGGCGCGTGGCAGGAGGCGCTTCTGATTGCTCATGTTCATTACCGTCACGCGGCGAGGCTCCGATAGCCAGGAAGGGTACATGTGAGCCGCTTCACGACGTAGATGAACACCCCCGTCAGCAACAGGTTGAGTGCGAGACTGAGCATCGCAACCGTCACTACGGGACCCCCGATTCCGTAGCTCAAGGAAATAACCAGAACGCCTGCGCCGACCTCGCCGCGTGGCCACATTCCGATTGCAACCGCCAACCGCTCTCGCCAGTGCGCCTCCCGCCGATAGCAGAACGCAGGGAACATTTTGCCCAGGTTTGAGATAATCGTGACGAGCAGAACGTGAACGGCAAGTTCGCGCCAGCCCACGGACGGTTGCGACGCGGTGATACGTCCTACGTCTTTCGCCTGGCCGATCTCTGCCGCCGCCGCCTCTGCCGCCGCTGTTCCGGCGGCATGGAGTGTCGTTTCGACCGGTGCTGTCATCGCCCCGCCCTTGGCAAGTTCGGTTCCCAGAATCTTAGGCATGGATAGACCAACCAGGACCATGAACGCCGCCGCAACCAACGTGGCGACACGCCGTTCCATCGGCGTTTCGATTTCGGCATGATGGTCGGTTGCGCCAGCCCCACTGTTGCGTGGGTACGCCATGATCGCTCCGAGCACGAATGCGGGCAATAATACCTCGATGTGGATCGGCACAGATTCATCAATGAGCTTGGAGCCCTTGTAAATGAACTCACTGATTCCCGCGATCGCTAGCGCGTAACCGAGCACCCAGGGCCAAGTGACCGGTATGCGCAGTTTGTGGAGGAAAGCATATGCGAAGGCGAGCATCACTGCCATGAGCACGACGATCAGACCTAGCTGCCAGGCGAAGCCTACCATGAGCATCTTGAGAGGGATCATGAGCAACACGGTGTCCAGGTCATCGAAGATGGCTAGGATTCGCGCCTTGCGGAACAGCCAGGTGGTTCCCAGGCCAGCGGCAGCGAGCATGGAAAACAGCACACCTGCCGAGGTGGGGGCGGCAAAGCGGCCCGCAAGGAGAGTCTCCTGCCATGCAGCTAGGCCGCCCCAGACATCCGAAGGTAGCATCACGAAAACGAAGTAGAGCGTAACAAGGACCCACGGAAAGCTTGCCGCCGTAAACGCGACGACGTAGTCCCAGCCATATTGTCTAAGATTTGACTTGTCGATATCGAACTCGTAGCCGACGCGAATCATGATGAACGAGAGCCCGCCCATGGTCAGCACGCGGATTACGTCGCCGACGGTAGCGTAGGCCGAACCGACGACGCCGGGTAGCAACTGGGAACCAAACAGACCCAAGAGCAGCAAGACCGAGAACAGAAAGACTTTTAGCATCAGATGCAGCTCAACATGTTGGCTCAGGGGGAAACAAGGCGTCTCGATTCGCCATGAGTTCTTCGCACGTGCTGATGTCGTCTGAGACAGGTACCAGCATGATCGGATTCAGGCCCGGATCGCGCCGCTGGGGCGGGTTGTTGGGCGTGTCCAGAATTGCGAGCGACGCGCCGATCACGAGTTGCCCAGAGTCATCGATGACGCTTCCGCGCAGGCTGCCATCGGAGTAGGGTGTCAAGTCGTTTTTGAATATCTCGCGCCGAGCAATGTAAATCTCACCTTCAATGAGGCCGAACAGTCTCGCCAGCATGGTCACACCCGGTTTTCCATCGTTGTCGTCGTCGCTGATTAGGGGATCGTTCCGGTCCATTGAGAGCGGCACGTTCGGGTCACCGTCGATACCGTTATTGCTCGTCGCTGTGCTGCGGAACGAGTTGAAGGCGATTCGGATCGTAGCTCCTCTCGGGGAGCCTACTGAGGATGTCTGCGTAGAGATCTTCGTCCATTGTCGGTTCGCGGCTGAGGATCCAGAGAAACGTGCGACTGGGATCGCCCACGACGGCGTATTCGTAGTTCGCGCCGAGTTCGAGAATCCAGTAGTCGCCTTCAAACGGCGGGAAAAAGGTGACCGCGAGCTTGGCGTTCGTGGTGGGATCCACGACGCGTGCGACACCTTGGATGAGACGGACGTTCCCATCAAGGTTTCCTTCTACACAGGTATTCAGGACGTTGATGCGCCCATCCTCACGCAAGGCGTAATCGGCGGTTACCCCCACGCATCCGGGTTCGAACGAGTTCGGATAACGTGCGATCTCGTACCACCGGCCCGTGTAACGACCGAGTTCGACGAAGTCGACGGTGGCGAGTGGCGGGTAAACCGCACCGCAGCCCCCCAGACCGATCACCGTTGCCGCCGTAAGGGCGCATGAGAGGAACCTACGGCCAGGCGAATTGAGCGCAACCGCCCTCTCTTGAACTGCTCTTGTTTTCTTGAATGCCATCGTACCATCTCCGTTGTCAATCAGCGTCAAGCACTTGATTCTGCTTTACCAGCAAGGGAGCCCCAAGACCCCCACGCCGTGCGTCGCGGACAACCAGCCCGCGACGATAGGGTGGACACGTTCGAGTTAGCCGTTGTCGGCCGTGATCAGAGCGTCCAGAGTCGGCTCGCCTTCGAGCAGTCCGATCGCGTAGATCGTGTAGACCGTTCCCGCCGCCAGGGTGACATCCTCAAGTGTCAAGACTACTGCCGTGCCCGTCTCGTCGCGGACTTCCAAGTCCAGCGTTCCCGCAGGCGCCTCGATGTAGCTCGCGACCTCCTTGAAGGACACGTCGTCAAAAAGCGTAGTGCCATCGGTCAAGGTAATATCGACGGCAGGGGCGTCGGGCGAAGCGTGGACGAAGCGCACTTTCGCCATATCCATGGCGGGCGCCGAGTTGTCGTCCTGGAGTACCAGGGGCTCTATTTGCGTCAGGAAATCAAGCGCGACGACGGTTGTATCGCTATCCGCCGGTAGCGGAAGCGTTGCATCGATCACTCCGCCTCCTTCACAGCCGTCTCCCGCTGCGACGACGCGGATTTGATAGGTTCCCTCCTCGACCGTCGCGTATTGCGTGGTGCCTGGAAAGGCCACGTCGATGAATGCGGCGGTGCCGTTCACACAAATGTCCACGTCCGGAGCATCGGGGCTGGCGTGCACCGCTCGAATTCGAGCCGTCTCCTTCGCCGGGTTCATCGATCCGCAACTTGTCAATGAGAGTGTTGTCAACACCAACACCGGAGTGAATCGCATCATCATCCGTTCATTCTCCCTTGCGCTGTTCAGTGCGTTCTTGGACTGCTGTATGGTCTAGGAATCAACGAGCTTGGCGACGAGATCCGATACCGCGATCGCCTTTCGTGCTGAGTAGCCTTGGTCATCAAACCAGACAACCGTTCCTGTCGCGTCGAGAACAATGATTCGGGCGCGCTGCCCACACTCCGTCCCAGTAAGTGCAGCGACAGGCCTCGCCGCGCGCCCGTAAAGGGTGATCACGGAACCCCAGTCTTCTCTGGGAATCCCCGATCGCATCCCGTCGTCGATCCAACCGGACGCGAGGCTTGGAACAAGTCCGGGAATCGTCGGGATCTCGACGATCTGTGCGTTGACCTCGGCCTGGATCAGGCCCATCAGCCAGCGATCGATATCGAACTGAGCCGATTGTTTGTAGCCAATCAGAAGAACCGCCGGTCCACCTGTAAAGGCCGCCGGAATCTCGATTCGTTCGGTTTCCAACGACTGACCCCTCACCGAGGGGAAAGCCTCGCCGCTCGGGTCTCGGTTAGCGAAGGTGGTGGCGCAGCCGCCGTTCGCTGCGACCACAGGGACGGTCGCAATGCTCAACGCGCACAACGCTGGTCGGATCGTAGCTAACCGGCACAATCTCATGATTCAATCGCTCCGCTAATGGGTTCGAAGGCCGTCAGAGCCTCGCTTGGCACCATTACGTTCGCAAACGGGTGCTGGATGGATTCAGAGATGCAGCAAGTAATGCGTAATCGCCGGTGGGAGCTCGTGAGGTGGGTTTTGGGGGTACCCGGAATTGAAAACCGATCAGCAAGCGACGAGCCGGTTTCCGAGCTTGACGGCCTCGGTGCATGAGGCGGCGTACCCATCCGCACCCAGTTCCCGCCAAAGATCGGGCGCGAGAGTAAACGGCGGCCCGCCGATTAGGATCTTCATATTGGCAATATTGCCGGTCCCGCGAATGGTCTCAATCAGTTCTCCGGCATCGCGCAGCGTCAGGCCTGTGCTGACCGAAAGGGCCAGCAGATTCGGCTGGCGTCGATCGAGTAGCTCGACGAGAGCCGCGGTCGGTGTGTTCGCACCGAGGTAGATTACGCTCCAGCCGTCGATTTCGAACAGGTCCGAGACCATCCGCAGACCGATCTCATGGAGATCGCCGGGCGTGGACGTTGCGACGAGGATCCGGCGGTTGGGTTTCGCCTTCGCGAAACGCGGTCGTAGCAGGGACATGACCGACTGGGTTGTGGCGCTGCCGAAGTGTTCGTCGGCGACGCTGATCTCTCCGCGATGCCACATCCGACCCAACCGAGCTTGTGCCGGCGCCACAATCCCCTCGTAGACTTCAGCGATTGTCGTTCCTTCATCGAGCGTGGCGAGTATCAGCGATTCTGCTGCCGTTCGATCGCCTTCGAGAATCGCCTTCAGGTACTCAAGAGTGCGTTCGCGATACCTTGCATCGAGCGGAGGGTCCGCGTCGCGCTTACGATCGGCCGACTGCATCTCCGCGATCGAGGTGTCAACGAACGGCAACACGGCTTGGGCGACCGGCGGCGGTAACTCCCTGGCCAGCACGTTGCGCATGCAGTTGGTGTTCTGTATCAAGTCCGCCCCTTGGATGCCGCGCGCCTCGAACGAGTCGTAAGTCCAGCAGACATGGTGCACGAAAAGGTCGGTACTTCGGACCGCGACGGCCTGTGCCAACATGTGGATTTGCGACAAGGTGTGGTCTGTCCATTCCGGGCGCCACGCCGAACCGTAGCGGTTCGGCAAGTCCGGATTCTCTCTTTCATGTTCGTCGGCCGTCCAATTGGCCACGGCTTTCGCAACCGAGTCGATGACTTTACTCGCTTGTCTTGCGTCTGTGTTCATCGGAATCTCATTCCTCGCCTGTTTCAAAGAACCGCCCCGCGTCCAACAGAATCCGGTCGCGGAGTTCCTTGGATAGCGGTTCCGCAGACCGAGGCATCATGGCCAGGTCGATCGCAGCCATCGGCAGTTCAAAACAGGATTCGTCATACTCCGGGTACAGCGACAACAAACTGGCCAGTTCCGCTGCGGAGGTCAGATCCAAGCCGTCTGTAGCATGGTCTACAAGCAGCTGCAGCATGCGCTCTTTGCTCGGCTCGGTGTGGCCGTTCATCGCTCAGCCTCCTTGCTTGGCGCGATGCCTTGGGCAGCGAGTTCATCTCGAACCTTGATAAGGCCCCGACGAACGTGCGTCTTGACGGTCCCCAGCGGAAGCCCGAGTCGATCCGCAATCTGCTGATGTGGCCAACCGTGGCACACAGCGAGGCGCAGCACACTCCGCTGTTCGGGCTTTAGCTGCTCGAGGGCGGCAACCGCCTTGGCAGCTTCGTCCTTCAGTTCGAGCTGCCCGGGTTCTTCCGGGGCGCTGAGTGGCAGATCCTCGATCGCAACCGGGTCGCCCTCGGGTCGACGTGCGCTACGCCGTTGCCGATCGATCAAGCGCCGTCTCGCCACCATCGCCACGAACGTCGTCTCGGATGCGATGGACGGATCGAATCGGGAAGCGTTCTTCCACAACGTGATGAACACTTCCTGCACGGCATCCTCGGCTTCGGAGGGGCGGTTGAGGATCCGCCGCGCAAGGGACCACACCAGACCGCCGAAGGTGTCAACACACTCTGCGACGGCCCCTGTATCACCGGCGGCTACCCGTTGAAGAAGAGACTCTTTCAAACCGCACTCCGCCGTCCGTGTCAAGCTCTGTTGGAGAACGACGCGAAGCAGGGACGGAGAATCCTCCTCTCGCGCGGCTGCATTCTAGCGGAGTATCAGCGTCACCGAAGGGCCGCAGATCGCAAAAAACGCGGTCTCTTCCGGGATTGACCACCGTGGACGGCACGCTCATGCGCCCCAGGCAGGATGGTCTTCGAGCATGACCGTCCCCTGGATTCGTCATCTGTCGGCAAACTGACGCCAGAGGGCGCCCCGGTCCGGAAACGAATGTTGGATACGGTTTCAAAGCCACCATTTGAATCCAAGGCCGGGGTTCGAACGAATCAGATACCGGTGGCCCGCTCGTTGCCGCGGGCGGGCCCAGAGAGGACGTGTTGCATGGCCCAGCAGAGTCTAGTTTCGGACGGTTTCGTTGGGGGGGCGCGAACCAAGCCGTCGTCGCCCGCCAAGAGGCAAGCGCCGCACCGCTCGCTGCGTTGGATCCCGGATCAGGCCAGGCGGCTGGCAGCTGGCAACGTCCACCGTGGAAGAGCGTGGTCGCTCGCCGAAGTCTGTGATCATCTGGCGTTGGCCTTCGAGTCGACCGTTCGCGGCTCCATCGAAGAGGCCCCCCCGCGTCGCTGGCAGGCGCTCGGTCGGTTTGAGCGTGTCCTGCGATGGGGCGTAAAGCGGTTCATGCTGGCGACGGGCTGGTTTCCCAGCGGGGCATCTGCACCGGCATCCGTTGCACCGTCCAACTCGGTATCGCTGGAGGAGGCGCTCAGCCGGTTGGAGGAGGCTGCAGCCGCCTTCGCTCGCAAGTGTTCGTCACCTCGCTCAACTTGGGGCTACCACAGCCTGTTGGGGAAGATGAGCGGCCGTGCCTGGCGGCGATTCCACTCCATTCACGCGGCGCACCACTTTTCGTTCTTCAAAGCCGAACGCGGCTCTTAGGGCAACGACCAATCCACAGGTCAAAGCGCCGCAATCAGTCGATCCGAGTTCGCTGCAACGGCCATGCCGGGTGTCTGCTCTCGCCAGGTTGGATCGGATCGCCGCTCTCAACCCTGAATCCAAACGCAATCGGCGAGCGAAGTGAATAACGTGGAACGACAACCGGCTTAGTAAAACTCGATGGTTCGAGTCAGCCGGAAAGGGAAGGACCCGTGTTATCGGGCAACCATAGAGAAAGGAACAATCGATGAAGAGGAACTCGACTGCGCTGGCCGCGATCGGCGCGTTCTCGATCGCCATGTGGGCTGCGACCTCCGCACATGCCCATTGCGGAAAAGGCGGACACGGTTCAGCCTCAAAGGACATCGTCGAAACAGCAGAGGCCGTCGGCGACTTCGAGACTCTTGTGACCGCCGTGGAAGCGGCCGGCTTGGTGGAAACCCTGAAATCGGAGGGACCCTTCACCGTGTTCGCCCCCACTGACGAGGCGTTCGGCAAGCTTCCGAAGGGGATGATCAACGCCCTTCTGGCTGACCCCGAACGGCTCGGAGCCATCCTGAAGTACCACGTGGTTGCCGGTCGGGTCATGGCCAAGGATGTGGTGAATACAAGCTCCGCGAAGACGGCGCTCGGCCAGTCCCTCGCCATCAGCGCCTCTGGCGGCGTGCGAGTCGATGACGCAAACGTGATCAAGACCGACATTGAGACCTCAAACGGGGTGATTCACGTGATCGACACTGTGCTCATCCCGGCGAACGACATCGTCGAGGCCGCCCGATCGGCCGGTTCATTCAAGACTCTGCTGGCGGCCCTCGACGCGGCTGACTTGACCGATGCGTTGCGCGGTGCTGGGCCGCTTACGGTCTTCGCGCCCACAGATGAAGCTTTTGACAAGTTGCCGGAGGGTACCGTCGAGGCTTTGCTGACGGATATTCCGAAGCTGCAGTCGATTCTGACCTATCACGTCGTGGCGGGAGAAATCCTGGCACGTGACGTAGTCAAGCTCGATGAAGCGAAGACGCTGCACGGCCAAGTCGTTCGGATTGATACTTCCAGCGGTGTCAAGATCAACACCGCCCGAGTGGTAAAGGCCGACGTAGCGGCGGAGAACGGAGTGATCCATGTCATCGACGAAGTTCTGCTTCCGCCTTCGTCAAAGCAGGGCAACGCGGCTTGGCCAGCTCGCGAACTGATTGAGCATGCCATCCACCGTGGTGTTCCTCTATACAACGCCGGACATCATGCAGCCTGCACGGCGGTCTACGAGGTCGCGGCGATGGGCCTCCTTGCGAGCGCCGGCGGAGAGATGGGGTGCACCGCGCGGGACACGCTCGAATCCGCGCTGGCGGCCATCCGGCAGTCGCACGATGCCCGTCAGAACGCGTGGATCTTGCGGCACGCATTGGACGAGGTGTACGCGTCGGCGGTGTCCAACTGAACCGATCGGTGCTGATGCGTGGATGTTAGTTAACGCATTCCAAGTGAACAGAACCAAGGAGTAGCTATGAAGACGTTTGATGTTCTCGCCGCGATTCTCGTGGTCGTCGGTGCGGCGAATTGGGGATTGGTGGGTCTGTTTCAGTTCGACCTGGTCGCGGCGATCTTCGGGGACGCAACGATGCTCAGTCGTGCGTTGTACTGCCTGGTCGGCCTGGCCGGCCTGTTCCAGGCGATCCAGTGGAGAGCCATACAAGCTCGTTGGGGTGGCACGGCCTGTCCGGCCACTGCCTGAGAGACCGAAGGGGGGACCTTCAAACGATCACCCTCGTACACGCCGGTGCGGGGGTGATCGTGCCTTAGGGAGGGGTCTTGCCTTCAGATAGATGGTTGTGGGGTGTTGGCGGTCGAGCGGTTTCGACCGCCGACGGAGATAAGAAACAAAGGACGCTTAAGCTAAGGAGCATTGTCTGATGAAGTCTGTAGTGAAGTTTGCATCGTGTCTGTCGGTTCTGCTGGTCTTCGCACCGCCCGCCGCGATCGGCGCGTCGGAGACCGAAGGGGAGGTTATCGTCGTGCATGGAATCCCTGGCGAGGACCTGGGTCTCGAGCCCGAGCTGGCCGTCGACGTGTCGGTGAACGGTGCTTGTGCATTGCCGTTCTTCAGGTTCGGCGAAATCGTCGGTCCTCTGCCCTTCGAGGAAGGCATCTACGACATCGCCATCAGCTTGGCGAATGACGAGTCGCCCTGTTCGAACGACCCGGTGATCGAGGCGCCCGGCGTCCAGATCATGGCCGGTAAAAGTTACTCGATCGTCGCGAATCTGACTGCAGATGGTGCCCCGACGGCCAACGTCTTCGAGAACAACATCATGCCGACGAACGGGCAGGCCCGTGTCATCGCCCAGCACACGGCCGGAGCAGGAACTGTCGACGTCGAGCTGAGGCGCACCTGGCCGTGGTGGTTCCGCCCGATGGTGATCGAGAACTTCAGCAACGGCGACCAGGCAGCCGCCATGGTCGACCCGGGGCGTTGGACGGCTTCGATCGTCGCGCCAGGCAAACTGGTCGAGGACGATGACGATGGTGACGACAAGTTGTGGTGGGGCGGTCGTCGTGATCCGATCTTCGGTCCGGTTTCGTTGACGCTCGAGTCAGATATGGTCTACCTCGTGTACGCGGTCGGCTCGCTCACGAACAATACCTTTACGCTGCTCGTCCAGTCCATTGAACCCATGGAGCCCGGCACGTCCGATGTCTATGTATTGCACGGGATCCCGGGTGAGGATCTCGGTCTTGATCCGTCGCTACCTGTTGATGTCTCGGTGAACGGTACGTGTGCTCTTCCGGGTTTCACCTTTGGTGAGTTCGTCGGGCCGTTGCCATTCGATACCGGCATGTACGACTTGGCCATCGGGGTGGCGAACGCGGACGACCCGTGCAGCGAGGACCCGGTGATCGAGGCGAATGGTGTCGAGATCATAGGTGGCAAGACGTACGTGATCACCGCGAATTTGACCGAGGATGGCGCACCGACAGCCAATGTGTTCGAGGCCGACCTCAGGACCGCCCGATACCGCGGGAGGATCAGCGTGTTCCACCTGGCCGCCGCCCCGGCTGTGGATCTCGAACTGAGCCGAAAGTATTTCCGATGGGCTCGTCCAAAGTGGCTGACAGACGTCGCGAACGGTGCGCAAGCGGACGTAGATTTGTACCGCGGGTATTGGAACGCGACGATCTTCCCGGCCGGTGCCGACGACGCGGTCTTCGGCCCGGCGACGCTGAACGTGCAGCGTGACACGGTCTACTTCGTCTTCGCGGTTGGATCGCTGGGTAGCGGTACGTTCGATTTGATCGTCGAGGCAATTGACGGGCAGTAGCCCCACAGCCGTTTCGACGGTGGTACCATGCTGCTAGAAACAGAACGGTGGCCGGTGCGAACGGAGAATCCCGGCACGCACCGGCCACCCCATGTATGTGCGAACCTGCGGAAAGGGTCATCGATTGGGGAGCAGCGCGAGCAACGGGAAGGCCAGGGACGGCGCGGCCGGAGGGTCGAACCGGAGCGAAGAGGCCGACGTCAGGATTTGTCGTGTCGGGCGCGGATTCCGCCTCAAGTCGGATCTCGTGATTCACCGGACGATCGGCGAAGTATTCGCGTTCTTCGCCGAAGCTGGAAACCTGGACCGGCTGACGCCCCCACAGTTGCGGTTCCGAATACTCAACCCGATGCCGGTGGTGATGGAGAAGGGAGTTTTGCTGAATTACCGTCTCAGGCTTCACGGCGTTCCGTTCTGCTGGCAAAGTGAAATCACCGTGTGGGAGCCGCCTCACCGGTTCGTGGACGAACAGCGCAAGGGGCCATATCGCCGCTGGACGCATGAGCATCTATTTCGCGAGAAAGACAGAGGCACGGAAGTGATCGACCGGGTTGAATATGAGGTGCCTGGTGGGCGGCTTGTTCATCGACTGTTTGTAAAGAGGGATGTGACCTCCATTTTTCAGTATCGACGGCGGAAGTTAACAGAGATCTTCCACGGGTCGGAGCGGCCATCGGCCTGGCTGGAGCCCCAGCACCCGAGCCTGCTCCAGCCCGGCCGGAGCCGTCCGGGGAGTTAGTTGCTGAGTTATTCTTGGCATTTGAAAGGCTGCGAAAGGGACGGTGCAGTTCGAGCCCTCGCGGACGCGAAGTGGCTCAAAACGCTGGAAAAGTGGTTTGCTGTAAAGGAGAAAACTGGGCGATACAGGACTTGAACCTGTGACCTCCTGCGTGT
>JASFUW010000079.1:0-14721 GCA_050050135.1 Phycisphaerae bacterium
GGAAGCGGTCTTCTGGAACCCGCAAATTAGGGCGTGACCGTGCACTAGCTCATCTCATGGCACGTCAGGCAGAGTTGCGATCCTTCGATCGGAACGGTCAGAAGATGCTGCTGATCACCGAAAAGATCGTGACACGAAATGCAGCTCACGTCCCCGCCCGGAAGCGCAACCTCGGTAGGAAGCAGACTCGCCGGGCGGAGACGCGACAGGTAGCTCGGTCGATCCACGCTGCGATACGGCACGCCGACAGGATGGTTCTTCCCCTTGTCGCCGAGGTCCGCATGCATCCCGCCGAACCGCGCGGCGTTCGCCGATTCGCTGGCGTTGACACCGTCGTGACACGTCAGGCACGCCTGCGAATAGTGGTCAAGCGCTCGACCGCCCTTCACCGCAGACGCCGAGTCCACGCCCAGATGAGCCCTCCGCAATGCAAGCCAATGCACCGACCGGGCACTTCCCTCGTCGACGATCCGATGACACCGACCGCAAAAATCGGCGCCCGACGTATAGCCACCGTCGAGATCGCGAAGTCTCGGATTGCTCTCTGCGCCGATGCCCGGAATCTCTGAATGGCACGTCAGACAGGTGATTGCTCCGTGATTGTCCGTGGGCCAGTCCGCGGGGATGGAAACCAGAACGGACGGGATCACGCGAACCGGGTGGTTCAAGACGCCGGGACCGAGCGCCGACGCTCCGACCGAGCTGCGCCCCGCCGCCCGGGCTCCACCTACGGCCGCAGCCGTTAGGACAGCGATGATAAGAAGCCCGACCGGAGCCGAAGACCGGACGACCGGGCGGGTCCGACGCGGGGAGGTACCTGTATTACCCATAGGCGATCCGCAAGTGGCAAGAGAGTCCTATCAGGAAAGCGTCCGAACAAGAGCTCCTACCCGGCGCTCATCGGCGACTTCAAGTTGTACCTGAAGACAGCCCGGTAACGACCTGCGTAGCGGCTCGACGCGCGTGCGCTCAGAGGCCGCGTGGGCAATCTCACGCAGCGGGGACGGTGCTCGCGTTTTGCGTGATCCGCTCGAGCGTGGGCCGATAAGCCGCAATGGCCCCATAGTTTGGTGACGCGGACCGAGAAGCGCCGCAACTTGGATCAGGGCAAAGCCTGACCCTTGGCATCCAGCGTGCTATACTGACTTGGGGTCTAGGGTGAACGTTGAGGGGCACGCTGACGGGGGAGCGGGCGCTAGCCCGCGAAGCAATCCATGCTGATTACAGTCGCATCGCTGGTCGCCGGCATGTTGTCCGTCGCCCAGGCGGAACCTTTGCCGCATCTCGGTTCGCTGACGGACGGCGTTCGCAGCCCGGCGCGCCTCGCCTTCGACCCTGAATCACTCGGTACCGGCAGGCTGTTCGTGACCGATCCGCTTCAGCGGCACATCGCCGTCTTCGATCCCGCGGGCACGCTCCTTCAGACCCGCCCGATACCCGAGGCACCGGTCGGGGTCGCCGTTCACCCCGACGGCCGCGTCTTCGTCTCCCTGCGCGACACCCACAAGGTCGCGATCTACGACCCCGCGTTCAACCTGCTCGGGTACCTCGGTGAGTCGGACCCCAAGGTGTCATTCGTCGGACCGACCGACATCGACGTCGCACCCGAATCCGGCCGGATCTACGTCGTCGATCCACCTGCAGACCGCGTCTACGGATTCGAAAGTGACGGGGTCCTGGCATTGTCTTTGGGCACCCGAGGTCCCTGGTCCGGAGAATTCCTCTATCCCAGCGCCATCGCGGTGGACGAACCGCGCCGCCGCCTCGTCGTTGCGGACCATGACAAGACCCGCCTCCAGGTGTTTACCGAAGACGGTGTCTTCCTCCAACAGTTCGGAGCCCGCCTCCATTCCGAGGGAGGCGGTCTGGTCGGCTGGATGCCCCGACCACTGGGCCTTGCCGTCGACGATCAGGGACGCATGTACGTCACCGACGCGCTCATGGGCACGGTGCGCGTCTTCGACGAGACCGGTTCCGAACTCGGCAAGCTGGCGGATTTCGGCTACGAGCCCGGGGAACTGCGGGCGCCTTGCGACCTCGCGTTGAGCCCCGACGGCACGCGTCTGTACGTGGCGAGCACGAACAGCTCGCGCGTCGAGATCTACGATCTGGAAAGTGCCGTTAAGTTGGCGCTCTCCGGTGCCCGCATGCGAACCGAGAAGCACCCGGTCGTTGAACAGACAGACCTCGAGCGGGAAGGCTCGTGGGACGGCCCCCACATCGTGGAAGACCGTCCCAGCCTTTGCGCTCCCTGCCACGGCATCACCGGCCAACCAGGCATGCACGGCGGCACAATCGAAGGGCAGGCGACGCTCTGCATGTCCTGCCACACCGCCGGTGGACGCGCTCTGGACTTCGCGATCTACGAACGGGACATGGCCGATCCGTACGGAACCAACGCGAACGCCGCAGACGGCCGTGGGCGCTCGCACGCATGGGGCGTACCGGCCGTCAACGAAGACGCGGATTCGATCGGCCCCGCACCCGACGGGGCGATGGCGTCGTATCTCGACGACGACGGACTGATCAAGTGCTCGACCTGCCACAATCAGCACAACACCAACTACGGACCGGACTATCTGCGCGTAAGCAACGACGCCGACGCCATGTGCAAGGAGTGCCACGCGCCTCGCAACAAGGGTCTCGACGAGGGCGGCTCCCACCCCGTCGGCTTTGCCTATCCCGCGGGCACTGACGAGTATCCAAGTGCTGATGCGTTGGCACCATTGCAGCTAAAGAACGCAAACATCGAGTGTTCCACCTGCCACGCCCCGCACGCCGCCGACTCGGGCCGCGCGAACGACGGTGACGGTGACGGCATGCTCCTGCTCGCCCGCAACGACGAGACGCTTTGCCAGGTTTGCCACACCGAACACATGATCCACGACGTCGAGGGCGCATGGCAGCCGACCTGCCGCGAGTGCCACGACATTCACGACCCCGACAATCCCAACATCACCCTGATCGCCAGGCAGATCGACGGAACCGCCGTGTCCTTCCTCGGGTCCGAAGCGGCCTGCGCCGAGCAGGGCGACTTCGTCCACGCCGCCTGTGATCCGCCCGGTTACGACGGCGTCTGCGAAGTCTGTCATACGGAAACCGACCATCACCGCAACAGTCCCGAGCTGGATCACGACCACAACATCGACGCGATGTGCACCGACTGCCATCTCCACAGCCTCGGGTTTCTGCCGACGTGCATCGCCTGCCACGGCGAGCCGCCCGACGGGACGGAAACCCCGAACCGCGCCGGTGCCCACGCCGCCCACCTCACGTTGGCGCGTGGTCCCAGCATCGCCGACTGCGAGACGTGTCATACCTCGTCCGAAGTGCGCGATCATGACAACGGTCTGATCGGTTTCGCCTCCGGGTTCGACGCAGACTTCGACGGGAACATCGACCTCTCCGAAACAGATGTCTGCGATGAGTGCCACAGCCCTGACGGCCCCTTTGACGGCGTCGACGACCCCGTCATCGGCGCTAAAGCAAACTGGTACACCGGCGTTTACACCAACGACGTGCTCGACCCGGACAAGGCGGACTGGTGCCTGGGGTGTCACGACGTGCCCGGTTCGATCATCGACGAGGTCACCGCGCCCTCCGTCGCGGGCAACAACGAGACGTGGGGCTACAAGCTCGAGGGGCACGGTCTTAACGACGTCCTCTGCGCCGACTGCCACGACCCGACACTTCCACACATTGACGGCGTCGAACAGACCTTTACGCTGGTGTTTCCGCTCTCGCCGTTCGGCTCCCCGGAGCGGTTGCTCGACCAGCAGGCGTACAACGCGGGCTACCGATTGCGGCCCATCGACGGTCAACAGGCGCTGGCCGTACCGCGCGAGGCAGGCCCTTATACACCCGACGATTTCCGACTGTGCTTCGAGTGCCACGACGAGATGAAACTGCTCGGCGTTCCGAGCAACTACGGTTGGCAGTTCAGCGGCCCGCCGCCCGAGTTGTTGCTCTCGCCGGGCGTCGCCCAGACCAACTACCGCAACGAACGCGAATGGGGCTACGCATGGCACGACAATTTCGAGAAACCCGCCAACCCGCACTGGAACCATATCGGGTGGCAGGGACCCAATTGGACGCTCGATGACGACAACAACGTCTTCGATTCGCGGGTTCAATGTGTAACCTGCCATAGTCCACACGCCGTCCAGGCTGCCGGCGGCGGGCCCGCACCCGCGATGACTCGTGCCGACCTGGCCATCACCTACGACGTCTACAATGACGGCACCACAGACCACGACTACGCCTACATCGCGACAAGCGCATACTTCGAGCCCGGCGGGGACCTGTACTGCTGGCCGTGCCACCCGTGGGCGGGCGCCGGCCCTGATCCGCCCTTTAATCCGCCTCAGGGACAAACACGGTACTACCGCACGTTGCTCGACCTCCCCAAGAGGACCTGCGTGATGTGCCACAAATCTGGCAGAGATGCGGAGGCAACCCAAGCGCTCGAACCCGGTCTCAGAAGCGATGCCCCGATGGGTCGAGCCGGTGCGTGTCGCGTCGCGCCCGACACCACACCCGACGCCGACTGCCTGACCTGCCACGACATGAGCGGGCATCGCCAGGGCCGCACACTCATGACTACGCCCAGGAAATGGCAGCGCGACCACCGGAATCGACTTCGAACCACACGGTGACCGTCCAGTTCCAACCGGTCCACCCGTGCGCGAGCCGGGTTGAAAAAAGACCATTCGCTTCACCCTTCCGCTCCGTGATCGTGGCCGAGCCGCCGCTGATGGCGACGGCCGCCACCGCGTCCGACTTCGCCTTCCGCGACCTCGTGCACTGACCGGCATTGGAATTGCTAGATCGGTATTCGGGACGCCGCTCCGTGCCCGGAAGCCACCGGCTACGTTGCCAGGTGACCCCCAATGCGGGACAATTCCCCTTGGGTGAGCCGCGCTGGCGTGGCGATATACTGGATGTGCGTGATTGAGGTGGACCCCCGGGAGATAGCCATGAATCGTCGCCGTAACGTCATCGGAGTCGGCCTATTCGTCCTTGCGTCGTTTCCCGTTCTGATTTGGGTCGATGGGTGTGTTCCGCTCGACGCGCGGGGTGGAACGGTCCTGGTCCAGCTTGTGCCCGGCCAAGCGCGAAGCGGCGACCTGTTCACGGGGCAGACGCTTCGCGCGATCGTCTCGGTCGAGGCCGACCATACCTACGAACTGCGAGCACTGGTCACTCCGTCTACCGTCGCCGCAGCAGCAACCGGCGACGTCGTCGGTATGATCTCAGGCGAGGCCCTTGCTGAGCCGGTCCAGTTTTTTGTCTCGATCGTCACGGGCCCAGGTCTGGCTGGGTCAGCCACGACCACCGTTCTCACACCCGTCGCCGACGGCCCGGTCACCATCGAGTTCGTCTACCCGGTTGCCGACACGACCGGACCCGACACCGAAAACATCGACGTAGTGCGCGCTTTGATTCAGGGTCCGTTGCACGCCCTGTTCGAGCTGAGCGTGGCCGATCTTGGCTTCGACGACCACGGCCAATCCCCGGACACCGCAACGGCGTTGGAAGTCGGAATCGAAAACGAGCGGACCGGGTCTTTGAGCCCCGGCGACGAGGCTGATTTCTTCATCGTCGAGGTCGAGGCCGGGAGGTCATATCGGGTGACCGTGGAATCGACCGACGCTGTCACGGTGGTGTCGGGATCCGAGGATCGATTCGGACAGATCAACTTCGGCATTCCCACGCTCGGGGGTCTGGTCGTCACGGTCAGTGCTTCGGCCGGCGTGCCGGGCAGCTCCGATTTTGCAGCCGCAGCGACGGAGCAGGTTATCCTCCGCGTGACGCCGCTGGGCGGTGCCGCCGTCCCCGCCGACGAGGAAACAGGCATCAACTACGCAATAAACACCGTCGAGGTCGTTGAAGACGGTTCGTAACTGTACGCATCCCGCTCCTTCCGTGCGGCCGGGGCAGCCGTTTGCGCGTTACTCCAGCGATGGAATGTCCTCAAGGCGCTTGGCATGCACTTGGCACTCGTCGGCCATGGCTCTCAGCATCGGTTTGAGTTCCTCAACGGTGGTGAGCTCGTGCAAAGTTGCATAGAAGCGGCCGGTCAGCCACTCGGACTCGATGATGACCTTGATCACTTCGGCGAACGATTCCGGGTCGGTCGCTTCCACGTGCCGCGACCCGACGATGATCAGGTCCTTATCCGCCTTGGTGAGAACGAAGTCGGTGCTGGGCAGGTAGCGGCGGGCGCACGTTCGAACCTCGATGTGATGGGCTTGCTCTTCGTCAGCCATCTCGACGAAAACCTTGCGGTGTACCTCGGACGTGGTTTTCTCAGCCAGCGTTCGATAGCGATAGGCCGCCACAGATTCCCCATAAGCAGCGACCGCGAGGGCCTTTTCCATCGACAACTGACGCACCTTCTCCCGGTACTCGTCCATGGACTTCCTTTTACCACAGCGTGTGCGCGACGACAACCTGCGGCTGTTCGCGGGGTAGACAGCGTTCCATCGGGAAAGATGATGTGTTCGTCCGGACCGTCTATGGTTACGATGAGGGCTGGACGTCGGGTCTTGATCGGCCAGGCTCGCGCTACGCAAAGCCACGCTCCAGTTCCCCACGAACAGTCTGAGGTTTTCGCCATCATGAACAGGAAGCGTTGCGAGGGCACAACCTGCGTGGCTTCCGTGTGTGCGCCACGACAGGTTCCGACCACCGACCCTCGCCGCGCCCGTCGCGCCGTTCGGATCATACAAACACGCTGGGAGGACGTCCCATGAAAGGTCGCAAACGAAGTCTCGCCATGACCGGGGTGATCATTCTGCTTGTCGGTCACGCCGGCGCAAGCGCCGGTGAAGACGAGAACGTGGACACCGTGCGATTCACGACCGATGACCGCGTCGAGATCGTCGCGGACTACTACGCGCCGCCGGAGGCAGCGACGCCGGCACCGATCGTCATCATGCTGCACATGTACAAGTCCGATCGATCGGCCTGGAAGCCTCTGGCGACTCGATTCCAGGCCGAGGGATACGCGGCTCTGGCGATCGACATGCGTGGGCACGGTCAAAGCGGCGGCGCCGCTCGATCAAGCCTGCAGGATCGGGTGCGTGGACGCGACCCGTCGCTGTTTCGCAGCATGCACCGTGACATTGCCGCCGCGCACACCTGGCTCGGGCATCGCGAGGAGTGCGACCTGACCCGCGTCGCCGTCGTCGGAGCCAGCGTCGGGTGCAGCGTGGCGCTGGACTACGCGGCGCGCGATCCGTCGGTGGATGTGGTCGTGGCCATGACGCCGGGCGTGGATTACCTCGGTGTGGACTCGAAGGGGCCGATTCAGGCGCTCGGCGATCGCCCTGTCCTGCTGCTGGCGACTGAAGAGGAGCGTGAAGCGACCGATGCATTGGCGGCCTTGAACCCGGCCGCGCGCAGTCAGATCGTCGGGCCCGGCCGTGTCCACGGTACGCGAATGCTCGGCGTCGTCAAAGACATCGAGTCGACGATCGTCGGCTTTGTGAAGCGTGGCGTCGGTAACGCGTCGCCCGCCCCCGTCCCGTCACCCTACGGCAGCCGCTTGTACTATCCAAACGAAGAGAGCGCGAGACAGGCAGCGGAGCACCCGTCCGGCGCCTTGCGGTGGTACTCGTCGCCGCAAGAGGCGGAAGCTCGGGGCGTGAAGAAGGCGGTCGGCTCGGACCGTGACGGAGCTTAGCGACGGCGCGGTGCTTGTTGTGCCTGGGGTCGGTTGCGGCGTCGCGCCCGTATACAGAAGTTCGGGGCCGCAGCGTCACACCGAGCCGATTCCGCGGACGACCCGACGGACCGCAGGGCCGGGTCGATCTTGATCCGCTCGGTGGCCGCATTTATACTGAGGACATGGCGGTTATGATGCGACGTGGCCGGCTTGCAGGACTTATCGCCGTCGGTGCCTTCCTGTCACTCGGAGCATGTGCCTCGTCTATGCGGCAGCCGGACGCCCGACCCCCAGGACCGGCGGACGCTGAACGCGATCTGTTCGACCCGATCCCCCGATCCGTGACGGCGCCTGGCGGCGCGCGTGGTGGTGGGAACGTCCAACTGGTCGAGCTGGTCTTCGACGTCGTCCGCATGGACTTCCCCCCCGACGAGGTTCGCCATGCTCGTAAGATATGGAACCACGTCGATGAGCTTCGCGTGGGTGCGGAGCTGATCCCACAGCTCGCGCGGAACGGCGTCCGGATCGGTGCGGCGCGCGACGACGCGTGGCCTGCGATTCGCGCCGTCGTGGAAGTCGCCGGCGCACAAGCACGCCGTGATCAGCTCGTCGCACAGCGCGGGTTGCCGCTGATGCTTCAACTGGCAGCCGTAGAAGAGGGGGAGTCGATCTTCTGCTACCAGGAGAATAACCGCCTCGTGGGGAAGACCTTCTTCGAGGGGCAGAAGATATTGGGCATTGATTATGCCTTCCACCCGGAACTCGGCGGATGCACCGACTTGAAGGTGGGGTTCGAGGTCCGTCACGATCGCGGCGAACTCACGTGGGAACGCAAGGGTGGGATCATCGAGCAGGTGCCGGCCGTGGATCGGTATGTGTTCTCGGAGATTGACGTGCTGCTGACACTGAACGCGGACGAGTTTCTGGTGCTCGGGCTCAGTGACCAGGGCGAGAACGCGTATCTTCTGGGCAGTCGCTTCCTGACCGTCGAACAGTCGGGCGGTCGATACGAGACGGTGTTGTGTATTACGCCGCGACCGGTCCGGACTCGGGCCAAGATCCGCTAATACCGATTCCAGCCGTGGTTGCGGCCAACGGTGACAGAGATGTCGAAGGTCGATTCCGCTAACTCCGACGCGCCGCTGCTCGAACACCTTGGTGTTGCGGTGATCGCGACCGATCTGAGCCTGGACATCCAGATGTGGAACGCGGCCGCCGCTCGGACCTTCGGGGCGGCTGCGGATCGCATGCAGGGCACGCCGATTCTGCAGATCATTCCGCAAGAACGACGCAGCACCGCAGCCGCGATGCTCAAACGGGCCATCGAAACCGGTGAGACGATCCAGCTCGAATTCCAGCATCGTGACGCGCAGGGCGGTCGACGAGAACTGGCCGCCACCATTGCCCCGGTGTTGTCCCCAGCCGGGGAGCGGACAGGCGCATCGATGTGCGTGCGAGATATCACCAAGCGGATCGCACTTCAGGAAGAGGTTCTCGAAGGCCGCAAGATGGGTGCGCTCGGAGAGATGGCCGGGGCGATCGCACACCATTTCAATAACATCCTCGGCGGCATCGTCACCAGTATCGACTTCGCGAGGGAAAGCGGAAGCGAGATCGTGAAGGACCACGTGCTCGCACAGACCGTCAAAGCGCTGCAACGTGCCACTACGTTGGTCAACGGGCTTGCGGCGTTTGCCGAGGGGGACCGTCGTGCGGAAGACCTGGGAGACCTGACGGAGGTCATCAACGTTGTCGCGACCGAGGTCGAAAGGCGTTTGAGTGACCAGGGTATCGATTTCTTCCTGAACCTGCCGAAGTTGCCCGTGATCCCGGTACCGAGGGTGCAAGTGACGACGATACTGCGGAACATCGTGCAGAACGCCGTTGAGGCCATGCCCGACGGCGGGCGGCTGCAGATTGACGTGGACAGGCAGGACAGCCACACGGCGATCACGGTCAGCGATACCGGTTGCGGGCTGGACGAAGGGGCGCAGGCTCGTGTATTCGAGCCGTTCTGGACGACGAAGGGCGACCTGGGAATCGACGCGGGTCATCCGACAGGCCTCGGGCTGGCGATCGCCCACGGGCTCGTCCAGATGCTGGGTGGGACGATCGGGCTTACGTCTGAAGTGGGCAAGGGCTCTGCCTTTCGTGTGACACTTCCCACCTCTTGTGCGGAGTAGGCGGCTTATGCGGCGCTGTATTTCGCGGGCGGGTGGATGTCTGCTCGGGGTATGTGCCGTCGCGGTCGTGCTTGTTGGCGGGGTCGGTTGCCGCGTGCAGGGACCTGCGGTGTCGACGGTCGAGGTTCATCCACCCGGCACTCGAGGACAGCGCGGGCACCCGCGAATCGGACTGACTGAACTGGAACGTCTTGCCGGGCGGGACCCGCTCGGTTTTCTGAAGATGTGCCGGGATCATTATGTCGATACGGTCTCGGACTACCGGTGTCGCTTCCATGTCACCGAGCCGTCGGGGCGTGGCCCGGCGACCGAGCAGGTGATGGAGGTCCGGTTCCGGGAGGACCCGTACGGCGTCGATATGCGGTGGGTGAAGAACGCCGGGCCGGCGCGTCGCGTGACGTACGTGACAGGACGCTGGCGTGAGGGCGGCCGGGAGCGGGCGTTGATCTTCCCCAGCGGCGTCTTGGCGCTGCTTGTTCCGGGGGGCGTGAAGCGGGACATCCACGCTCCGGACGTTCGGGGGGCGTCGCGGCGGCCGATCGATCTTTTCGGGTTCAAGAACACGTTGGACTTTCACATCAAGTACTGTGAGATGGCGCAAGGTGACCCGGCGTACCGGCTCGCGTATCTCGGGCGTGGGGAGGTGGACGGGCGAGCGACGTTCGTGTTCGAGCGACGACTGCCGTTGTCGACGGAAGCCGCGACGTTCCCGGATCGAGTCCAGATCATCAATATCGACTGCGGATGGCTGGTGCCGACGGGGTGCTTTGCGTACGCGGACGACGAGCGTGAGCAGCTTCTCGGGCGATACGTCGCGACGGACGTCGAGTTCAACGTCGGGCTCACGGATGAGGACTTCTGAATCGCGCGTGGGCACGGTCGCGTCGTCATGCCATTGACATGTCACTCACGATCAACGGCGTCGGCGCCGAACCATCCATACGAGGCCGGTGCCGAGCAGGACGAGGCTGGCCGGCTCGGGGATCATGCCGAAGTGCAAGTCGTCCAGGTCGGTCAGGGCTTCGGTGATGATGGCGTAGGCGATGGGATCGTCGGGGGAGAAGACGCCCATGAAGCCGTAGCTGGTCAGGAAGAAAGGCGGATCCGCGGACTGGATGACGCCGTCGACGAGGTCGCCCTCGAACTCGACGGTCTCGATCAGATCGTCGAGGGTGTTGTAGGCCGAGAAGATGACGGGGCCTCCCTTGCTGCCGTCGGGGGTGGTGAAGTTGAGGACGGCGATGCCGACGCCGTTGACGGGGGCGTCGAAATCGATGCGGACGAAGCCGGGGAACGCGGCGTCGGCGAGGATGTTCTCCGGTGAGCCGACGATGGCGAGCGCTTCGTCGGCGTTCTTGTCACCATCGTTGGCGATGATCAGGTTGGTGGATGTCAAGGTTATGCCCTGGGGGCTGTACTCGTCGGCGTGAATCGGGATCGCTTCGCTTTGCCCTAGGACGAGCGGGGTGCCGTCGCCGCGGGTTTCGAAATCGATGACTGTGAAATCTCCGACGAACTGTGATCGGTCGTTGATGACCTCGGCGAACGCCGGACCGGCGACGGCCAGCAGCGTGGCTATGAATGCAATGCGGACGAAATGGTTCATTTTTCTCCTCCTCGCTGTGCCGACTCGGAACAGACGCGTCGACCGGTCCGATGCGGCTATCGGACCACCCCTCAGTGGAATATAGCGTGGAGGGTCCGATAGGTCCACCGCTGGGGAGCGGGGCAAGGGAGACAGAGGGTCGGAAGGGCGATGGGGCGGGCGGTCCGTCACCCACCCAATCCTGCGGATTGAATGGGGCACCCGCAGGCGGATCCGACGGAGCGACCCCGACATACGTCGGGACAGGTTCCGCGACGAAGCGACGGAGGCGAGCAGGGACGGAAGGACGAAGGGCGGGGCGGAATGTGTGCGCACAGCGGAAACGAAGCCACGGCGAACGGCGTTTTTGATAGCGCCAGGGCCGATTTTTGGGTTCATTTTGCAAAAAAAACTTTGCATTTCTTCTTCCTCGCCTCCTTTGGGCGGTTGAACGCCCAGGACTGGCTGCCCCCCCGACTGGGCACGCATGGGCGGGCGCCGACGGATATGACGCAGCACTGCTCGAGAGCAGTGGCACCCGGCACCCGGTCGCAGGGCGTGCCGCCACGAAGAAGAACGTGAGGGGCGCTCAGTTCCGAGGTAGCGGGGAAGCGATCACGCGGTTGGGGATTGGCGATTGCGGATTGGGGGTTGGGCCACGAGATCGCAAGGATTCGTCCAGGTCATCGCTCCAGTGCAGCAGCGATTACGGTAGTCGCCATGAGGCTTGGGCACGCATAAATGTTGAATGTCCGCCTTTCGAGGCTGAGTGATCTAACACGGGCATTTGTCTTGAATCATTCCCTGAGCGAGAAGCTCTCGGCCGTGTCGCGCATCAGTCGCTGATGATCGGAGAGGTCAAAGAGGTACGCAGCGGACTCGGATTGACCTTTCTGGCCGTATGGGTCAACCAACACATCCAATTGTACGCCGATTTCGTTGAGGTAGGCGACAATGTCTCTGGGAGCCTTGAAGCGAAGCATCTGTGTGTAAACGAACCAGACGCGGGGCCTGCCCCGAAACGCATCGATCTCACGAAGGTACGCCCGGTTATCGCCATAATGCACACCTCCCTCGGTCCACTCGTCCGCATTGATCCCGAAGGATGCGCCATAGAAGTGCATGGCGTGCCTCGCACCATGGAAGACGTAGACGGCATCACCGGGTTCGCGACGCCCGGCGAAGTCCTGGAGCAGTGGCCTCATTTCCTGGTGTCCACGATAGGGCGGGCGGCCGAGCGCAAGAAGGGCGGCCGAGGGGAAACCGGCAAAAACAACCAGGGCCGCGGGTACGAGCCAGCGGGCAGCTCGGGGAAATCTCCCGTGAAGAGCACGGAAAAAGCCCATGGCGAGAACCAGAATCGGCCACACTGCGTGAAGACCAACACGATGGCGGAATGGGAGAACATGAAGCGTCGCCATGGTGAGGGCGCCAATCGGCGGGGCGAGCAGCAGGGCCGTCGCCCACCGATCTTGCCGGAGAAGGTACACGCATCCGGGGATCGCGAGCACCGCGAGTACGACGGCAATTTGCGCGAACGGGGGCATGTTCGACGCGATGTGAAACAGAAACACACCGAAAGTCGCGCTGATTTGTGCAGGATACCACGCGAGGCAGGCAGCGATCGAGTCCGTCGGAGGAAACCCCTGGGACCAAAAGTCCTTCATGTGCTCCATGGTCCTCGCACCGACCAGCCTCAGCGCGAAAACGGTTGCGATGAGTGCGCCGATCCCCCAACCTCCTGCGAGAACTGCCAGCGATAAAAACGGCTTCCCGTTTGCGCGACGTAGGTGCTCAATGGCCAGGATCGCACAGAGAACAAACGCCGTCACCACTCCCGGCTGGGAGCAGGGTATCAGGAGTGCCCCGACCAATCCGGCGATTACCGCCCACCGTGTTCCAACCGAACGCTCAAGGTATTCCAGCGCGAGCCAAACGAGAATCATGGAAATCGTGATGTCGCTGGAGTATTGCTTGACATTGCCGCCGTACCAGGTGAGCGCGGGGCTTACGGCGAAGAGCAGAAGTGCGGAGAGAAGCAGCATGCCGTTGATGAATCGGCGGGCAATAAGCCAGAAAACGACGGGTGCCATTAGGGCGAAGGTCCAGGGCATTACGCGCAGGGCGAACTCGTTTACACCGAAGAGGATGGTCGAGAGCTTGGTCACGAACAGAAATCCTATCGGCGCAACTTGAAGGTGATCGAGCGGCTCGAAGATGAGCCCGCTAATGTTCCGATCTGCTACATTCCTCGCGATCGCCAGCTCGTCGTACCACATGGAAGGGTTGGCGGCATAATGGACCGTACGTAGGGCCAAAGCGAGTAGGACTACCACCAATAGGCCGAACGCAAGTCGGCGTTGGGAGTTTCGTTCGTGGGCATTGTCCGTGAGTTGGATCGGTACACTCTTGCGTGTTTTCATGGGCGGCAGGATATGGGGCTCGGTATTGGGGTGCAACATAGGCGGATTTGGGAAATAGGACCGGAGTTCATCGCGAGTGCGGGACGAGGCGTGAGTATCGGATCGTTCGGGGCAGGAAGCGCTTGGGACGAAATCGGGCGCTATGGGGTGGAGGGGAGGAGGTCTTGGCCCAGGCGTTGGTCCTGGATCTGTTTGGTGACGCGTTCGGCCATCTCTACGGCGGCGTAGCCTTCCTCGGCGCTGACGGCGGCGTCGGTGCCGGTGCGCACGGAATCCAGGAATGACAGGAGCTCGGCACGGAGGGGCTCGACGTCGTCGACCTGCAGGGGTTCGATCTTCATCATCGAGCCGAAGTCGAGGTGCTGCATCTGGGAGAGGTCGTCGAAGTTCCGCTCGCGGGCCATCCGGATGAGGTCGAGGTTGTCGGCGAGCTTGATGGCGATGCCGGATTTCTTCTGGTAGTCCATGGTGATGTAGGCGGTTGGTGAGAAGATGCGAATCTTGCGTTCGGTTTTCAGGGCGAGCCTCGATGCGGTGAGGTTCACCACCGTCTGGCGGCCGAAGCGGACGCGTGCGTTGGCGACGTCCTCGCACTGACCGAGAACGCTGACGCCGACGGCGTCGAGCTCATATTCTCGCTGTTTTACGAGGTGCAGGACGATGTCGATGTCGTGGATCATCATGTCGAAGACGACGCCGATGTCGGCGCTGCGGAAGGTGAAGGGGCTGATGCGGTGCGTTTCGATGAACTTGGGAGCCACTTTCATGCGTAACATGGCCTGGACGACGGGGTTGAAGCGCTCGGAGTGGCCGACCTGCAAAACGCAGTCGCAGCGGCGGGAGGCGTCGAGCAGTTGCTTT
>JASFUW010000080.1:0-14482 GCA_050050135.1 Phycisphaerae bacterium
GAGCGCGTCCGCGATCACGCGAAGCGGGACGAACAAATCGTCCGGCTCCGTCACCGGACCGTTCGGCGTCAGCCGTCGGTGCCAGGTTTGCGGCACAAACACCGTAGCGGCGCCGGCGTGACGCGCGGTGATTATGCGCTGCGCCCAATCTGAGACCCGCGCAAGTCGAACATACTTGTCGGCGGGAAGCGGGTCGATGTATACCGAAACGTGTCGGTACCCCATCGCCCGCACGCGCTCGATCACCGATGCCAACGACGACACCTCGACCTCGTGCCCGACCGAGAGGGAAAGCTGTTCGACCGGCATCTGCCTCGCGTACTCGCCGATGCTCGTCATTGCCGGAAGGGCGAGGCGCGGCATGGTCGTGAACGCCTTCATCGTATCGCGCACGTGCTCGGCTGCCAACGCGATGTCATTTTCTGCACCGGTCAGGACCTCCCCGTCCCGCCCGATCTGCCACCAGCGATACACCCCCGAGTACGGGGCTACGATCGCCGCCAAATGAGGCGCCCAAACGTCCCGGTCTCCGGAGAGCAGCTCGATCAACGACAAGCGCGACCGCCCGTTGCCCGCCCACTCGCCCGGCGGACCTGCAAGGACCGCGGTCAGGGCGAACCTCGCCTTGGTCAACTCGTGCAGAAACCGGTCGGTGTCTGTTCGTAGGTCCGGTCCGCCGTCCACGCTCGTCCACACGGGAACCTTGGCTGCACCGACCATCTGTCGAGTCAGCAGGTGCACCTCCGTCTCCAGGTCCGCCCGCTCCCGGTCGTCAACCACCACGCCGAAGGGTCGGGCGACGCTTCCCGTCTCGCCGACAACCGGCGGAAGTCTTGCAAAGCTCAGGGTCCGCGACGTAACCACGGCATCACCCGTCTTGACCGTCAGGACGGCTCGATACCATCCCGGCGAAAGGTGGTCCACCGGGATCCGGACCGCTTCGGCCCCGTGTTCCCGCCTGATCGGGATCGCGTGTGTCTCGACGGTCTCTCCGTCTGCGTCGTTCAGATACAAGTCCGCAAGGGTGTCGACGCCGAGCCGATCGGTCAGCCGGACGCGCAGCTCCTGCACATCGCCCGGCGCAAGCACGTTCCCCAACGCGCCGGTGGAGATTCTAATCTTCGGCAGGGCGTGGATGGTGATATCGTCGAACCACGCACCACCGCGAACGTCCGTTCGTGGAATGTGCCTCTCGGATGGCACTTGAGTCCGCCACGTGCTCTCCCGAAGCACCCACGCCGTTACCCCGATCGAGTGCGATTCGGACGGCGCGGTCGGCAGATGAAGCTCGACGCGGACCCATTCGTCCGAACCCGCGCCCCCTACGTATCGGGAGCGGACCAGCGTATTGGTAAGCGGCCGGCCGAAACGGTCAAGGAAGTGCGCACTCAGACATGCCCGGGCGGAACGCAGCCCGTCCGCGCGGATAAACCCCTGGATGCTGTAATCCACTTCGGGGCGGATACGAGTCTCAACGCCCGAGTAGGTGTACGCGACGTTCCGCCCCTCACTCGACAGATGAAACGACGGCGCCGCGTTCCGCCCGACCGTAAAGTCGAACGCGCCGCGCGTATAGTGGGGAAAACCGCCCGGCCTGAGCGGTTCCCAGTACTTCGGAATGTCCTCGAGGTTCCCGTCCGCGCGTTCGTCGAAATCGAACCGGTGCACGATCCGATCTGAAACGGACGCCTCACCGGGACCGCCTGACGCGCCACCCGCGCCGTCCTGAGCGCGCGCCGACAGTGCCAAGGCAACAGCCGACAGAAGCGCCAAACCGATCCTGATCCGTCCCACACCGAACAACAACCGGTCCTTTCACGTCACGCTCGCACCAGCACCGTGCCTGAGCATCGCGCGCTGCCGGCGCAGACCACCGCCACTACCGAGTCCAAGCGACTCCGGCAGCGTTGTTATCGGCGGATCATGAGGGTGGGGTTAGGGGGCGACGGTTTCTGCGAGCCGGCGGTTAACGCGACGAAAGGGGCACATCCCTCACGACGCCGGGACCCGGGTCGACGCGTCGGTTTGGGGACTCGACGCCGCAGCCACGCCAGCCGCGCCGTCTGGCTTGGTCAGAAAGGTGAACTCGGGAACCGCCCGGGCAAGCTCAGCCTGCAACTCGGCGGCGCTGCCCGTGTCCGCCACTGACAGAAGCCTGTCAACAGCCTCGGCCACGACGTCCGGGTCGTCGCTGCGGTGTTTCCAGATCCCGATCTTCGGATGCGTCGTATCGCCGATGTGCTCGTCTTCGGTGGAAAGTTCCTCGAACAGCTTTTCACCCGGCCTGATCCCGGCGAACGTGATCTCGATGTCCGTCCCCGGCCGCAGCCCGCTCAGCGTGATCATGTCCCGGGCGAGCTCGACGATCTTGACCGGTTCACCCATGTGCAGAACGTAAATCTCCCCGCCCTTCCCCATCGCTCCAGCTTGCAGGACGAGTTGCGCCGCCTCGGGGATGGTCATGAAATAACGCTTCATCTCCGGGTGCGTCACCGTGACCGGTCCGCCGTTGGCGATCTGCTCCTTGAAGATGGGCACCACGCTCCCGCTGCTTCCGAGCACGTTGCCGAACCGTACAGTGACAAACTGTGTCACTTCGGACCGACCGGCGCTCTGAACGTACATCTCCGCCACGCGTTTCGTGCACCCCATGATGCTCGTCGGGTTGACCGCTTTGTCGGTCGAGATCAGGACCATTTTCTCGACCCCCGCCCGGATCGCGGCGTTGGCAAGTGTCACGGTTCCGCCGATGTTGTTTTTGATCGCTTCGCCCGGGTTGAATTCCATCATGGGCACGTGCTTGTGGGCGGCGGCATGAAACACGATGGACGGCTTCTCCCGCTCCAACACCCGCCGCAATCGCGCCTCGTCACCGATGTCTGCGACGCACGGCACCACGTCGAGCGCGGGCCAACGCGCCCTCAACTCGCGGTCGATCTGGAAAAGGTTGTTCTCCGCCCGTTCGAGCGCGATCAATCGGCGGGGCGCAAATCCCGCAATCTGTCGACACATCTCCGATCCGATGCTCCCACCCGCCCCGGTCACCAACACACACTGACCCCGAAGCTCGTCTTTGATCTTGTCAGTATCGAGCTCCACCGGCTCGCGACCCAGCAGGTCCGCGATGTCTACGTCCCTGATCTGGCTGACTTGTACGCGCCCTTCGATCACGTCCGTAACCGCGGGGATCGTCCTGAACAAAACCCCCGTTCCCTGACAACGCTCGACCAGTGATCGGATCATCTTCGGTGAGGCGTGGGGCAGGGCAATCAGCACCTCCTGCACCTCCAGCCGCTCACACACCTCTCGAATGTTCTCCGTGCGACCGACGATCTCGACACCGTGGATTTGTCCGTGCAGATGTGGTACCTCGTCGTCCAGAAAACCCACACACTCGTGTCGCTCCCGGCGCATCCGCAGAACCTCGCGCGCCACCGCCTCACCGGTGTCACCCGCCCCGACAATCAGCACGCGATTGGGGTTCGCAACGGGTCTGGGCTGAATGTCCTCGTAATAGAAGCGCACCAGGATTCGCGCCGCCGAAACGAAGGCGATCGTCGCCGCCCAGTCCAAGAGAAACACCGACGACTCGTGCAGCCGCACCGACGACCGATTGAACAAAGACGTCTTGAAGACGTTCTGCCAGACATTCTCGAGAACAAAGTACAGCGTGAGCAAGAAGAAGCTGGCCACGAGTGACGTGCTTATGACGCTGTACAGATCGCGCAGACCCACATAGCGCCACGACCCCCGATACTGCCTGAACACACCGAACACGATCAGCTTGACGGGAAGCGCAAGCAGCAGCAGCGGGCAATACAGACCGAAAAACCACGCTTCCTTCGTTTCACCCTCACGAACCACAAAGCGAAAGTTGTAGGCTGCCAGAAACGCGGCGAGCAGCGCGAGCGCGACAAGCAGACCGTGGACGCCGATGACCAGTTGGGTGCGGTATCGACTCCGGAACCTGCGCTGACGGTCGACGTCGTTGGTGGTCTCAGCGCTCACGGGGTAGCCGGTCCTCCAATGGTGCCTCCGGACGGGTCGGTCGGCGGCGGTGCCCGGAAATCGTCGACGCTAGCCGCCGCCCGCCCCCCGAGCGGCGTCCATCAGCGTGACCCAATCTTCATAGTCCGTCTCGGCGAACTCACGTGCAGCGCTCGACGCCGTCGCCCGCGCCCCGTCTTTCTCACCGATATACCACAGAACCAGAGCGTGCAGGGCGATCAGGTCGGCCCCTCGCTCGGCCCCACCCTCACGCCACAGCTGAGACTCGACCCCGAGTTGACGGGCGTCGCCCGGGTCTGCGTACTTGCTTGTCAGGTCCAGATCGAGGTTGAAAGGATTTACATTGTCCGCCGCAAGGCTTCGCTCAAGCACCACCGCCACACCGACCGCCCCGAGCGACAGATGCGAGAAAAGCTCTCCGATCCGCGACTCGACATCCAGCGGTTCCAGCCGTCCTGCCGCCTCGAACGCCCGCGCCGACCTCCGATAAGCGCCTTCCTTGAACCATGCCCATGCTTCCGACCGCGAACGTTCGTGCTCCAGCGCCGTCGTCTTCCGTAAACGCTGGTCAATCGTGAGTCCCGACGTGGTCGAAAACGCCGGGGGCGCGACCGTTCCTTCAGATTCACGCGCCGGAATCACGCCCAAACCCGCGGTCGGCTTCAGCATGGTCCGATAGACCGGTGCGTTCCCGGCCGTCGCCGCCATCAGCGCGTAGCGCCGCTCGATCAAAGCCCCGAAACCGATCGCCTGCGGCGTCTCGTACCGCCGATCAAAACCGCCGAACCGCGCCATCGCACTCTGACGCCAGCGCGTCAGCCTCAGACGCCGCGAAGGCCCGGCGTAGTCCGCCCGCCGGGCGGACTGTCTCTGGGTCGTTGCGAACATTCCGCTCGGGTGCGTGACCATACCCATCGCTCCGCGACGGTTCGCTGACAGGGGGTCGACCCCCTGGTGCCGGACCGCCTGACGGGTCGCCCGTTGTTGCGGGGGCTCGGCGAGCGGGATTCTCTGGTACACCGGGCGCGCGTTTCCATATTCGTCGATCCGGACCGCGGGGCTATAACTCATCTGTGTTTGCGCGAACACAGCCGTGGAAGGCAAACCGAGAGTGATGGCGAAAGACCCGAGGAGTGCCTTCGTCGCGCACCTGCGACGCTCGCGCCGCGCGCGACGCCACGGATCGGACTCCCCGGGATGGTTTCTGTCCTGATGCATACGCAGGTCCTGCGGTATGGCTTTACAATCGGCAAATCTTAAGAGTCCGGATAGTCCAAATCAAGACACCGACGTCGCGCCGTCCCTGCCGGAGGTGGTGGTGCGGAATCGCCGTCGGTCAACCGCCGCGGAACGGCCACCCGTACGCGATCTTCTATCGGTCGCCCGACGACCGACCCGCCGCATCCGGCCGATCGCGCTGGGCCCGTTGGCTCGACGTGAGGATGGCGTCGAGGCGGTCCTGAAACTCCGCGAACAGGGCTCGCACCGGCTCGTACGCTTCGTGTGTCTTGCGCTCGGCCGTTGGCACTGCCGCGAGCACGTCCGACCGCGCAACGATGCACGCACGGGCTCGCTCGACAAGTTCCGCGTGAATCGACTCGGCCGTGTCCACCTGGCCCGGGTCGAGCTGGAGCTGCGCCTTCAGGTCGGTGACGCAGACATGCCAGGATTCGGGATCGTATGACACACATGCCATTAATCTGGCACTGCTGCGCCCGATCGGCTTGGGGACCTTGGCGTCGCCGGCGCGCCCGGCGTTGAGTGCGGCCGCCGGCTTGCCGAGCCCGCGGTGAACCGGATCGTCCTCCAGACCCCAGTCCGACGGTTCCCAACCGCCGCTTGCCCACCGCTCCACCGCCTTGTCGACCACGCGCTGTCGCTTCATGTAGCTTTCCACGTCGGCATCGAAAAAGCGCCGTCGGTCCGCTGCGACCATCGGTTCGAGGACCTGTCGGAGGCGATCCGCGCTCTTCTCCATCTCGCTCATGATCGGCTCGCCTTCCTGCATCCATCGTGCCACCTGTTCGGCAGTGAACGGCCGCCCGTGCTGTCGCGCCTCGACGACCTCCCGGATTTGCCGCGTGATGATCCCCATGTTTCGCAGCAAAACGCCGCTGGTCTCTCCGATGACCGCGCCCTGAAACCTCGAGGCGTCCGCGTCTGAGAGCCCGTATCGTTCAGCCACGTGGCGGTTCATCGTTTCCAGCCGCCTCATCACCCGCCACGGCGGGATGGCCGCAACTTCCTTCGCCACGTCGCGCGCGAACAGGTCGGACTCGGTAGTCCAACCGTTGCGCTCCCACAGCTTGTCCATCGACTTCTTGAGGAATGCCGTGTCGCGCTCCCAAGCGGTGTCGTCCATCTGCTCCGAAAGGCGCCCGAACGACTCCAAGATCGGCGGGGCGTACTTGGGATCACCCTCCTCATCCGCCCGCAGGCAAAGCCCCGAGCAGCCTGCCAACGCAACCGTTAGGGCGACCCGAGCAGGTCTGTCCATCACTCGATCTCCCGATCCCGACTCGTAGGGACCCCCGAGACAAAAACAACACCGACCGTCACGAAACTACGGAGCACAAGGCACCAATCAGAACTTCTCCGCGACGTTCGCGATTCGCACCCTGTAGTCTGGAACGCCTATTCTCGCCGATCGTTACGAACCTGCCTATTAGAATTATACCTGTGATTTCGACTCATGGAACGGACGAGGGTTAGCGGCGACCCGTCACGGATGGGGCGACGTGGACCTCGGCTTAGCTCGGCCGGACACCCTGCCAAGCGGGAGCAAACCGCCCCCCGCGCCGGACCTAGTGCTGCGTCAACTGTATTTTTGCGGGTAGCGAGCGGCCTCTTTCCGAGCCGCGCCCGTGAGGAAGCGGTCTTCTGGAACCCGCAACTTAAGGCGTGACCGTGCACTAGAACCGACGCTGGACGACGAACTGCGCCATCCCCGCGAGTGAAAAGCGGGCATCGCTCGGAGGCAGACGCTCGAGTCGCTGCACAGCCTGCTCGACCTGATCCCTGGCCACCGATACAGCGTGCGCGATGCTCCCCGTCGAGTCCAGCCAATGCCGCAGCTCGGCATTTTCACATGGTCGGCGGCCGGCAAGCACGGCACGCAGTCCGTCGGCCGCCTCGGGCTCGGCATGTCGGAGACAGTGGAGGGTCGGAAGCGTGAGCTTCCCCAGCCTCAGGTCCCGCCCCACCGTCTTCCCCACAACCCGGGAATCACCAGTGATATCCAGCACGTCGTCGACGATCTGAAACGCGACGCCGGCGGACATCCCGAACGCCGACAGCGCTTCCACGATCGGAGGATCGGCGCCGCCGTAGTGAGCACCGAGTTCGCAAGAGACAGCCGTGAGCGCCCCCGTCTTACGCCGTATGATCTCGAAGTAGGTGGACTCGCTCAGCCGATCGTTGCCCCTCAAGCGGTTTTGAAGCAACTCACCCTCGCAAACGACGTTGGTCGTGGCACCGACCTGGCGAGCGGCAAACTGGTCGTCAAGGCTGCTGCACAGGTGGAACGCATGGCTGATCAGGTAGTCACCGAGCAGCACCGCCGTCACGTTGCCCGAGGTCGCGCAAATCGTCTGCTGTCTCCGGCGCTCCCCGGCCTCGTCCAGCACGTCGTCGTGCACCAACGTCGCCATGTGCACCATCTCGACGACCGCCGCCAGCGTCCGGTGGGAACCACACAGCTCACCGCTCGCCTTGCCCGCCAACAGCAGTAACGCCGGGCGAAGCATCTTCCCGCGGTAAGAACGCACGCGATCGCACAGCCTGTCTACGAACGAATACTCGCTCGCCAGCTCGTCGTCGAAGACGCGCCGTACGAAGCCGAGCTCGTCCGCAATTGGTCCATACAAGTCCGTCAGCGGAGCGGCAGCCTCACCGACCTCCTTGCATGTCGTTGACTCGTGCACGACCGGGACCCGTTCCTAAAACCCAACACGCACAGTAAATCGTCCCAATCATACTCAGGCCGTGACAGTGACTACAATCCTTTTCAAATGTTTTGAAAAACACTGTTGTAGGCATTTGGTCCGGGCACAAACGTGGCGCCGGCAATCGGTCGACGGCGAAATGCGTAGGGCGTCGCCGGACCATGTCCCAGACTGCCGAGCTGGCCCACCGTAACGGTCGACCGCTGTTGAAGCTGCGTTTGGGTCCTGATCACGGCGCGCGGGGAACGCCCTGCGCCTGACGCGGGCACCCATAGCCGCGCCGTCGCCCGCATCGGCGCGTACGTTTAGCGCGATCCAATGCGTCAAACTAAGTGGGCGCCTATACTTTATCGGGAGCTTCGTCGGCCGGATCAAGCGATCATCCCGCGCTCATGACGAACCGATACCGAGGGATATGGAATGTTGTCCGACCAGACCGATGTCCGACGTCGTCGACCCGCCGGTTGACGGACGGCGGTGGTCTACGGACTTGGGACGGTGGATTGCCGAGTCCCGCGCCCATCGCGTCATCTGTTTACTCTTCGGAATTTGGCTTTTCAACGCCTTCGATCTGGTCTTCACGGTCATGTCGCATCAACACGGGCTCTTGCACGAGGAGAACCCCCTCGCCCGTGTCATGCTTGACCTCGGCACGCCCTCCGTCGTCCTCTTCAAGATCGGTCTGGTCTTGATCGGAACCTATCCGTTCCTGCGCTTCAGGCGAGAACGCATCGCCGAGTTGGGCGCCTATACCATCTTGGCCGCCTATGCCATCCTGGCCGTCCATTGGTCGCTTTGTTTCGAGTGGTACACCGTCACCTTCATCCATGAATTGAACGTTGCCAACGTCGCCAACGCGCCGGCCTGCGTCGGCGTCGCACCCTGACCGATGCAACCCGCACCGCGTCGGACTCGCAATTCGCCGACCGATCGCGCCAGCCACGCCGCAGAAAAAAAGAGGGCCCGGCGGGGTGGACCGGGCCTTAGGGAGCCGTCCAATGGGGGAATTGGACGGCGAATGAACATTTCAATCGATGCGCGTAGCAACCAACTCGCAGATGGAAACCCCCGCGCAGCCAGAATGCCACAGGTGCCATGCTACCAGATTCCCGAGACCTTGAAAACCCCTTGGTCCCCAAATTTCCCAACTCCGTTGGCGGCAGACCTTCGGGGCCGTTCGGACCGATAGCCGCCCTGCCGGTCAGCCGAGTCTCCGCAGGGCCGCCCGTGTAAAATAACCGACATGGACCTACCGACCGCGGGACGCCGCCAATAACCGCCTCCCCGCGGACGCGATCGCCCGCCGCGGCATAAGCACGCGGGGTCCTTTTGCGTATCCGGGCGCACGGAATTGAAACAACCCGTGCGCCAGGCGCGGATGTGCTGCGGTCTGCACAGCGCCCCCGCGATCAGAACCGTTTGAATGATGCTCGCATGGGGCGTGACGCCACCCCCTTCGGGTGCGGTGTGCCGCCATCGGAGCATCGCCCGCGGCGAGTGCGATGGTGCGCGATCTGTCACACGCGGGCGAGCCGGTCGTCCGCCTGCAACACGGTGGTTCGACGCATGCTGGCGCTCCGTTACAGGCCCGCACGCTTTGGCACTGCATGACCGTTCCGACGCTCGGACCAAACAGCAAGGCCCCGACTCCGTCCACGCGATCCATGACCCGCGAACCTCGGTCTCAGCCGATCCTTAATCGGGTCAACACAGCCACGCGAAGCAGCGAGCCGCCGACGCGTAACGCCTTGGGGCATCGAATCGCGACCCTCACGCTCGACCCGGCGGAGTCCGCCGCATGAGTGCCGAGCCACAAGCTTCGGCAGACCGCGCCTTGGCGAACCTTCACTGATCGGGTTTGACGCGTGCAACCCGGTGCCTATACTCGCCGCCACGTTGCGAAAGGCCAATGGGTACGCGCTTCGAGCCCGAGCCGACGGCCGGCGCTCACGGTGGTCGGCGCCAACCCGGTTGGCAAAGTCGCTTGGACGGTCACGCGTCGGGTCTGGTCGGCGCTCGCCTGATAGGTTCGGTCCCTTCATGATTATGGGTCGGCTCGGATGCGGCGTTGTCTTCGGCGGTTGTTTGAGCGTCCTCGCCGGCGCTCAGCCGACCGTGCCCCTCGCAGACCAACCGGCCCGCGCACTGCTGCCCAGCGGCATGTCACACCTCCCGCTGAGGTTCAACGCCAAGCTCGCTTACGTCTTTGAAGAGCCCGACGGTGTCAACGCCCTCCACCTGGTAGGTGAATTCGTCCTGACGGTCGGCGACGACCCTGCTCAGTGTCTCTCGAGCCGGGAAGCCGTCGTGTGGATCACCCCACGCCGGCAGGACGCGCAGATCTATCATCACGTCGAGCTCCTGCTCTGGGGCGAAGGTGAGGTTCGTGAGGTCGGCGGTACCGTGACCACGGCGCCCGCCCTCTTTGTCACGCTCGACGCCTCCGGCGAGATCAGCGTCGACACCGATGACGTCGCCCTCCACACCCCGTCCCACAGCCGCGTGGTCGAGCGCGCCCGAACCGTGCGCGGATCGCTCACGACCATGGACCCGGAACGCTACCGAGAGGACGCCCACCTGCAAGTTTTCGACGTCTCCGGGCTGGCCGCACCCACGACCCCCGAACCCAAACCCGAGTACCAGTTCCGGTCCGAGGGTACCGTCGCGTGGAGCGAACTCGACGGCGGACAGGAAGTGGTCCTCGTCACCGGCGGGATATACGCCTCGCGGCGAATCCCTCAGGAGCAAGCCTTTCTCGAGATGCAGGCAGGTTCGGCTGTCTTCTTCCTGTCGCCCGCCGCCAATGCCCCCGTCGGCGATACCCGCGAACCCGTCGGCCTGGGAGCCAAGAGACCGAGGCCGCGACGCACGCGACAGACGGAGGACGGCAGCCTGTCGGAACCGTCGACCTCGTCCGAACAGCGAATCTCCGCCGACTTCGGCAGCTTGGATGTGGATGCCGCATACCTGGAAGGCGACGTCGTCGTCCGGCAGGGGCCGAACATGATCCGCGCATCCCGCGTCTATTACGACTTCCTCGCGGACCGCGCCGTCATCCTCGACGCCGTCGTCCGCGCCACCGTTGCCCAACGCAACATCCCGCTCTACGCCCGTGCCTCCGAAATCAGGCAGCTTTCTCGAGATCGATTCGCCGCGAGCAACGCCCGTCTGAGCACCAGTGAGTTTCATACGCCTCACTACCACGTCGGCGCAAGCCACATCGAGCTGACCAACCGGTCCGTGCCCGACCCCTCCGGCAACCGCCCCACGATCAACGCCGGTAGTTTCCGCATACGCGACGCCACCCTGAACGTCGCCGGTCGCCCCTTGATGTATTGGCCCTATGTAGCGGGAAACCTCGACACCTCCGAAACCGGTATCAGAAATCTGCGGAGCGGCTACAGCGACGACTTCGGATTCGAGATCGAGACCGAATGGCACTTCTTCAACGTTCTCGGGTTCGAAACCCCCGAGGGCTTCGACACCTCGCTGAGCCTGGACTATTTCTCGCGCCGTGGGCCCGCCGTGGGCGTCGACGCCGAATACAGACGAGACCGCTACTTCGGACTGCTGCGCAGCTACTTCATGTCCGACACCGAGGAGGACTTCCTCGGCCGCCGGCGAGAGTCGGTATCTGTCGAGGACGTGCGCGGCCGCCTCCTGCTGCGCCACCGACAGTATCTCGAACGTGACTGGTCGTTGTCACTCGAACTCTCGTACATCTCCGACCGGACCTTCCTCGAGGAGTTCTTCGAGCCCGAGTTCGACAACGAGAAAGAGCAGGAAACGCTCCTCTACCTCAAACGCCAGTGGGACAACCGGGCCCTGACGATCCATGTTCAGCCGCGAATCCTGGACTTCGAGACCACCACCGAGCGCCTCCCGGATGTGGGTTTTCACCTCGCCGGCGAACCGCTCGGCGGTTTCGGCACGCTGTACAGCGAACACCGGCTCGGCCTCGTGCGTTTTCGACCCGCCGACCAGACCTTCCTACAGTTCCTCAGAAACGGGCGCGAAGCCAAGTCAGGTACGGTCGTACGCGGCGACACCCGACAGGAAGTCGGAACGCCCCTCGACCTGGGGCCCATTCGATTCGTCCCGTTCGTCTCGTTGCGGGCGACCGCCTGGGACGACACGCCGGACTCCGGCGGCCTGCTCCGCGCCTTCGGAACCTGGGGTCTTCGCGGCAGCATGTATCTGTCCCGCGTCTTCCCCGACGTTCGCTCCGCGCTGTTCGACATCGAGGGCATCCGACACATCGTGAAGTCCGACGTCGTCGCCTGGATCAGCCAGTCCAACCACGATTCCGACGAGCTGTTCCACTTTGACGAAACCGTCGAGCAGATTGACGAGGTCGACGGCGTGGCCTTCGGTGTCCGGCAGCGATGGCAGACCAAGCGAGGACGCGGACCGACCCGGCGGACCGTCGACCTGCTCACCCTGGACACCGAGCTGGGCGTCTTCAACGACGCCGAACCCGACGAGCGCACCAACGGGTTCATCTCGTTCAGCCGTCCCGAGAACAGCATCTCGCAGAACTACCTGAACTCCTCGCTGATCTGGCGGATGAACGACCGGACAGCCCTATTGAGCGAGCTCAACTACGACATCAACGACGGCGAGGTCGACGTATTGAACGTCTCGCTCGCCGTCGAGCGTTCGCCGCGGCTCAGCTACCTGATGGGCTATCGCTTCATCGAGGAGAGCGACTCCGAGCTTTTGGCGTTCGACGTCAACTATCGCCTTACCGAAAAGCACACCCTCGCCCTAAGAGAGCTGTACGACTTCGCCGAGCGCCGGACCGAAGACCTGACCGTCGCCCTGATCCGCAAGTTCCCACGCTGGTTCGTCGCGGTCTCGTTCGCCCTCGATCAACCGGAAGATGACTTCGGCGTGTCACTCAGCATCTGGCCGGAGGGCCTGCCCCAAGCCGCCCTCGGCTCCCGCCGCTTCACCACCCTCGGCAACACCACCCGCGTCCGCTCCCGACCCGGCGGGTAGGCCACCCCGTCAACGCGATCCGACCCCCGTACGGTCCGTCGTGCGAACCGACCTCACTGCTCCGACGGCGTCCACTCGAATGCGCCGATGTCGACGTTGCCCCACGAGAACCGGCTGGTCGCCGCCGTCAGATCGAACGGGACTTGCTCGCTCGTATTCCCGTCCCAATCGAGATCACCGAAGTCCGCAGGGACGGATGGATCGTTCCCCGCATCCTTGCAGGGCGACGGGTGCATGAACGGCCCGCCGATCCGGTAGTCGTCCGCCTCCGCGTTCACGAACTTCGGATCAGAGTTGATGTTCCCGGTCCCGGTCCATCCACCCTCGATGTTGCTGTAGGTGATGGTGGTGGTTCCTGTGTCGTTATAGACTTCGTCCGTGTCGTATTTCACTGACACGTTGTTCCAGAGGATCGAGTTCTTGATGATGGCCTTGCCCTGATTGTCGAACAAGGCGCCCGCATGCCCGAACTCCGCCATATTCTCGACCAGCGTACAGTTGACGAGCGTCACAGTGCCACGGAGTGACGCAATCGCTCCGCCTTCCATCGCCGTATTCTCATAGAAGAGGCAGTTGACAAACGTGGGTGATCCGTCCGGGTTGTAAAACGCCGCACCGGCCAACCCCTGTATCGCTTGACGTCCCGGTTCCTCATCCGGCGTTCCGCCGTTGTGGTTGAACTTGCAGTTGACGAATCTCGGCGACCCGGTTCCGATGTTCGCAACAGCGCCACCGAGGTAGGTAAACAGATTGTCCCTGAACGTGCAGCGTACGAGACTATCGATCGGATGCTTGGCCGGTAGTGGCGGGCGGGTGATGAGCAGCCAAATCTGGTAAACTGGGCCGGGACGGATTGGAGATAGTAGGCAGCCAGTGTCTGATGGCGAAGTCACGACGTAGAAAGGAAAGCGGAAGCGCGGCCCGCGAGGCGCGCATCGGCGAACTTCTAAACGACTTTCTTGATCGTAAGGCCGCGGGTGAGGCTGTCCGCGAGGGCGAGTTCCTCGCAAACCATCCAGCGCTTGCGTCCGAGCTACAGGCGCATCTCGACCTGCTGCGCGAGATCGAGCCGACGAGACTGGCGATCGGCGAGCTGATCGCAAACGGGACGCTGTCAGAGCCCGTGGACGGGCGCTTTCCAGCCCGACTCGGATCCTACGATGTCATCGCTCCGATCGGACGCGGTGGCATGGGCATTGTTCTAAAGGGCTATGATGAACAGCTCAAGCGGCATGTCGCCATTAAGATTCTGCGACCTGAGCTTTCAACCGACCGGCTGGCGCTGATGCGGTTCGAGCAGGAGGCGCGAGCCGCAGCGGCTCTGCAGCACGCGAACATCATCGCAGTCCATGCGGTTGGTGAGGAGCGTGGAACGCACTTCATCGTGATGGAGTATGTTGACGGCAAGACGCTGGCGAAGCTGATTCGCGAAACGGGACCATTACCACCATCCTTGGTCGGTACCGTGCTCCGCCAAGTCCTGTCCGGTCTCGCCGCTGCTCATAGGGCTGGGTTGGTGCATCGGGACA
>JASFUW010000081.1:0-14462 GCA_050050135.1 Phycisphaerae bacterium
CATCATCTCGCACGATCGATACCTGCTGGATCGACTGTGCGACCGGATCGTCGAGGTGGAAAGCACGAAGCTGACCGCTTTTCCAGGCAACTATTCGAACTATGCCAAAACCAAGGCACTTCGGGCACTGACGGCGGAGCGTCAGTTCGCCAAAGACGCCGAGTTCATCCGCAAGGAACGGGAGTTCATCGAGAAGAACATCTACGCCCGACGCACGAAGGACGCCCGCGGTCGGCGCAAACGTCTCGAGCGGCGGCTCGAGGCGGGCGAGTTCGTGACCGAGGCGCCGCGGGGTAAGCGGTCGGCGCGGTTTACGTTCGAGACGTCCGATTCGAAACCGGCAACCGAGGTGGCCACCGTGCTTCGCGCCGACGGACTTTCCATGCGGTTCGACGACAACGTGCTGTTTGAGGACCTGTCGATGCAGGTGCCGCGGGGCGAGCGGTTCGGCATCACGGGTCCTAACGGAACGGGCAAGACGACGCTGCTTCGGATCGCGCTCGGGCGGACGGCGCCGACCGGCGGCGAGGTTCTTCTCGACCCGCGGGTCAGCGTGGGGTACTACGCCCAGGAACACGTCGAGTTGGACCCGAACCGCATGATCGTCGACGAGATTCGCGCGGCGTGCCCCGGGTTCAGCGAGCACGACGCACGCAGCTACCTGGGTCGGTATCGTTTCTCGGGGGATGACGTGTTCAAGACACTGGGTTCGCTGTCGGGCGGCGAGCAGTCACGTGTGCGGTTGGCTGTTCTGATTCTCGAACGCCCCGACGTGTTGATTCTGGACGAGCCGACCAACCACCTCGATATACCGTCGCGGGAAACGCTCGAAGAGGCGTTGCAGGAATTCGGCGGGACCATCATCGTGGTCAGCCACGATCGGTATTTCCTCGACCGGGTCGTGAACCGGTTGCTGGTCATCCGGCGCGAGGGACACAAGACCTACGACGGGAATTACTCGTTTTACGCGCGCGAGGCTGAACAGGCGGAGATGACCGCACGCGCGACCAGGGCGGAGGAACGTCGGGCGGCAAGACGCCGCGAAACGGCGCGGAAGCGGTCGAAGTCGGGCCCGTCGCCCTACGACCGCCTGTCCGTCGAAGAGCTCGAGGCGATGGTCATCGAACGTGAGACGGCGCTTGCTGCGCTGCGCGAGCGGTTCGGCGATCCCGAGCTGTACAAGGACCTGCCGGCTTTAGAGCGGCTCAAAAAGGAGATTCAAGAAGCCGAGGACAAGCTCGACGCGATTGACGAAGCCTGGCAGGAGCGGGCCGATTCGGCCTAGGAGGCTGAATACGCGGGCAGAACGCCAGGCGAACCTCAGCGTGAGCGAGCACGGGTGACAGACTAGAGGCACCGTTCCTATCATGCGAGAATTTCAGGTCGAATTCGAACGCCTTGCGCTGGCGAACGGTTGGCGCGGGTGGGTTCTCACCTCCTGCGACGACGACGGCCGCGCTGCCGGGGATTCGCCGCTTCCCAACATCAACGCGTGGGAAGCGTGGCTTTCCGGGCTCGTCGGGAACCCCTCGAAGCTCGCGGGCTATGCGGTTTTGAAGTACTCGAAAACGGGGGAGGTCTGCCGGGCGCTGCTGCCCGGTGTCGACGGTGGCCGCGAGGTCGTCTGCAAACAGAGTCGTCGTCGGGGCGTTCGACGTGTGGTGGGTATGTTCCGCAAGTCGCGGGCGCGACGAGGTTATGAGCGGGCGTTGCGGCTGCTTGCGGCGGGGATTCACACGGCGCAACCGTTGGCGCTTCTCGAGCGGCGGTTCCCGTCGTCTGAGGCGTGGCTGGTCAGCGAGTACATCCCCGACCTGGTGGATCTCGACCATGTCGCGCTGCGACACCTGGCAGCGATTCCCCGTGCGCGGCTGCACGCCGTGAAAGGCCACATCTCGACAGCGGTGGGCGAGTTGCTCGAAGCCATGCGAGCGCACGATCTGAGCCACCGGGATTTGAAGGCGCCGAACATCATGCTTACGGACTGGAACGGTGAATCCGACCGACCTCGGGTGTGGCTCGTGGATCTGGACGGGTTGGGCGGCGGAGGCCGGCGAGCGAGCCGCCGTCGCGAGCAGCTTGTCCGTCTGGCGTCCAGCCTGCGGAGCTACAAGAGCGTGACGCGGGCGGACTACGCCCGATTTCTGAAAGCGTTGCCACTCGGGCAAGACGGGGCGAGCGCTTGGAAGTCGACCTACCGTGAACTGGCGTTTCTCGTCGAACGGTACGACACAGGATCGGCGGCTGGAAAAAGTCACAAGATTGACGGGTACAGCGGGGACGCGGAGTATTAGGAGCGACTCCGCCAAGCAGCACGAAGGACCGGGCCGCCGCTTTCAAGGTAGACACTTCTGACCTAGAATCCCGTGCTATCATGGCGCTGCGAGTGCTACACGTTATCGAAACGCTGACACCGGAAGCGGGGTCGGTGGCGGTCTGTGTCGAGGGGTTGGTTGCCGCGCTCGAGGCGCGCGGTGTCGAGTCCGCGTGCATGGCGTTGGACGGGGGAAGCGTGCCTGCGGTCGGTACGGGCGAGCTCAATGAGTACGTCGGCCGTGCCGACGTCGTTCATCTGCACGGTTGGGGACACCCGAGGGCGCGGCGAATCGCACGGGCCGCGAAACGTGCGTCCAGACCGTGGGTCGTCTCACCGCAAGGTGGGCTCAGCGGCGGGAAGTACAACAAGAAGAACTGGGGCGGTCGGATTCGGAACCTGCTGAGTGAACGCAGGCTGATTCGGCGCGCGGCGGTTGTGACGGCGTCGGGAGAGATCGAGGAACGCGATCTGTCAAGCCGTCGAGTGAACCCGCGTGTCGTACGGCTCGGATACGGTCTGGAAGTCGAAGGGTATGCCCTGAACGGCTCGCCCGATCATGTACAACCGGGGGGCAATGTTTGCGAAGTGCCGGGTAAGTGGCCCCATATCCTGCTGATGCTGGGGCCGATCCACCCCATTGAGGGTTTCGTGCCGCTTCTAAAGGCGTTCGCCGAGGTGGGCAAAGAGGCTGATGACTGGTGTGTGGTGCTCGCGGGGAAGGAGACAGGGGAGTGGCGGAAGATTCTCGAAGCCTCGGTCCGCCGGAAGGGTGAGTCGGACCGGGTGATGATCGTTCCGGCACCGGACGTTGCGACACAGCGGGCGTGGCTCGCACGGGCATCCGCCCTCGCAAGCCCGAGCCTGCACGTGCGGTGCCCCGTGTCTGTCATGCAGGGCGTCGCGGCCGGCATCCCGGTGCTGGCGTCGCGGAACGTCGTCCCGCCGGGATCCGAAGGCGTGGTCCAGGTGTGCGGGACATCGCGTGACGCGTTGCGAGAGGGGCTGCGTCGTCTGTTCGCCCTTTCCGACGCTCAGCGAGCGGAGTTGCGGACACGTTCCCGCGACTTCGCCTCGGCGACGTTCGACTGGTCGGTTGTTGCGGATGCATACGTCCAACTCTACAGGGGCCTCCTTTAGTAAAGCAGTCCATGGACCCGGCACTACTCTCGGCTGACGCCCATCAAGACACGACGAAACGCGGTGAGTTCCGCTTTGCGGAGTTCAAGCGCATCGTTGCCCTGGTCTGGCCACAGCGGGCGACGCTGCTGCTGGGCGTGCTGGCGACGGTCGCCTTCGCCGCTCTGCACACGGTGAGCATCGGGGGTGCGTTCCCGGTGTTCAAGACGCTCCTGGAGGAGGAGGGACTTCACGGCTGGATCGATCGGACGGTCGCGGGTGAGCGACTCGGCGTTCAGTTCGCGCCGGTGAGCGACGAGGTGAAGCTTCGGGTGGTGAACGTCCGGGAGACAAGCCCGCTCTACGGCAAGGGAATCAGACCCGGTGATGGATTGTCGGCGCCCGACGGCACCGGTGCTGCGGCGTTGCTTCGCACACTCGCCGGGACAACACCGTCGAAACCCCTGTCGCTCACCGCCGACCAACCGGGGAAGCCGCCTGAGGACAGCAGCCGAACGTTTACCGTCACACCGGCTGAGCCAGGTGGAAACGCGCGGCTGCTGCTGTGGGTCGGCACGTTTGTTCCCAGCGACGCGGACGCCCAGAAGCTGCGTACCCTGGGGCAGTTGTTGATCGCCGTAATCATCGTCGTGGTCTGCGCGAACGTCTTCCGCTACTTCGGCGAGGTGTTGCTCGCCAAGGCCGTCCTCAGGTCGATGCTGCAACTGAGAACCGACCTGTACGCCAGAACGCTTCATCTGCCGATGTCGTTTTTCGCCGGGCAACCGACGGCGGACGTCGTCAGCCGGTTCGTGCAGGACATCCAGGAAGTCCAGCGCGGCATGATGACGTTGTTCAGCAAGTTCATCCGTGAACCGCTGCGGGCTCTGTTCATACTCGGTCTGGCGTTCACACTGGAGTGGCGGCTGACGTTGATGATGGTCGTGGTCACGCCCCTGGCACTGGTGATCTTCTGGACAGCCGGGCGACGCGTGAAAAAGGCGAATCGGCGTCTGTTGCAGGCGTACGGGCATATGATCGGGGCGCTCACGGCGAGCCTTCAGAACCTGCGCATTGTCAAGGCATACACCGCCGAGGAGCAGGAGCGAGAGCGACTGCGAAGGGTGGACAAGCAGATGCTCAGGCAGCAGATGAAGATCGCCAAGATTCACGCGTTCGTCAGCCCGATGCTGGAGACAATGGGTGTTCTGGCTGGTTCGTTCGTTACGTTGTGGCTCGCCAGCAGAGTGCTCAGTCAGGAACTGGAAATGGCGAAGTTCGTGACGCTGGGGGTCGCGTTGACGATGCTGTTCGACCCGCTACGGAAGCTGACCGACGTATACGTTCGCATCCAGCGAGCGACGGCGGCCGCGGAGCGCATCTTCCACGTTCTCGATCGCCCCACAGAGGGCGAACTGCACGAATCACGCCGCGCGGTAGAGCCGCTGAAACGAGCCATCGCGTTTCGCCGCGTGTCATTCACCTATCCCGGCGCGGACGTGCCCGCATTGTCGGACATCGACCTGACGATCCGCTGCGGCGAGACGGTGGCACTCGTGGGGCCCAACGGTTGCGGGAAGACCACGCTGGTCAGTCTGTTGCCGCGGCTGTTCGAGCCGCAGAGCGGTGAGATTCGCTATGACGGTCTGGACATAAGACAGGCCACGCTTTCGAGTTTGCGGTCTCAGATCGGGCTGGTCACGCAAGAGGCCGTAGTGTTCGCGGGCACGCCGGTCGAGAACATCGCGTTCGGCACCGCTCCGGACGCCATCGATTCCATCGAGGACGTTCAGTCCCGGCGCGCCGGGATCGAAGACGCAGCGATGCGGGCGTCGGCTGATGATTTCATCCGTGAGATACCCGGCGGGTATGCGGCCGATCTCGGCGAGCGGGGAACGACGTTGTCCGGTGGACAGCGCCAGAGATTGGCCATCGCGCGGGCGATCTTCCGGAACGCGCCGATTCTGATTTTCGACGAAGCGACGAGCCAGATCGACTCCGAGTCCGAGTTGAAGATTCAAACCGCGTTGCGCGAGTTCGCCAAGAACCGCACAACGATCATCATCGCCCATCGACTGAGCACCATTCAGTTCGCCGACCGCATCGTCGTGATGGAAAACGGGCGGATCATCGACCAGGGCACGCATCAAGAACTCTTCACGCGATGTTCGCTGTACCGCACGTTGTGCGAGACGCAGCTCGTCACCGACTGAACGGGCGTCGTGAAAAAAACACGCGGGAGGGGCGGCGTTGGATGCGCCCCGGGTACTACGCTTCGCGGCTTCGCCATCACAGCCGTGTCAGAATAGCGATCGGGCATCGTATAAACTCCTGAAGCGGACGTGTGAGAAGGTACCTGCGCGGTACTGCCACCCTTGGCACGTCGCAGCGGGCGTCCGCGCAAGCTGAAACATGCGGCTCGGGATCATCGCTGAACATCGATTGCAGCTCGCGAGGGTGAGCAGCGACTGAGGAAAGAGCGGCGAACCCGGAGTGTTGCGGATATGCAACGCGTAGGTGGGGTCGCCGAGCGAGCCGAATACGCGAAGCTCGGAGTAGAGATTAGATGTTGGACTGTGTGGTCCGGCTCACCCGATACCACTGCTTCGGGCTTCGTTTATGCGCACGACGCGCGTCTCGATAGCGGAGACCGCCGCCGGGTACGCTCGGCTCCTCCCTTCCCGCTGATCAACGCGGACACACTGGGCCGCGGGCTTTATCCCGCGCGGTTGTCCGCCCAAGCTGAAGCAGGCGGCTCGGGATCGTCGCCTTCCGACTTCAACCCGGAAGGACATTTGGCTGAACTCAGTCGAAGCCGCTGCCTCCCCCGTTCAGTGACCGCCAGGTTTCGGCACGGGAAACGAGGGGACGTGCGGTTCGACGAGGGTGACGTCAAACGGCAGGATGCGGCCGTCCCCGTCAATATCGCGACGTTCGTCGTCGGGTGCCGTGAACGTGCGGATGCCGGTGTTGATCACGCTCACGTCGAACGCAAGGACACGGCCATCGGCGCTGGCGTCCCCGAACTGCACGGGGAAGTGCAACTCAAACGGCACGATGTCCCCCCCGCCCGCGTAGCTGAACGCCACCCAGGTGCGGTGCGAAAGGACCGCTCCGTCCTCGCGAATCTTCAGAATCCGCGGATCGCCGCCGCCGTCGCTTTCCACCTCGAAAATGAACTGACCTGACAGGTCCGGGCCGAACGCACCGCCTTCCAACAACTCGCGAATCTGGAAGGTCCCGTCGAAGGGCCAGGCGATGTCGTTCTCGAACCCCAGACGGACGAGGTTCTCCTCGATACGCCACAGGCTTTGCTCGTGTGCAGGGGCGCTGCCGATCAGTCGGTTCCCGAACGGCGAGACGATGATCGCCGCCTCCACCACGGCATAGGTCTGGCAGACCTCGGGCGCCGGATAGCCGGTTTCCTGCAAAAACGCCGCGGTCCAAAAGGTCGAATTGACGTCGAACGCGCCGCCGGCGTCCTCGTCGTGGAACGACGCCATCATGTCACCATAGGCGAGCGGATCACCATCGACCGTGAGCACCCACCTGTCGGTGGCGGGCTCGAACCGACCGGCCGCATAGATGTCATGCGATGCAAGGTTCTTGTCACCATGGACGGTATGATCGTAGTTCGGATCGCGGAACACGGGCAGCGTACCGGGATTGCCGTCTCCGTCGTGATCGTGATCGCCGCCCCGGACGAAATCGGTCCCCATCTCTTCCGCGGCGTCGGCGTCCGGATCGCTGATCGCGATGAGCCCCTCCTCGGGCAATACACCGGCTGCCGTCACATAGTGTCCACCCGTCCGTCGCCAGGCGACGACGTAATCGTCGACCACGGGGTCGACGTTCTCTATGTGGTAGAAGCCGAGTTGTAGAATGACATCCTGGCTTCGAATCAGCTCGTCGACCACGAAGTCGTAGGTCGGGTCCACCACGGTGTGTTGATAGAACAAATCGGTCACTCCCCGCTCGATCAGATAGCTGTTGATCCCGGCGTGGAGGTCGTCGGGGAACGTGCCGGTGTAGGGACCGACGTGACCGTTCGGGCTGGGGTGACTAGGTGTGCCGTTCGTGCCCATACGGGTGGCGAGGTCCTCGATGAGTTCCGCGTGTGAGACCGCAGGCGCTACGACGCCCGCGTCAGGGTAGCGGTGGTCAAACCACCACAACGAGTTCGCGACCGCGGTCGGTCCGCAATAGAAGGCGTCAACGCCGGTGGTCGGGTCCCCGTCACCATCGGCGTTGTCGTAGTCGTTGTTCTGATCATAATCCGGCAACAGGCCGTCGGGCTCGTCTCCGTTGTAATCCTTGAAAAACCAGGGGGGCGGTAGCTCACATGCGTCGGGTACGTTGTTGTTGTCTTCGTCGGTCGCGCAGTCCCAGCCCTCGATGTAATCGCCGTTGACGGAAGCGCACTCCTGAGCGGTTCCCAGTGCGCACACGCCCTGCGGGAAGCAGCAGGCGCTGAGACAAGACGTCACGAGAAGGCTGTAGTTCCCTTCGGCGCCTTCAAATCCGGATACGCGAATATAGTAGGTTTCGCCTTCGGTAACGAGCAGCTCCAGCTCTGACTGGAAGCCGCAATCATCGTCTGCGCAGGCGAGCTCGTTTCCGCCGCACCCGTCATAGACGGCCAGAGTCGTATCGAAGGCGCTTCCGCAGAGGCTGATAGTGGCGACGCCCGAACAGTCAGCCGTCCAACAGTGCCAGACATCCACGGTGTCTTCGTTAGCGCAGGAGGAGATGTCGGTTCCGCTCGCGCCGAGGCTGGTCGCTTCATGAGCCACGTTGGTACTTACCGGAATGCAGTCTGCGCACTCGTCATTCTCCGGGATCGGGATAGGGCAGTTTATGGTAGCGCAGGTCTCACCGCCGAACCATTCACCATCGAGCACCAGGCAGTCCAATTCGGTCATCGTCCCGAGGCAGATACCGTTTTCACAGCATGCGCCGGCGTTCGGCGTTTCAGGCGTACACTCGATTTCCATCAGTCCCGTGCCGACATCACCATAGAACCCGCCGATGCGGATGCCATAACAGATGCCGTCACGGACGGGAAGCTCGACCTCGGACTGGACACTTCCCTGACAGGCATCTTCACTGCACGCCAGGACGGAACCGGTGCGCGGCGGGCAGTTCCGGCAGTCGCCGTAGACCGCCAACTTGGTGTCGTACTCACTATCACACAAGCGAACACTCAGGTCGCCCGTGCACGTCGCGGTGTATTGATACCAGATGTCCGATTCGATGTGGGTGTAGTCGAAGAAATCGCACGCCTCGGGCTCGTCGTCGCCGTCCGTGCTCGAACCCACGTTACTGAATGCCACGAACCCGTCGGTCACTTCGATGAAGTCCTCGCAGTCGTCGTTGGGGGGGGTGCCCAACGGTTGGCCCGAAAGGACAAACGCTAGGTTCTTTCTTGTGCGAAGGGGCGGCGTAGCTGGCACGCCTTCTGGGCAGTCGTCGGCGTTGCCAAGAATGGACTGCCAGTCCGGGATCACGCTGGAGAAGACCTGCTGTGCGGGGTTGCCGTTGTTGTTCCGGGAGAGGACCATCCGCGCTTGTCCAATCGACAAGTCCAGAAGCGGCTGGACTTCGATCCAATACTTGGTGTCCTCATTGAGGGCGACCTCGATCGGAATGTCGAGTCGCCACAGATCGGTCAGGCACGAACTCGCCTCCTCAGCAGCCTGTATCTCCGCGTTGGGGACGGTCTGCGAGTAGAGGATTCCGGCCTCGATCGACGGCGTGTGACTCCCGTCGACGCTCGGGTGACCCGCGGGTTTCTTGGCCTCGAGGTCGGCGTAGATGGTCACGTTTACGCCTTGATAATCGACAAGCGGCTCAACGGGTGGCCCGGCGCCGGTCTCGTGCGTGACCCAAGCGCGAACGTTGTTGATGATACAGCTATCGTTGCCCGCCCCGGGCAGGACGAAATCGTCGACCGCAGCCGAGACCACCGCCTCGTCGGGCGCGTACTGGCTCGGCGGGGTCCCGCCGTCATCGAGCGGAAGTCCGTTGTCGAAACCGCAGGTGGTTCGCTCGCAGACGGGCCCCGGCAGGTTCGGATCGCCCCCACACGACGCGTCAAGCTGCCAGACGCCGCCGAGGTTAGCGCAGCTCGTCTCTTCCACGTCAGCAAGGCAGACACCATCGACGCAGCATGCCCGCATGTTCTCAGACGGGATCTTGCCGACACGGATTTCGAGGCGCACGCGATTGATGCCGAGCCCCGCCCCGTCGACGAGCGTAACACCGACCCGCCCGTCCCAGGGGTCGCTGAAGTAGGCCGGATCGGAAATGTCCATCGGACCGATGAGGGGTATGTCCTCATCAAGAAACGTAATGGTTGCCTCGGTGACGGTATCCACGCCAGGCCAATTGAGCGGGTCGTCGATTCCCAGAAGGTAGCAGGCATCTACCAGCGGCGTACCGCTACCGGGGTCGGTGAGCCCGAGGGGAAACAGTTCCGTAACGTCGGGTGGCGATTGCGTGTCGATGATTAACGTATGGGTCCCGTCGCCGTTGGAGGTGCTGGTCTCGACGACCGTGGGTATCGTCCCGAACACGTCCATGCGTATTTGCTCGGGGGTCCCGTCGAACAGGACGATGTCGTCGGGCGGACCCGGCGGCGGGTCAGCCGCGGTGGGAAAGCACTCCGTGCGCTCATCACCGTTGAGATCGACACCCACCCAATGGTGCACGCTGTACGTGGTGCCATAAGGCGACGCGACGCTCGGCGGCGGTGGTGACTCGTACGAGTTGCCGTCAACGTCAACGAACTGACAGTCCGCGGTGCACGCGGGTCGCACAACGAAGTCATCCGCTGACGTCGACCCGGTCCGGGTGGTCGTCCGTGTTGACGTGTTGTCTTTCTCACTCCTGGCCCGGTCCGACTCAATGGCTCGATCCGCCGTCGCCTTCTGCGGCGCAGCGACGAAAAGCCCGACGATGATCAGCGCCGCAACCGCCGACGCCGTCCCAAGACACCGCCGCCAACCGAAAGCTTCGCTTCTACTCATGGTCTTAAACCCCCAATGCCCCTCGCGTTCGGGCTCGCTCGTGCGATCCTTAAGACGCCCGGCGTCACCGAGCACGGAGCCGTGGCATACCCCTTTTGGCTGCGTGCTCGCGCGGCCTGTCGCCAACTTCGGCCAACGCCACCCACGGTCCATTGAGGGATAGCATGCCCTAGGCGGTCAAACGCTTCCACGCGAACAACCACCGCGCACGGCACGTTGGAGCGAGCGCATCCCCCCGGTGTGAGTTGCGTTCCCCTTGGGCTACGGGACCGATAACTGCACGCCCTCCGCAGCAATTCACAGTATCATATGCGCCGGACGGTTGGGTTCCAGCACAAAAAGCGGGGTGTGATCGCCTTGGGCTGATTATCCGGGCTATTGGGCCGTCCGTGCAGCTAGAGTGTCTCGAAATGGACGCTTACCGGGCCGCTGCGTACGGCGTCGACACGACCGCTCATCCTGTCCGAGACCTACCCTCAGTGTCGCGGCCGGTCGGCTCGGCAGCCGTTCCCGGACTCGAATCGGACTTTCCGCTGGATTCGGGTCCGGTCGACGATTACCCTGCGCCTCCGTCGTGCCGCCGGATAAGCCGTGTGCGCCTCCGAACGTCCGGCGGCGTGCACGCGTGGTTGCGACGCAGGGCTTGGGGCCCGTTCCAGTCTGCGAAGGGAAAAGCGAATCATGGACCCGCGTAGAGTCTTCCTAGCCGTCGTTGTCCATCTTGCTGTCGTTTGCGGTCTGCATGCCCAGGAGACCGAGCGCCGGCTGCTGCTCGCGGGTGCAAACGTGTTGGATCGCGAGGGGGAACGCGTGTTGTCGGGACGCGACGTTCTGATCCACGGTGACAGAATTGCGGCAATCGACCCCGCCGGGGGCATTACCGTTTCCGAGGGCACGCGGCGCGTCGAGCTAAACGGGCTGACGATCATCCCCGGGCTGATGGACCTGCACTCCCACCTGCTGCTTCATCCGTACAACGAGACATCCTGGCACGATCAAGTCTTGAAGGAGTCGCTGGAGCTGCGCACGATTCGCGGCGTCGTGGCCGCGAGGGCGACGTTGGAAGCGGGGTTTACGACGCTGCGAGACCTGGGAACAGAGGGGGCGGGATTCGCCGATGTCGCCCTGCGCGACGCAATCGAGCATGGTACGATCCCGGGGCCGCGTGTCATCACCTCGACACGGGCGTTGGTGGCTACCGGTTGTTATGGACCGTCGGGTTTTGATCCGCGTTGGGATGTTCCGAAGGGTGCGCAGGTGGCGGACGGTGTGGCCGGTGTCCGAAGGGCGGTCCGTGAGCAGATCGCCGCCGGCGCGGATTGGATCAAGGTCTATGCGGACTACCGTCGCCGACCCGGTGATCCTCCGACGCCGACCTATTCGCAGGCGGAGTTGGAAGCCATCGTCGACGAAGCCAGAAGCGCGGGGTTGCGCGTGGCCGCCCACGCCGTCACCGACGAGGCAATCGCCCGCTGCGTGATGGCCGGCGTCGCGACGATCGAGCATGGTACGCTGGCGTCGAAGCAAGTGTTCAGCATGATGCGGGACCGGGACGTTGTATTGTGCCCGACGCTGGCGGCGTCCGAAGCCATCGCGCGCTATCAAGGATGGAAGCCGGGCGCACCCGACCACCAACGACTCAAAGACGCCAAAGCCATGTTCGCCCGAGCATTGGAGTCGGGCGTGACCATCGCCTGCGGGAGCGACGTCGGCGTTTTCGCACACGGCCACAACGCCCGAGAGCTCGAGCTGATGGTCGAGTACGGTCTGACGGCGTCGCAAGCCCTCCGCGCCGCCACCATCACCGCAGCCAAAGTAATCGGTCGAGCCACCGACCTCGGCCGCGTCGACAAAGGCTACATCGCCGACCTCATCGCGGTCGAAGGCAATCCGCTTGATGACATCACCGCCCTGCGTCAACCCGTCGTCGTCATCAAGGATGGCCGAGTCGTCGTCGACCGGCGGTGAATCGACCGCCGGTAGGGCTACGCCCAACGACACCGAACTTCTCGTATCGGACCAAGCCCGACCTACTGCGGAGTCAACGTCGAGACGCACGCTCCGAACGTCTCCGGTTGGAAGAGCAACAACGCCAGGTCATTGGGTTGGACCGTGAGGGTCAGTTCGTGGCCGCCGACCCCGAAGGCGACGACGTCGCTCCCGAGGGCCCGTTCGTCTTCGCACACGAGCACGATGTCGTCGTTCTCGGGCAGACCCTGGAGAACAAGCACGGTATCCACGTAGGCCAGCGAAACCGTCTGACCGTTGCCCGGGCAGTTGCCTTCGAGCAGATAGGTTCCGATCGTATCTGTCCAGGGGTCGGAAGCGGGCTCGCAGGCATCGCCGACGCCGTCCGCATCACCATCAGCCTGGTCGGGGTTGGACACGTCGGGACAGTTGTCGCACACGTCGCCGACGTCGTCGCCGTCACCATCAGCCTGGTCGGCGTTCGAATCGTCCGGGCAGTTGTCGCAGATGTCTGCGTGGCCGTCGGCGTCGGTGTCGGTCTGGTCGGCGCTGGCGACGTCGGGGCAATTGTCGCAATCGTTGGGCCAGCCGTCGTTGTCGGTGTCGTTGTCGGAGTTGATGAACGACTGATGCTGACCGCCGCCACCGCTTTCGAGCCGACCCTCCGCCTCTTCGTTGAACGTACACTCGAAGCCGCCGTTCTTGCAGGTGATGCCGGCTTGGAAGCAGTCGGACGCGCCTACCGTGGTGCCGTCGGGCTGGCCGTCGCAATCGCTGTCGAAGTCGACGCCGGCCGGCGTGCGAATGATGCCGTTGTCAGCCGGGTCGTAGCCCATTGAGCCGTCGATCAGTGCCCAGCCGTTGCCCTCGCCGCTCAACTCGAGCCCCTCGCAGAACTGACCCGGTTCGCCGCAATCGACAAACTGTCCCTGGCTGTTTTCCGCGTTGGTGAACGTGAACCTGGGGAGCACGGGGATGAAGGAGTTGAACGTACCGCAATCGTCCTCGTCCAGGGTAATCGACATCGAGCCGGTCCCCTGCGGTTGGGACGACAGGCAGACCTCGACATTCCATTCCTGTGGGTCTTGCCCGCCGTTGAATGTGACGGTGATGGGCTCCACGCTCGCGAGGCTCAATGCCACAATCTCGACATCGACGGTCACGGTGTCGCCGACCTCCGTCGGACATTTGTCCTCCGCGCGTCGCACGATGGTGTCAGCCGGTCCGAGCTGTATCGAGTTGAGCGGGCTGCCCTGAAGCATGACGGTCCCGGAAAAGGGATCGGAGCCGGGTCCGAAGAAGTCGGCTGGAATGGGTGTGTCGACGAATGAATAGCTGGTTTCGCTCCCGGGAGGCGTGGTCCAGAGGTCGTCGACCGGTCCGCCGTGGCCGGCGGTTTCGCCCCCGTTGCCATTGGCGTTGTCGTTGTCATTCAAATTGTCATTTTGATTCCCGTTTCCGTTCGTGTTGCCGTTCTGATTGTCGTTGCCGTTGGCGTTGTCATTCATGTTGTCATGGCCGCTGGCGTTTCCGTTCCCACCTTGCAGGAGCGGACAACCGGAGACGGCCACCAGCAAACCGACGGCCACGATCGCACAAACCACACCGCTGCTTCGCATCGCGAACGTAGGATTGTTCATTTTAATCGGTCTCTCTGTTTTGAATTCTTTCTGGAGCGCGAGGAACCTTGATTCGCGCACCTCGCCCGGCATCGGCCCGCATACCGCATCCGCCCCGAAACTTACCCTGACTATCGGCCTCGAACTGGGGGCATCGCCAGGTGTTTTGAGCTGGATATCCCGTCGAATGTGCCAGCTTCGGGGCAGATTCCCGACGCATGACCCTCTGGGGATACCGCGCTTGCGACCGGCTCGACATCCGAATGGCGCCAGAGGCACGGCCGGCGTGAAGCCGATCGGGCGCTGAAAACCAAGCCCCAAGGATCGAGCGGGACCGACCTTAACAAGTTCGTACATTGAACTGTATGGCCGGATCGCTTGACCCAAGCGCTCATGCTACAATGACGGTTCAGG
>JASFUW010000082.1:0-14399 GCA_050050135.1 Phycisphaerae bacterium
GTCCTGTATCGCCCCACGGGAGGGGGCATTCGCTCGGCTCACCGGACGTATCACCCCGGCTTACGCCGCGGCCTGACGATGTCCCGCCCCCGGCGGGACTAACGCCCGGACGCCGGCCGACTACTCACCGGGTGCGGGTCTCCGCTGTTTCGCCTCGCGCGCCCCACGCGAGGCGAACACGGCGATCACCCGTGGCGTTATTGCGCTCGAAGCCTCGCGTGCGCCCGACGCCAATGGCAAGGAAGGAGCGAGAATGCGAAGAAAAAAGTATCCCGAGCAGACCCAAGTCTCCGCACTTACGCCATCAAAAACGTGGATCGAACTGAAAAGCAGACCCAAGCAGACCCAACAACAACCCACCGCACGCTCGCCGTTGGGGATCGGAAAAAGGCGAGGGTTCGCCCCGGATCGAGCACGCCGGCCGCCTCGAGGGCGGAACGCTGTCTGTCGCTCCATTCGCCGCCTTACTCACGGTATCCGACGGCATCGGAGTTGATTGGCAACGGTTCCTACCCGTGAACTGTTCCTTCACGGCGGACCCGACGGCAGGAGCATCGCACGCGGTGTGGGCGCGTCCAACAGCTTACGCTGACGCGCGTTCACGTTTGTGTCATGATTTGCCTTACCCAGTTGATCGAGAATGTATGCAACGCACACAGACCTGGCGGTCTTACCGTGTAAATCCCAGCCCTCGCGCTTCCCTACCGCCTACGATTTCGTCCTGGATGAACGTTTGGGACCGGACTTGCGCGTTGACCCTGCGGCCGTCTTCTTCGCCCTCACCTTCTTCCCACCCGCCTTCTTGCTGCTGGCTTTCTTCGAGCCCGCCCCCTTCGTTCGCTTCTTCATCGTACCCAGCGTGGACTCATACTGCGCCACGAACTTCGTCACCGGCATCCTCTTGATCGCCTGCCCGATCACCGTCAGCGGCACATCGTCCAGCTTCTTGAAACGAATGCACGACTTCCCCATATCCAGCTTTCTGCCCGTCTTCGCCCACGCGTCGCGGAACCACGCCTCGTGCTCCTCATCGCCGTATTGGCACGTCAGGTACAGCGCCATGTGGTTCTTCTGCGACGCCAGACTCGCAAACGGCAGCGGCTGCTTCGGGTCGCAGTGATAACCGGGCGGGTACACGCTGTGCGGAACGTAATACCCGATCATCCCGTACTGCATCCCCTCTTCATACCCCTTGGGCAGGTTCTTCAGGATCACGTCCCGAACCGCCGAGATCGCCTCCCGCCGATCCGCCGGCAGCTCAGCCAGGTACTGCTTCACCGTTTTCGCTTTGCTTTGCATGTCCCGATGCTACCACGGCCACGCAGTCTCCGCGACACCGCACTCCATTACCAACCACTCGGCGATCATCCACCAGAGGCATCAGCCCGGACCGTATCCGGCGAACACGTCGCCCACCCCCGGGCCGCGCAGCCGCATCGACGCACAAACCCGACAAACCTCCGTCCGAACGTGTGCCGGTCCCGAGCGCCGGAACCGATCCCTTGGCGCACACGCGTAATGCCCGCTACTCTACGCCCTCGTATCGAGGCCGGAACCTCAACCGCCCGAGTCGAAGCTTGGGCAGATCACGATCCAACCGTCTAGCCGGAAGGAAACATGATGCAGTTCTGGACCCGCATCGGCACTCTCCTGCTCGCCCTCCATTTCAGTACCGGCTGCTCGCCGGATCGCCCTGTCCATAACACAACCTCGCGCCTCGAGGCTCCCAGCGCCATGAGGCTGTTGGGGATGACGAAGAACGAACGGAAGACCTGGAGAAACGCCCGGAACCAGTTCAAGTGCAAACACGGTTCGTACTCGAAGGATTACGTCTCCGATTGGGCCGCGTTGCCAACCGGCAAGGAGTCGGACTGGAAGTCCCCGACCGCCACCACCCCGACACATCGAGAAGTGTGTTATCCACCATGGAAGTCCAAGCAATTCCGCGTCGACGGCGAAGGCGCACCCTTCTACCACCTCGCCGACCTGGACCTCGACGTCTATTGGGACGCAAGTGTTGATGACAAGGGTACGACCCTCGCATACATACGTAACTTCCGGCGCGTGTTGGTCGAGAACGTGAACATCACCCAACGCGGCGGCGTCGACGATTGCAGTACGAAAAATCCAGGCGACGTATACGCCGCCAAGGATACACTCCATATCTCCAACTGTGACACCGTCATCATCCGCAATAGTCACTTCGCCGGGGCTGCAGACGGGAGCCACATCCGCATCGACGGCTGCAAATGCGTGTTCATCGACAACGTGGAGATCGAAGGCCTCACCTACGGCAACAACACCGAACTCAGCAACGGCCAGGGAATCTACGTGTACAACTGTTCCAACATCCGCCCGTCGGACAACAACCCCTTCGACGCCACACCCCCTTTACCAGGTAAGATCGAGTGCTCAGAATGCTGCCCCAACGTCAGGGAGGTGTGTGAAGGCGACGCCTACTCTCACAAGTACCGCAGACTTTGCCTTGAGCCGAGCGACCCTGACTACGTCGACTATGTCACCTGCGGCACGAACAAGTTCCAGTTGGAATGTCTCGTGATCCAAAACAGTTACATCCACGGGTATGAGGTGGACGACGGCGGCGACGGGAATCAGGATGCCTTCCACCTAGTCTCCCCCGCCAACGGCGTCCTCTTCAACAATGTCGTCGAAACTTGGGACCCCGCACAGTCCGTGGGTAGGGCAGACGCGGCCTTTGATATAGACCACGCCCGCTATTGTGACACGACCTATAGCGACAACTACTTTCGCATTGAGCGGAACATGTTCTTGAACAACGACGCCGTCAAGACACCCGGCCTGAGTGACGGGACGAACCAATTACTCATCGTGAACAACATTCTCCTTAACACCAGGTTCACGGACTACCACAAGAAGCACGACAATTATCTCATCCACGACACATTCGCATATTCGGGATTTCATCTTGCGACCGGCGAGACCGAGAACTTCTATCGACAGAACGGACCCTGGAACGAGGGCAAAACCGTCATGCGAAACAATCTCATCTACGTTGCGCCGGATATGGCTCCGGACGAGGACAGTGCAGACCCCACTTGGAAGGACTATGATCTCAGAAAAGTGTATTTGAACAACGCGCGCTACTACCGTGAAATCTGCTGCGACGGCGATTCCTGCTCCGATGATCCCTGTAAAGGCAGTGACAACTGCCCATATAGCGCATGTACCGTCACACCCGCATACAGCACCAGCGGGCGCTACGGGCAGTTAACGAAGATGGTCGACCCCGATTTCCAACTCTACGTCGGAATCCCCCTTCTCTGGGCGCACGAAACGACGAAGACATACGAGTACGATCCGTCTTCCGAATGCCCGAAGCCGAAGGAATGCAATGTCGAGGAGGCAACCGCGGCAAGCTTCGAAGAATGGAAGAGATATGTCGACCCATGGATTCAGTCTTACCGGCAGTTCAGGGACGTGAACAGTCACCACTATGAAACGGAGGACTGTTTTTCCGATCCCCGTTTCACCAACCTCACTCCCCTCGAATTCGTCCCAACCGCGTGCTTCGACGAGGCAGGTTTCGCTGATCCGGCGGCACTCGATATCCAGCCCCCAGCTCCGTTCCAGATCACACAGGGGTTCTTCGGCGGAAACCGGCTCAATGCGCCAAGCTTGACTGTGGGCGCCGTCCAGTTCGTCCGCTTACAGCCACCGCCGGAGCCCTGAGAAGCACCCAACTGGGGAACCCGAACCGGCGTTCAGCCTTCCTGCCATCGTCTCAAGCCCGAACCCGACGCAACCACAACCCGCCCTCGGCCGGCTTCTGGTCCGCCACCGCCGTGCCGCTAAGCTCTGTTGTACTCCGCAATCGCCTCGAGAAAACTCCGCCCGAACTGCGCGAGCTTCGCCTGACCGACGCCATGCACAGCCAGCATGCCCGCTTCATTGCGCGGTTTTTGACGGGCCATGTCGCGCAGCGTCGCGTCGCCAAAGATGACATACGCGGGCACTCCGCGCTTCTTCGCGATCATGCCGCGGAGACTGCGCAGACGTTCGAACAACCCCCGGTCCACGCCTTCCCAGCTTTCACGCTCGCCGCGCGTCCGCCGGACGCGCTTCGCTTTGGGCTTGAGCAGTAGAACCTTCCGCCTCCCACGCATCACTTCCCACGAAACCTCATTGAGCTGAAGTACGGGACGCTCACCACTCGTGCGGTCCAGCAGCCCCTGATCAACAAGTTGATACACCGAATTGACGAGCGCTTTCCGATCGACATCTTTCAGCAACCCGTACGTGCTGACCTGATCGCTTCCAAACCGGCGAATGTTCTCCGTATCAGCCCCACGCAGCACGTCCACCACGTGCCCGACACCGAACCGCCCTTGTAAGCGGGCAACACAGGAGAGGATTTTCTGTGCAACAACCGTCTGATCTTCGACTCCGACGACATCCCCGAGACACACGTCGCAGGCCTCGCAGTTGTCCCTGTCGTACGACTGGCCGAAGTGCTCGACAAGCAGCCGATGCCTGCACTGTGGCACATTCGCGAACCGCTGCATCTGTCGGACGAGCGTCTTGTTGGCCTCCAACACCTCTTCCGGCTCCTCGGCCTCTTCCGCGCTCCTGGCAAACAACGACTCCCACCGCATCACGTCGGCCGCGGAGTAAAGAAGGACACACTCCGCTTCCAGCCCATCTCGCCCGGCACGCCCGACTTCCTGCTGATAGTGCTCGACCGACTTGGGCATGCTCGCGTGGATCACACAACGTACGTTGCTCCGGTCGATCCCCATCCCGAACGCCACCGTCGCGGCAATGACATTGACGCGCTCACCTGCAAACGCATCTTGAATCTTGTGCCGCTCGGCCGCGTCCATCCCCGCGTGGTACGCACGGGCTTCGGTGCCCCTGTGGCGAAGCGCCAACGCCATGTTCTCGGTGTCCTTCCGCGTCATGCAATAGACGATCACCGCCTCATGCTCGTGCCGCCCGATGATCTCCGCCGCCTGCTCGTGCGGATCGACGCGCGGAATCACACGATACGTGAGGTTCGGCCTGTCGAAATCCCCCACCAGCACCTCGGGACGGTCGAGGCCGAGCTGCGCGATGATGTCATCACGCACGCGCTGCGTCGCCGTCGCCGTGTACGCGTGTCCGCTCGCGTCCGGGAAACGATCCTTCAGCGTGGTCAGCCGTCGGTACTCGAGCCGAAAATCATGACCCCAATGACTGATGCAATGGGCCTCGTCAATCGCGAACGACCCCACGTCCACGGTGTGCAACGCCGCCATAAAGAACGGACTCAACAGACGTTCGGGTGATACGAAGATCAGCCGGCAGCTTCCGTCGACCACGCGCCGTCCCGCCGTCGCCTGGTCCGACTGCGTCAGACCGCTGTGCAACGTCTCCGCCGGATACCCGAGCGCCTTCAACCCATCCACCTGATCCTTCATCAGCGATATGAGCGGTGAAACCACGACGTCGGTGCGCCCCGCCAGGAGCGGTGGAACCTGATAGCAGAGTGACTTGCCCCCGCCTGTCGGCATGACCACGAGCGAGTCGCGACGGACCAATTCCGCACGGATGGCCCGTTCCTGAAGCGGCCGCAGTGCGTCGAAGCCCCACACCGTCCGCACCGTCGACAGAATCTCCGACGCGGACACCGCCTCTGAACGTCGTGCCATCCCCATCGTGCCAAGTCTAATACACATCCCCGCCCTCGCAATCCCCAACCGTGCCACGAAGACCCACACCCCCGACCTCCCGACCGACCTGGATGAGTATCTCTCCGATTTCGATATAATGAATGCGGAGCACAACCCATGGCCGCCAACCTCACACCCATGTACCTCGACGCCGAAGCCAAGTACAAGGCCGCCACCACGCCCGAAGACAAGCTCGCTGCACTTGAAGAAATGTGGCGCGAGCTGCCCAAGCACAAAGCCTCCGAAAAGCTCCAGGCGGAACTCAAGAAAAAGCTCTCCGCCGCCAGAAAGGCCGTCCAGCAGACCACCAGCAAAGGCCCCTCGAAGGTCGACCCCTTCTACATCCCCAAGACCGGAGCCGGCCAGGTCGCCCTGATCGGGACACCCAACGTCGGCAAGTCCTCGATCGTCGGCGGCCTCACCCACGCGCACGTCAAGATCACCGAATACCCCTTCGCCACCGCCATGCCCGTCCCCGGCGCCGTCCCCTTTGAAGACATCAAGATTCAGCTCATAGACACCCCGCCCATCACCGCCGATCACGTGCCCCCCGGCTTCCCCGGAATGTGGCGAACAGCCGACGCCCTGATCATCGTCGCCGATCTGTCAGCCGACTCCGTCCTCGACGACGTAGCCACATGCCTCGATCACCTCCAGAAGCGCAACATCGAGCTGACCGACGGCCCCCGCGAACGCATCGGCGAAACCGGCAGTGGCCTCCGGGCTTCCGGCTTCATCCTCGCAAACAAGATCGACCTGTCCGATGCCGCTGACAATCTCGAGATGCTCCGCGAGGATATCGCCGACCGCGTTCGCATCGAGCCCATGTCGGCCGTTGATGCCAACGATCTGTCACGCCTCCCCCGCCTTCTCTTCGATCTGATCCGCGTCATCCGCGTCTACGCCAAGCCCCCCGGCAAAAAGCCCGATCTCGACGAGCCCTTCGTCTTGGCGCTCGGCAGCGACGTCAACGAGCTGGGCCGCAAGGTCTACCACGGCGACGAAACCCGCATCCACTCCGCCCGCCTCTGGGGCCACGGCGTCGTAGACGGCCAACAAGTCCACCTCGACCACATCCTCCACGACAAGGACATCGTAGAACTACACGCGTGACCATTGACACGGGTCCACCCTCTTCCTCCTCTCCCCTCGAGGGGAGAGGCCGGGTGAGGGGTGAAATGGAGGGCAAGCCGTTGACCTGCCGTCCAGCATGATAGGTGGCTAGTAGTTCACTCCGTGTGACGGGGCGCTTCAACCTCGGGTTCTGCGGTGGCAATGCCGCATGTACGCCTAAACACTCAAGACGGAAGAAGCCGAGAGCGTCTAACCTGACCGAATTAGCACTGTCCGCGGTGGGCCGAACCACCTCTCGCACTGCGCCCGAAGAAAAGCCCGAAGGCACATCCGGGGAAAATCCTGCGACAGTTGGTCTCGCTCGTCTCGGAAGCAAGGACCCGCCCGAGAAGCTCATGGCGCAACAGTGGGCAGACATAGCCAGAAAAGCCGCACAAGAGCGCTGAGGAGAGTCGACGTCAAGTTAACTCGCTGGTGTTGCACAACCTGGTTATCTTCGTGTTGAACTTGGCGCCGATCCTGCCTATTGGGATTTCAAACGCAGTTGGAACGCGGGCATTCTGCGCAGATTCCACAAGCGTCGGCCAAACCGCGAGCATCTTTAACGCTTGATGATGCGGGAGTACCGCACTTCTCTTGAGAAAGAAAACCGTCATTCCGCTACTCCGCAGTGCTGCGCGCTCGGCTGCATTACTTCGCTGCCTGAGGTCTGCTGTAATCCAAACGGGCTTTTCTCTCTCTGCCGCCAGTGTGTTGATGATGTGGACGTCCTCGCTGTCATCGGTAAACCGTCCGTCCCAGTCCTGATGAGTCACGTTGTGATCCTGTTCGAACGCGTTTATGATTCGTGCAAGTTTATGGGACACATTTCGATCGAAGAAGAACTTCACGCAGCAATTCCGGAAAACTCAGTTTCAAAGCGGACTGCTTCAATGACATCCTCCGTGCTGACATTGTACCAATCGGCGACAACATCTTCCGATGCACACGCCTTATAGCATTCATAGAGAAGAATGGTCGGCATCCCCGTGCCGCGCACGATAGGCTTCCCATATTTTCGTCGCGGGTCCAAGATCACCCTACCAATGAGCGGAAAAACTTGTGCCAGCTTAGTGGTCTCGTCGTACTCGACTTTTGACAGAAACGGAAGCATGAGTTCAGGAAACGCACGTTGGCCCTTCAATACTTCGACGAGTCGCATGTCACCATCCGTCTTGGCGTCACCACTGAATACGATGGGTCGCGAAGCTGGGAGTACGTAAAAATCTTTCCTGGCGAATGGGTGAACCGTCGCAAGCTCTTCAGACAGCCTGCGCCTAAGTTTACGTACCATCTGCACGGATACATCGTGTTTTGCGGTTAGCGTGAGCGCCACGGCAGCGTCTACGAAATCGAGAAAGCTCACGACGGGGGTATCAAATGCGCCCTCATAGTCCGAATGAATCAACGCATCGGGACGGTTGGGATACCCATGGAACCAACCCCGGACTCGCCCGCGGGCGATGCCGAGAAGGTGCGCACACTCCCCATACTCATAGACGCCCTTGCCGAGAACCTCCATCGCGCACCCTACCAGATGTTTGTGCCACAGGACCATCTAGAGGCTACCACTTGAGCCTATCGGAGGCAATCACCAATGATGTTGCTTGTTCGTAACATAAGTGTTCGCAAGCCCTTACGGGAAAGAGCCTATTCCACCGTCCGCCGGTGAAGTTATACTCGCTGACGGCACACCGCGGGTCTGGTGGGAAGCTCGCTCGCCCGGATGCCCAGCCGGTCGCCGCCGGGAACGAAAAGAGGACAATGAATGCAAGTTTTTTTGCAGAACGAACCCAAAAAACCGCCCTGGCGCTATCAAAAACGCGGTTCGCCGTGGCTTCGCCGCCGCAGCGAACCCACCGTTCGCGCCTCCATTCCCGCCCCCGCACGGCGCCCGAAATCAACACAACTCCGGTATCCGCGTCCCCCTGCCCCTTGTGGCTTGCCGCGCTCCTTCATCCTTCCGCACCCCAATCCGCAATCCCCGATCGCCAATCACCCTGTTCCCCGCTCCCGGCTCCCCGCCCCGCCCCCGACCTACCGTACCAATCCGTTTGGAGTAAGATCAGCGAATGTTCCAATGCTTTCTTGAAGCGTACCCGTGGGACCTGGTCGGCGACGATCTCGACGCCGTGCTCGATCAACTGCACGGCGGGGTCGGTGTCACCGGTCTGTCGTTATGGCTGGGCGTGCCCCCGCTGGCCGAGTTCCGTGTCCGCGACCGTCACCCGCGCATCTTCAACACCCGCGGCGGCCTCTTCTTCCACCCCGACCTCGCTCGATACGAGAAAACGCGCTTAAAGCCCGTCGTCTCGGACTGGCTCGACAAACGCCGACCGCTCGAACGATTGACCGACGCCTGCGCGACGCGTGGAATGTCACTCCGTGCCGTTATCTCGGCATCGCAGACCGGCCGACTCCTGAAACGCCACCCCGAAATGACCTCCAAGAACGCCTTCGGCGATCAATCCGGCATGGCCTTGTGCCTCGCCAACCCGGACGTCCAGAGCTATCTGGGAAGCCTCCTCTCCGATCTCACCACCCACGATGGGCTAAGTGCCGTCGCCCTGGCAGACTTCGCCATCCATTGGCCGGATGCGTGGTCGACGCGAATCCGCTGGCCCGCGTCCGTCGGCCGCACGGAGCAGACCCTGCTATCGATTTGTTTCTGCGAATCCTGCCAGCAGGGCGCAGCCGGCGCCGGCGTTGACATCGACATGGCACGACGATCCGTACGAACCAGGCTTCAAAAGGCCTTCGACACCGCGACCTCCGCGGGCGATGGCGTCGAGTCGGCACTCGCGGACGACCGACCCCTCGCGGACTTCGCCGCATGGCGCGCTTCCACACTTTCGACACTGCTCACCCGCCTTGTGGAGTCTTGCCGTTGCGACCTGTTGGTCCACCGCCCGCACCGCGGATCGGGGTGCCCGGCATCCGCCGACCCCGATGGGGCGCTTCCCGCCGGTGTCATCACCGAACTCGACGACCCCGACGACCTCGACGACGCCCTCTGCAAGCAGGCCCGCCGCAACGAGTTCCGACTCGACCGGAACTTCGCACTGACCGTAGGAGCACCCGATCTCGTCAAGCTCTTCTCCCGCGCCGTTGAACTGGGATTCGCAGCCGCCGACGTGCACCACTACGGCTCACTCTCCGATGCCGCCCTGGATCCGGTAAGACAGGCGATTCGATTCGCCCGGCGCGTCGCCGACTGAAGCGACACCTTGGCGTGAAACCGGCACCGGCGACGACGGCGAGCCTCGATCAGCCGACCTGGCTTGCGGACTCACGCAGCAGCGGGTCCCGCCGGTCCACGATCAGGGCTTCACCCGCCTTGACCGGCGGCATCGCATCAAAGCGAACCGCCCCCGGGCCCCGGTTCACCGCGATCAATCCGAACTGCAGACCGATCACCTGCTCGAGCAGTGTCGCGGTGACGTCAGTGCTACGGATCGAATACGCCGAAAAGTCCGACTCGTACGCAGGCACCTCGATCCGAATCACCGCCCCGCCCGCCGAACGCACCTGCCGGTGCACCTCCGTCCGGAACGCCTCCGGATCAACCGCCACCTGCACGTCATATGTTCCCGCTCGCCAGACGCGTGCATCCCGGTCCCCCGCTGTCCGATCAGAGTCGGCGTACGGCGCGAAGCACGGACCCGGCGGAAACGCCGCGGCCAATCGCGGGAGCCACGTCCGTGCGTGCTCAAATGCGCCGTCCTCCTTCGAAAAGACGACGCGTGGTTGCCCGATCCGCCGAGAGACCACGTCGATCAGCGCAGCCACGTCCCGGCCGTCCGTTTCGACTTCCATGGGCGAACGCGCCACCGTACCTCGACGAATCCAACCGTTGCGCGCCTCCCACGGTGCAACGCTCGGCACCCACGCCAGGTGAAACTGGGACGCCAGCGGCTGGGCGTACAGACATTCGTGCGGTTGCATCCGCACCAGCTGTTTGAACCACGTAAACGTGCCGTACACACTTTCCGGATCGCCGGACGCCAACCCGCTGCGCACGAGAATCACCGGCTTGGGCGTCAACGGAAGGCCATACGTCCGGTCCTCCCGGCCTATGGTCACGAGCTGTTCGGTGACCTCGTCGACGGGCAGGTCCGCATCATGAACCACGAAGTGCCTAAACCGCGTAGCCATCTCGCGCACCTGCACGCGGACCTCGGGCTCGGTGTCGTCCGGCAGGATGTACTGCCCGAGATGCGTCTGACGCTGGCCGAGGATCGAAAGGAGCAGGTGCATCGCGAGGACCGGCTCCGCGAAGGTCGTCGGCTCGGCCTCAGCCGGCTCGACGTCCAGAACGAACAACCCGCCGGCGGACGTCTCATGGAACAAGCTGATCGGCCGGTTCGACGTAACATCCTGGTCACACATCGATGCCAACAACACCTCGAAACCGTGCCGCTTACAAAACTCCTTCAGTGCACCGGTTCTTCGAAAATGGTTCTGCACGAAGCTCCCCGGACCCTTGCCCGCCCACGCGTAGGGGAAGATGTCGTGCAGGGCGAAACCGCGCGTCGCGTGGTTCGCGTACATTACCATGGCGTGGATCGGATCGTCGTCCTGCTCGACGCGTCGAAGACCGAGGACGCCCTTAGACAGCTTCGCGAACGCAGGAAGCGAGATGACGACCGTACGGTTCGCTGCGAGCTTCTTCAGCCCGGTCAGCGACCGGATCGACGGTGGGGGATCGCGATCGGGAAGCAGGATCGCATCCGCCGACAACTCCGCCGCCTTCAGCTTCTTCGGCGTGACTACCGTGACTTTCGACTCCCCGAAATGGGCCGAGAGGCGGTGCGTCAGCTTTCGCTGCTGTGCAGTCTCCGAGCAGACGGCGATCCGTTTGGACGGTCGCGGGCTGCTTTGCACGTAGGGAGGCGGCGGAATCGCGAGCACGTGCGAGACGGCATCGAGTTCCAGAATCTGTATGAACCGCACGTCCAGAATGTCAGCCTCACCCCGGGCGTTCATGATCCCGACGGACAGGCGGAGTCGCCGGACGCCGTCCGGAGCCTCGAAGTAGGTGCGAACGGCAGTCGGCTCAGATGCGGAAAGAAGACCCGGCGTGGTTCGCCGATCACCGATCGGCTTATCCTCAGCCCAAGGCTGGACCGCGAGGACAAACCCGGATGGATCGAATTCCTCGCTGCGCTCAGCGCCTGTGAGATTACAGCGCACGGTCGCTTCGATCCGGTAGTTCTCGCCCGGCTTGCAGACTACGACCTGGGACCAGAGCGCCGTTGCGGTTTCGTCGTCCTGGGTAACGGTCATCAGCGGCGGACGGGGCATGTCGTCGCTGCGTCTGCGCCGCCAGGCGGCTCCCTTCGAAGTCGCGGACCAAACCCAGCCGAGCGGACCGGCTTTGCCATCGGAGAAACCAGGGTTGCGTACTTTGTTGACGTTGTTTTTCAAGATCGCGTGCGCCTCTGTCTTGTGTTCTTCCTTTGTATAACGACACATCCGGGTTGGTGCAATGTCCGCCGTGTTCGAGTTGACCGCGGGGGGCGGACCCCGGGCGGCCTGTCCTCGGGGGACCCATTCGCCAAGCTCGGTCCTGGCGATTATGATCCTGCGTCATGGTAGAGCCTTCAGGCAGTTCGGCCAACGGTCGCGGCGACGAAAGCCGGCCCGAGATTCGGACCGAGGCGATCGTCGAGGCCTTGTTGTTCGCAACGGATCAGCCCCTGTCGGCAGGGAAGATCGCGGATATCTTGGGGATCGGCGATGCGGGCGACGTCCGCCGACACATCTCGGCGCTGAACGAGAGGTACGCCGAGGCAGGCACCTCCTTTCGGATCGAGGCGGTCGCCAAGGGTTTTCAGATGCTCACTGGCTCGGTCTACGATCCGTGGGTCGGCAAGCTGCACAAGGCAAGAAGCGACTCGAGGCTCTCGCCGGCGGCCCTGGAGACATTGGCCATCGTGGCCTACCGGCAGCCGGTGCTGCGGGCCGACATCGAGGCGGTCCGCGGCGTGGCCGTCGGTGACATGCTGGTCCGCCTGCGCGAGATGAACCTGATACGCATCGTCGGCCGGGCCGAGGAGCTGGGGCGCCCGCTGCTCTATGGTACGACCAGCAAGTTCCTCGAAGTCTTCGGTCTCAGTTCCATCAAGGACCTGCCGAAACTCGATCCCGACCGGCCGGACGACGTCCCGCCCCTGAAGGTGGTCTCTACAGCGGATGAAGAGGACCCCATCGGACCTGGGCAATCGCCCACTACAGCCAGAAACCGCGAAGTCGAGGAGCCGGATGCGGAACGCTAAGCGCTACAACACCCGGAAGACGAATGCAGCCGTGAAGTAGGTTCCAATTCCGATGAAGATCACTCCGGTTGCACAGCGAGCCCAAAAAGGGAAAAAGGGCGACAGAGAGGGGGACATTCAACCTCTCAGTGGGACCGCAGCGCGCAGAAAAACAGAATGTCCCCCTTTTCTGCCTGAAAACCCACTGGAAACTTCGTCTTTCACCCCGAACGACACGCTGGTAACTGTCACTAGTGCTATGGGAACCCTGGGAACGCCATCCTACGCGGAAAAGGCAGCCGGCGGATTTGCCTATATGTACTCTGGAGGTACTCATCCTAATGAAGGGCGTAACCACTCTAGTATCGCAGACTCCGGCGTAGCATACAAGGTCTGGCAATGGCTTTGGATGCGGGAGAAATCGCACGGCGATTTGCGGCCGATAGACGCACAATAAGGACGCGCGCATGAAGAAGAAGTGGATGATATGGGGCATGGTGTGTCTGCTAGCGGCGCTTACTGTTGCGGCGGTGATAGCTCTGAAACGGCGCGCCGTGGTAAGCGATATTCCAGTATTTCAGATCGCCGACCCCCGTGGTGGCCACTTGCGCCTGCGCTACGAATCCTCGGAGTCTGCGGCTCTGTTGATAACTCGTGAGAAGAAGTCGCTGGGGGGGGCGTGGTTGGCACCTGCGGTGAGCTATAGATATGATCCCGCGAGCCGCGTTCTGACCGAGGTGCCCCTACGTGCGTGGACAGCTAGCACAACCGAGATTGCGAAAGCAGAAACGATGGCACCACGACCACCTGATTTCTTGGTGTCGTTAAAGGAGGGAACACTCCATGTGGGCCTTCGCAACGAAAAACGACAGAGAGTGAAGACAACGGGTGAACACGCGCTCGAACTATCCTGGTGCCCATGCGGCGATCGCGTCGCGGTATTAACCGTCGACGGAAGGCAGATTCGCAAGAAGGAAAGCTGGGTATTCGGCGCCGTTGGTGGATACCCGGGACAGCACTATATCGAGCTATTCGACTTACCTGGTATGATGACAAAACGGCGTCCGGCAATTCGCATCCCGTTTACGACCGTGGAGGGTATCGATTCGCCATGCTGGACGTTGGATGGCGACTATATGGTGATTACCTCAGGTGATAAGACGAGGCTTTGTGTCATTGATACGCGGCCCAGTCTTGGAGACCAAATCAATGCAGGCCAATAGTTCATTGTAACTCTTCAGCCATGTGCAATGAGTTAGACGGGCAGTGAGGGCAGTTGCCCGGTGGTCAGGTAGGTTTTGAGGGACTCGGCGATGGTCTTGGTGGGGTCGAGGCCGCG
>JASFUW010000083.1:0-14342 GCA_050050135.1 Phycisphaerae bacterium
TGAGGTAGTAGGTACGCCCCGGGATCATGTAGTCGGTATAGACGGGATGATCGGGCCAGGGAGCCGGACCGTAAGCATGCACCCACTCGGTCGGGCCCAAACAGCACTGGAAGGTGGAGTAAGCCCACGCGAGATCACCGAGGTTGACCGTGGTGTCGGTGGAGATGAACCACGTCAGGTCGAAAGGCGCTCCGGTGGTGCCGATGCCCTGGTTCCAGGCCTGGGCGTCGATGTACAGTTCGCTGCCGGGGCTCACGCCCGTGGTGGGATTGACGCTGGTGGACAAGACGGCGAGGTCGGGGAGTCCGCCGCCGCCACAGTCCAGAGTGTCAACAAACTGGCATCCGCAATCACAGTCGCCGTCTCCTTGCCACTCCGACGGACAATTGAGGTCCCAAGGAGTCCCGATGAAGCACCAATCGCAGTTTGCCGCGCACGGTGACAGGCCGCAATCCTGAATCGAGCAGTCGCACCATCCGTCACAGAACTGACAACCGCAGTCACACTCCGCATCGTAGAACCAATCGACGGGGCAGTTCTGCTCATACCACGTTCCGCACCAGCAGTAGTCGCATTCCCAGTCACAGGGCGAGATGCCGGCAGAGAACGATTCGGTCATGGGAATGCCGATCACGCCTCCGGCGCAGACGAAAGGCGTCGAAACGGCGATTCCCGGCGTGCTCGCGATCATGATTTTGCGCATGGCCGATCCTCCCTGGAGAAGAGCATGACGAGCCGGAGACGTTCTTGCTTGGGGCGGGTAGATGGATCATGATGACGCCGGAGCTGACGCATGATCTTACGGGGCAAACCCCTCCTTCGCCGCTGTCGCTCCACTAAGCAAATGAACGGGTAGGCTACCTTACTTCCAGGTAGTATATCCGGGATCGTTCGATGCTGCAAGGGTCGGTCCGAATTAGGGCGCGGGTCGCGTGCTCGTGTTAAGCGAGAAAACGCGGGCTTCGAGGGCGAACCAAGGCGGGAACTACAAGACCGTGCCACGGGCACCCGGCGCGTCTTCATCCGCTCGGGGACACGACGCCCGGTTGCGTTCGGCGCGGAGGCGTCGACACGCAACACGGTCTACGCGCCGGCTCAAGCTAGCCGCTAGGGAAACAGGGTATACCGTTGCTGCGGTTGTGCGAAGCCGGCGAACTCACGGTCCACGTGATTGTAGGATGCGTCGTCCCACATGTCGTCGTAGTGGAAGAGTGTCATCTTCTTTCGCACCGGCTCGGGTAGCGTACGCAGCTCGGAAAGTGTCGCATGAACGGCATCCTCAATGTCGAGGAGGAGCACTTCGTGGAAGATGATCTTGGCGGATTCCATGATCTCGCCGAGGCCTTTGGGGTCGAACCGCGTGTCACCGGAATAGAAGACAGTGTCACTGCTTTGTCGGTCTCTGATGACCAGTCCGAAACTGGGCCAGTCGCGCTTTTCGCTGACGCGTACATGGTCGGTCGGGACGATCGAGAACTCGTAGCGGTCCCGCATCCGGAATCGGTCGGGCATGGCTTGACCCGCGGACTGCATCATGACAACGTTGAAGTAGTCTTCCAACCGGGCTTCGCGGCCTGCAAGCACACCCAGTCCGCCACGCAGCGAATGATCCCAAAGGGCCAGCAGGACTTCGGGCGAACCGTAGAGCGTCGGCTTGACGCACGCACCGCGCTTGGGGTCGCTGAAGATGTGAATGTTCATGGCTGCGAGTTCTTCGAGGCCCCCGATGTGGTCGCTGTGCAGATGAGAGACGAAGATGCGCTTGATGGCCGGGTAGTTGATTCGGCCGTGATCATCCAAGTACGAGAAGCCGGGTTTCTGGCGGAGGTGGTGAAGGGCGAGCGGCCCGGTGGTTCCAAAGTCGACCAGGAGCGTGTCGTCGGGGGCGTCCTGCCCATCCGGTCCGGACGACCACGCCTCGATCAGGGCGTTCGAGTTGAAGTTCTTCTTTGCGAATGCAGCCCCAACTCCCAAGAACGTGAGCGTGAGCACGAAACGAACCTCCTGGATGTCTGACACCCTGACAGCGAATCTTGAACCGAACCGCGGAGCCTGGTCCGAGCAGTCATCCACGTGAGGTAAAGCCGGGGGCTCGGAAAGCTCCTTCGTCCGGTCAACGGTGCTAGCATAACGGCAAGGCTCGCTTGCGAACAGCGGGCATGAGGGGTATGGCTAGGGCGACCCACGCATCGCGGGGCGCGGGCGCGGCGGCCGTTCCTGCCTTCGTCATAGCCACGCCGCCCGGATGCATGGACTTTAGAATCGATCATGAGTGACGGCGCTGGACTTACGGGGTCAGAACATGAGCTATGAGCTGAAAGACCGTGTGGTCTTCATAACCGGGGCGTCGAGCGGTATCGGACGGGCTTGCGCCGTCGAGTATTGCCGGGCGGGCAGTCGGGTGGTGGCGGCCGCCCGTTCGTTCGAGAAGCTCGAGGCGCTGGCGGGCGCGCTCGGGCGCGACCGGGTCGTACCGGTTGCGATGGACGTCACCGATCCGGTGGAGCGGGCGATCGCCGTTCGAACGGCTCGAGAGCGATTCGGGGCGATCGATGTGCTGGTGAACAACGCGGGTTGGGCTTCGTTCACGAGCGTCGCCAAGATGCCCCCGGACCATCTGGAGCGGATGCTGGCGGTCAATCTGTCCGGGCCGGTCGCGATGATCCAGGCTGTGTTGCCTGAGATGGTGAAGCGCGGACACGGACAAATCGTCAACGTATCGTCGGTCGTCGGGTACCAGGCCATTCCGAGGATGACGGTGTACTGTGCCACCAAGGCGGCGCTGAACGCATTGAGCAGCGGGCTGCGGATGGAGTTGTGGGGAACCGGCGTTGACGTGCTGTTGGTTGCGCCGGGCTCGACCAGCACCGGCTTTTTTGACGCCGCGGCGAAAGTCGATGCCGACGCAAGCCGCCTATCGCAAACGCAGTACTCGGCGGAGCGGGTGGCGAAGGCTGTGGTGCGGTCCTCGCGCCGGCGTCGCAGAGAGGTTACGCTGACCTTGGAGGGAAACCTGATCACGCTCATCCGTCGGTTCTCGCGTCGGGCGGCGGACGGGATCATGCGAAAGGTCGCCGAGCGTTCGATGCCTAGGGTCGGGTCCTGACGCGTCGGCGTCCGGCATGGCCAATTCATGCCTTTAGGTTCTGCGGTCATCGCAGCCGTGACGACTCGATTTCGCAGCGCGGAACGCAGGCGTTTGTATGTGCGCACGCCCGGAACTACAATATGGCATGCCGGGTCGGAAGCTGTCGCCTGACGGAATGCGAATGAGCGGAAAGACGGTCTACCTCGAGACGATGGGCTGCCAGATGAACGTGCTCGACAGCGAGCTCGTGCTCGGTCAGCTTCGCGCGCAGGGCTACGCGCCGACGAACGACATGAACGCCGCGGACGTCGTGCTGATCAACACGTGCAGCGTTCGCGACCACGCCGAACAGAAGGTCTTGTCGCGCCTCGGATCGCTGAAAAGGCCCAAGCAAAGCAACAGCGACATGGTCGTCGGGGTGATCGGCTGCATGGCGGAGCGCGATCCGGACGGTATTTTTGCGAAGATGCCGCACGTCGACCTTGTGTGTGGTCCGGGTGAGCTGAACAAGGTTTCGGCGCTCGTCGACGCCGTGCGTGACGGTCGGCATCGCGCGGTCGCGCTCTCTCAATCTAAATCGCGGAAGAGCACGCCGTTGCAGCGGGCGTTGGAATACGATTCGGTCGAAGCCCTGGACCTTTCGCGCGATCCTCCGCCTGGCCAAAGCGTCCTGCAATCTTATGTCCGCGTGCAGCGCGGGTGCGACAAGTTCTGTACGTTCTGTGTGGTACCGTTCACCCGCGGTCCCGAACGAAGCCGGCCCGTGTCGCAGATCGTCAGCGAAACGAGGATGCTCGCCGACCGGGGTGCAAAAGAGGTGACACTCATCGGCCAAACGGTGAACAGCTACGTGAATCAGGAGAACGGGCGCCCCGTTCGCTTCGCCGAATTGCTGGCCCGCGTGTCCGACGTCGCGGGCATCGAACGGGTCCGGTTCGTCACGTGCTTCCCGGGTGACTTCGATGATGAAATCTTTCAGGCGATCCGGGACATCCCGGAGGTCTGCGAGTACCTGCACATCCCCGTGCAGAGCGGGAGCGATGCGGTCTTGCGGCGGATGCGCCGGCAGTACACCGTCAAGCGGTACGTCGATCTGATCGATCGGGGGCGGGAGCTCGTCCCGGGGCTGACGGTCGCCAGCGATTTCATCGTCGGGTTCTGCGGCGAGACCGAGAAGGAGCACGAAGCCTCGCTACGGCTGATCGAACGTTGTCGGTTCAAGAACATCTTCGTGTTCAAGTACTCCGAGCGCCCGTCGACGGTGGCTGCCAAACGCGACGACGACGTTCCCGAGGAGACAAAACGCCGCCGCAACGCCGAACTCCTGGCCCGGCAGGAGGCGATTTCGTCGGCTTTCAATCGACAATTGGCGGGAGAAACGGTGGAGGTCCTGGTCGAGGGCTACAGCAAGGCTGCGATCAAGGCCCAGGAAGCGGAGCAGACGCGGGGCGAGGAGGTGAGCTGGCGGCGTTCGGACCAACTCGTCGGCCGCACCCGCAGCGATCAGATCGTGGTGTTTGCGGGAGAGCCCGAACACATTGGCCATTTCGCTCGCGTTCAGATCACCGCGACGACCGCCTTGACGCTGCACGGCAATCTCGTACACAATTCCCCGGAGCGGGACCCGCACACCGACTCGGTGGGCCTTCCATTGACGGTGCGGCGGCGGGGCTAAGAGGATCGGACTGAAGCATTCAAGAGTCCAAGAACGAATACCATGAGCACGACGACGGAAGTAACGATCAAATCGACGACGTCCAAGGTCGTTCCCGACAGCACGACGAAGGTCAGAAAGCAGCCGCGGTATCACGTCATCCTGTGCGATGACGATGATCACACGTATGACTACGTGATCGGCATGCTTCGAAAGCTGTTCGGGTTCACGACCGAAACCGCCTACGAACTCGCGTCCGAAGTCGACGGGAAAGGGCGCGTGATCGTAGACACGACGACATTGGAGCGGGCAGAGCTGAAGCGCGATCAGATCCTCTCGTTCGGTCGCGATTGGCGCATTCCGCGGTGCGAGGGGAGCATGACGGCGATTCTCGAGCCGGCTCCGGAGTGACGGTCGCGCGGAGATGCCCGTGCGTGCGGCAACGCGAACACGGATGCATGACTTGGGCGACAGCCGGCGGGCCGCCGCCATGTGTTATCGTCCTACGGAATGTTCGGCGTGATGCCCGTGTCGGCCGGCGTCGTCTCGGCGGGCGTGTTTCGCGTGGCTCCGAAGTCTCTGAAGCGGTGCCGTCGTCCGGATTTGACAGGGCGCAACGGTATGGGTAGGCTGCCACGAGTCGTTCTGCGGGTGTAGCTCAGTGGTAGAGCGTCACGTTGCCAACGTGAATGTCGTGGGTTCAAATCCCATCACCCGCTTCCATTGACCGCCGTTGTCCACAAACGACAACGGCGTCTTACGTTCGACGGGGGCGCCACTTACGACGATCCCGTTTCGAGTTCCCCACTTTCCCAACGAGCCGTCCGTTCTGCCTGCACGTGACCCCGATTGACTACGGTTGGCGTGCGGATATTGCCCTTGCGGGACGTTGGGATGATACTTCATTCGTGCATACCGGACCGTGCCACTCGCCACGATATCCCTCGATCCGGGAGCCGTTCAAACGCTGCTCGAAAAGCATACTCGACGAGCAACAGCGCAAGGATGATCGCTTCCTCCCATGTCATGTGAGAAGGTCCTCTGCGGCGGCGAGAAGGGTGGCGATTCGGACCGGCGTGCTGACCACCTGGCATTGGCGTAGGAGTAAGTCCGGTTCAGGTTACGGTGCGCGACGGAATGCCCCGCGCTGGGGCCGAGCTGTTCATACCGGGTTCGTCACCAGATGCTCCGGCTGGAATGCTACACAACCACAGCCGTCCTATGCTCATGCTGGCTTTCGAACGCGGCTACGACATCGCGGGCTTCCGCTGGGACGTGCGGGCTGTGGGCGATTTGGTGGGCTGCGAGAGACCCAATCGGCGGAGGCGGCTTAAACGTGCATCCTGGAGACGTCCTCGGTCGTACCGCTTCCCGGTGCCTCCGCCCGGCCCTACACTTGGCATAATGGGCGGTACTGGCACCGATCATGCCTGCCGGAGGTTAGCGGGGGGCCATCGGTGCCTGCCTCCAGGAATGAGTCGGCGTCGAGGGTGCCCCGGCAGCACCGCTATTTTGAAGGACGAGTTCGATGAGCGTCAAGCCGTTTAATGCGTTCGCCATGGCCCAGGCTCAGTTCGACAAGATTGCCGAGGGACTCGGCCTGGACCAGGGAACCCGAGATCTGCTCCGCACCCCGATGCGCGAGTACCATTTTAGTCTACCTGTTCGTATGGATGACGGGACCATCCGGGTCTTTCGTGGGTTCCGCGTGCAGCATAACGATGCCCGGGGCCCGGCCAAGGGTGGCATCCGGTTCCACCCCCAGGAAACAGCCGACACGGTCCGAGCTCTGGCCATGTGGATGACCTGGAAGACCGCCGTGGCGGACCTCCCCCTGGGCGGCGGGAAGGGCGGCGTGATCTGCGAACCGCATAGCCTGAGCATGAAGGAACAGCAGAACATCTGCCGGGCCTACGTGCGCCAGATCGCTCGGGATGTCGGGCCTCTCCGCGATGTGCCTGCGCCCGATGTAATGACCACCGGCCAGCACATGCTGTGGATGCTCGACGAGTACGAGCAGATAAGTGGCGGCCATTACCCTGGCGTGATCACCGGCAAGCCCGTTGGCATGGGCGGTTCGCTCGGTCGTACGGAGGCGACGGGCTATGGGCTCGTGTTCACGGTGCGCGAGGCATTGAAGGAGCTCGGCATCCGACCTCAGGACACGGTTGCCTCGGTACAGGGGTTCGGCAACGTGGCCCAGTACGCAATCGAGCTTTACGCTCAGATCGGTGGCACGGTCATCGCCGTGTCCTGCTGGGATCAGGAAGACCAGCAGCCCTACACCTTCCGAAAGAAGGACGGCGTCGATCTCGCCGAGCTTCGGAAGATCACTGACCGCTTCGGAGGGATCAACAAGCAGAAAGCCGCGGACCTCGGCTACGAGCGGCTACCGGGCGAGGATTGGATCGAGCAGGACGTAGATATCCTGTTTCCCTGCGCCCTCGAGAACTCGATCGCTGAGGAGAACGTGACGAAGATATCGAAGCGAGTCAAACTCATTGCCGAAGGCGCCAACGGGCCGACGACTCCTGAAGCCGATCGCATACTCCACGCGCGCGGTGTCTTCGTTATCCCGGACTTCCTGGCGAACGCCGGCGGCGTCACCTGCAGTTACCTCGAGCAAGTGCAGAGCAACATGAACTACTTTTGGGAAAAGGACGAGGTGCTCGGAAAGCTCGACGTGATGATGACCTCGGCGTTTATCGGCGTAAGCGATATGGCCCGCAAGCGCAAGCTTTACATGCGCGACGCGGCCTATACGATCGCGATTGCCCGCGTCGCGCAGGCGTGTAAGGACCGCGGCTGGGTGTAGGGATGTGAGCGCGTAACCGGTGAGCAGGGTCGATGAGCAGGAAGCCCGACGAAGCCACGCACCCGCCATTCGACCGTAAGTTCTTCGAATCAGACGAGGACTTCACGGTCATCGGAGGTGGCCGACTCGGCGGCAAGGCCCTAGGGCTGGTGTCGGCGAAGAAGCTCATCGAGGATGCATGCCCAAGCGATGCCATCCCCGGAATGCAAGTCGCCATCCCTCGCCTCGCGGTGCTGGGGACCGATGTTTTCGAGCAGTTTCTTGCACAAAACGAACTTCATGAGATCGCCTTTGCGGACGTCCCTGATGACCGGATTGCGCACGCGTTCCTCAAGGCAGAGCTTCCGGCTTATTTCGTCGGTGACCTACGCGCCCTGATCGCACAGGTTCGTCGCCCATTGGCCGTGCGGTCATCGAGCATGTTGGAGGATGCGTTGCAGCATCCGTTCGCCGGAGTCTACGGCACCAAGATCATCCCGAACAACCAAGCCGCCGTTGGCGACCGCTTTAGGAAGCTCGCCGAGGCGATTAAGTTTGTTTGGGCATCGACCTTCTTCCGCGACGCCAAGAGCTACATGCGCACGATTGCCCACCCGATCGAATCAGAGCGAATGGCAGTCATCATCCAAGAGGTCGTCGGCGAGCGCTTCGGCGAGCGGTTCTATCCCATCGTCTCTGGAGTGATCCGCACACATAACTACTACCCGGTCGGTCGTGCCAGGCCTGAAGACGGTGTCGTCAACCTTGCCCTGGGACTAGGCAAGACCATCGTCGACGGTGGTGTGACGTGGACATACAGCCCGCGTTTCCCGAACCTCCGTCCGCCGTTTGGGTCCACCCGCGAGCTGCTCAAGAATACGCAGACGCAATTCTGGGCCGTGAACATGGAACCGGCGCAATACGATCCCGTCAACGAGGCCGAGTACCTCGTACAGCTCGGGCTTGACGCTGCGGAATGGGACGACGTATTACGCTTCACTGCGTCCACTTACGATCCGGCATCGGATCGTCTGACCCTCGGTACTGCCGGGCAAGGCCCGCGGGTGCTGACCTTCGGCCGGATCCTCGAACTAAAGGATGTGCCCCTCAATGATGTTGTCATCCGACTGTCAGCGCACTGCAAACAGGCGCTTCAGTCGGATGTGGAAATCGAATTCGCGCTGACCTTGGATCGCCGGAATGGTGTGCCTGCCCGCTTCGGATTCCTCCAAGTGCGTCCGATGATGGTCGCACGCGAAGTGGTGCAGGTGGACGATGCTGACCTTCGAGGCGACCGCGTGCTCTTGGCAAGCGAAACCGTCCTCGGTAACGGAGAGAACGACACGGTCGTGGACGTCGTCTATGTCAGGCCCGCCTCGTTTGACGCTAGATACACGCAGCAGATTGCGGCAGAGATCGATCAGCTCAACCGGTCGCTGGCTTCGACGAGGACATCGTACCTGCTAATCGGATTCGGGCGCTGGGGGAGCAGTGATCCGTGGCTTGGCATTCCTGTGACCTGGCCACAAATCTCTGGCGCGCGTGTCATCGTAGAAGCCACCTTGCCCGAGATGGACGTAGATGCCAGCCAGGGCTCGCACTTTTTTCATAACATGATCAGCTTCCAGGTTCAGTATTTTACGGTACGGCACCATGGCGACTACGGGATTGCCTGGGATTGGCTTGACCAACAACCGGCTTCATCGGAAACTCGGTTCCTGCGGCACGTGCGGCTTAACGCACCCCTGTTGATTCGCGTCGACGGCCGCCATGGACGAGGGGTGGTTCTCCACGACTGAGCTTCGCAGGTCGCGGAGGTTCGGTATGACGGAACAAGACGATCGTGTAGCCGATATTCTCAGGTCGCTGCAAGAGCGCGCCAAGGAGCTCAACTGCCTCTATCGTGTCGAGGAGGTCACCAACAATGACGACCTTCCGCTCGATCAAGTGTTTCAAGGCGTCATCGATGCCATCCCTCCCGGTTGGCAGTACCCTGACATCTCCGTCGCCCGCATCTGTCATGACGGTAGAGAGCATGCGTCTACAAACTTCCACGAGACCGAATGGACGCAGAAGGCGACCATCCGAGTCTATGGCCAGTCGGCCGGGACATTAGAGGTTGCGTACCTGCAGCAGATGCCCTTGGCTGATGAGGGCCCGTTCCTCAAAGAGGAGCGCAAGCTCCTCGAGACAATAGCCGAGCGGATCGGGAGTTGCATCACGCATCGTCGGCTTCTCGATACGATGAAGGGAATGCGCGAGACCGAAGACCCTTCACGTCGGCGGGGGCGCGAATGGGCCGCGATCCTCGATCTTCTCCGGCGCACCGATCAAAGCCTATTGATGCGTGTGGCCCGGAAGATGATCAACCACCTCTGCTGGAGTGGCGTGGTGGAGGCGGGGGACCTCCTGCAGAACTTCGAGCCGCAAGACGGGGCGGATGAACCGGACGTGTTCTTCGAGTCGAACCAGCCGCGCGGACGTGAAATGGCCCCGTCCGCTACAGCGCTGGCGGACGGAGTCTTCGAGTTGGCCGCGGATCGGCTCAGCGACGAGGAGATCATCGCGTGCATCCATAACTGGATCAGGCAGGACCGCGCCAGCTTCCTCGTGAACACGCTCGAGAACTACCACACCTCTATTTCGGAGGTCGGTGATGCCATCCAGCGGTACCAACACGCCGGCCACGGCGAAGTCGAACTGTCCGCCTCGACGCGGAAAGGTCTACTGGTGTCGCTCGTCCGCCGGTTCCTTTCGGATCAGCTTGAATACATAAATGTCGCAAAGAATTACGTCGAGATCGGCGACTTCCATCAGTTAATCCGACGTTTGATCTACCCCGCGAGAGGTCATGGCAAGACCGGTGGCAAGGGCGCCGGGCTGTTTCTGGCGTACCAGATAATACGGCAGCACCGCGAGGAGAGCGAGCTGCTCGCGCAGATCAAGACCCCGAAGACCTGGTATCTGACATCTGACGGGATGCACGACTTCGTATACTGCAATCACCTCGAGGACGTCTTTTCGCAGAAGTACAAGGAGATCGACGAGGTACGTCAGGAGTATCCTGACATTGTGCGTGTCTTCAAGAATTCGCAGTTCTCGTCCGCTATCGTCAAAGGTCTGTCCCTGGCCCTGGACGATCTCGGTGACAAACCTCTGATTGTGCGCAGCTCCAGCCTGCTCGAGGACCGTTTTGGCGCGGCCTTTTCGGGGAAGTACAAGAGCCTATTTCTCGCTAATCGCGGCACGAAACAGGAACGCCTCGATGCCCTGATGGACGCCATCGCCGAGGTGTATGCGTCCACGTTCGGCCCCGACCCGATCCAGTACCGCGCCGAACGCAACCTGCTCGATTTCCAGGAGGGCATGGGTGTTTTGATCCAGGAGGTGGTTGGAACACAGGTCGGCGACTATTTCCTTCCCGCGTTCGCGGGTGTCGCCTTCAGCCACAACGAGTTCCGATGGTCCCCGCGCATTAAGCGAGAAGACGGGTTGGTCCGCCTCGTTCCTGGATTGGGCACACGGGCCGTGGACCGCCTGGGTGACGATTTCCCGATTCTCGTTTCGCCTGGCCAACCGGGCCTTCGAACCAACGCAACGCCCGACGAGACCGTGCGTTACTCTCCGCGCTATGCGGATGTCATCAATCTGAACACCAACAGATTCGAAACCGTCGAGGTTGCCGAGTTCCTTCGCCGATTCGGCCCGGACATGCCAGCGGTGGAGCAGCTCGTCTCCGTGTACGAGGACGGCCGCCTGCGACAGCCGATGCTCGGCAACGTGGATTTCGAACGCGATGATCTCGTCGTTGCGTTCGAAGGTCTGCTAGATCGCACGCCGTTTGTCAAGCAGCTTGATGCGCTCCTGAAACTGCTCCAGCGCGAACTCCGCCATCCAGCGGATATCGAGTTTGCTTTCGACGGCACGGATCTCTACCTACTTCAGTGCCGAGCGCAGGCGCCGGCGAAGTACGCCAAGCCGGCGCCTATTCCACGAGACCTACCACGTTCCCGGCTGGTGTTCTCCGCCAACCGCTACGTGTCCAACGGCACGGTGCCGAACATAACGCATCTTGTCTATGTCGACCCGGAGCAGTATGGCCAGCTCGGCAGCCGTGACCAGCTACTTGCGGTCGGGCGGGCCGTCAGCAAGCTGAACAAGCTGCTCCCCAAGCGCCAGTTCATCCTCATGGGGCCGGGGCGCTGGGGCAGCCGTGGTGACATCAAGCTCGGCGTATCCGTGACCTACTCGGACATCAGCAACACGGCCATGCTGATTGAGATCGCCCGGCAGACCGGCGACTATACACCCGACGTGTCGTTCGGAACACATTTTTTTCAGGACCTCGTAGAGGCCGAAATCCGCTACCTTCCGCTGTATCCTGACGAGGAAGGTGTCACGTTCAACGAGCTGTTCCTCACGCGTTCCCCCAACCTTCTGTCAGAGTTGACGCCCGAGTTCGAGTCCCTTAGCGAGTGCGTTCGGGTCATCGATATTCCACGGGCCGCGGATGATCGGGCCCTTTACGTCTTGATGAACGCCGACCTGGATGAAGCCGTGGGCGTACTCACGGAGCCTACTGAATCCGTGGACTATGGTGAGGACACGGGAGCAGCCGTCGTCACGCCGGACGCTCAGGATTGGCGCTGGCGCACCCGCATGGCTGAGAGCGTCGCCGCCCGTCTTGATCCTCAACGGTTTGGCGTGAAGGCCCTCTATCTGTTCGGCAGCACGAAGAACGGCACCGCCGGGCCGGCAAGTGACATCGACCTGCTTGTCCACTTCGTAGGGACGGCCGATCAGCGACGTGATCTCGAACAGTGGTTCGAAGGCTGGAGTCTCTCTCTCAGTGAAATCAACTACCTCCGGACCGGCTACCGAACCGGGACGCTCCTCGATATACACCTCGTCACTGATGAAGACATCGCAAACCGGACGAGCTACGCGGTGAAGATCGGCGCGGTGACTGACCCGGCACTTGAACTGCCGCTTCCCGGTCCGAGACGAACCGCTAAATGAGGGAGCGGCTTGCTCCACCCGGATTGTCGGTATCGAACCGGACCAGCGCCAGTTCCGGGCCGTCATGGGCTGCCGAAAAGCAATATGTGCGACCGAGGCGTTGTGACCATTCGCCGGTGATCCGGGCGGATTCATGGATATGACCATGCAGCGTGATCAGAGGCTGTCTTTCATCGATCAACCGCCGGATCGCGATGCTGCCGACGTGCACGTCCAACGGGACATGGTCGATCATCTTGCCGTCCAACGCTGCGCGATCGAGCTTCGTGTCGTGTGGTGGCGAGTGAAACAGAAAGATGGCTCGATCGACCGATCGGGTACCAACCAGACTCGCCAGGTCGTCTTGGATCGTTGCATGTCTGACCTGGTGCTCCGCAACCGGGACCGATCGCTGTCCCTCCTCCGGCGAGATGCACCCAGGGTCCACGTACCGCGAGACGTCGTATCGCTCCCAGTCCTTGAGCATGAATGGGGTTGGGGGAACATACGCATAGCCGTACACATCGTGTCCGGCGAACGCTACGCGGCGGTCATGAACGTACTGCCAGACCCCCGTCGTCGCCGCCGCAATGATCGTTGCTTCCTCCGACCGGCTGTCGTCGTTACCTAGGATCACGAAGACCCGTGGGTATGTGTCGCCCAGGTCCTCCCGCAGCCTCTGCAGGTGAACGACGAGAACATCTGTCACGAAGTCCGTGTGATCGAAGTCGAGAGATTCGAGCGCGGAAAGCCCCGAGGGAAGCAGGTCCCCGCCGAAGAAGACCGCATCCGGGCGCTGGTCACCGATCAGGCGAAACAGCTTCTCATACTGGTCCAGACTTCCGTGCAAGTCCGACACAAAGAAACACGTCGCCATCGAACATCTCCCGATCGACCTATCTTGGACTGGATGCGGCATTGACTCAAGTTCGATCCCGGAACGCGTGTGGGACACGTACGAAACGGATGCCTGGGTGGTCTTCTCCCAGTTTCTTGATCCGTTCTGGGGGGGCAGGTCAAAGATCACCGGTTCCCTCCGCCGCAACCAGATTCCTGCGCCGCGTCCGAATGCCCTCCCCGCGTCGCTTTCCCGTCTTCGGCTGACCATGCAAGAAAGCCAATTTGCGTGCCGGTCGAGGGCACCAACGGCGTTTGTCATTAGGGAACGCCAGCGGTGGACGAGTGCGCCGGTCTTCTGGAGACAACGGTCGCCCCTGGTTGTGGTATGCGCATAGCGTCTCCGCTTGGCGTCCCGGAAGTCGAGTTCGTTCTTCACGCCTTACACGGCTACTGGCAGCCCCGGCCGAACGCCGTATGAACAGCAGTATCCTTGGTTCGCCCGACTCCGTTTGGTACAATCGTCTGGTGCACAGTCGTGGCCGGGGAACCGCAAAGAGCGAACTCGTAGGATACCGCGGCCGTCGGTCCCCCGCGGTGGACTCGGGCTGGTGCACAACGGCCCGGACACCCGCGTGGTTCTCGTCGACATCGGGTATGTCGTTGAGGCCTTCAGGGGTAAGACGCTTCCGATCGTGGGATCAACGCCACGCAACTTGGCGCCAATCGGGCGAAGCAGGGAGATTCCCATCGCCCGGGACGTTGAAGTGACACGAGATGGGCTAGGCTTGCCCGGCGCACACGACCGGCTGAGAGGAAACAACACCGTGAGACGCACGACGGAAACATCGCGATCAGTGGTCCGGTTCACACTACTAAGCCTGATCTGTGGAACATCAGCGAGCTGTCCGTTCGCGTTCGGGTCGGATAGAGTGCCCGGGTCGGATGACGTGGTTCGAGACGCTGATAGA
>JASFUW010000084.1:0-14292 GCA_050050135.1 Phycisphaerae bacterium
CCGCTGTCGCATCGTAGGCCCGCATCGGTGGATGGTCAAAGTGAAGCGGGTCTGGGTGTGAGCGCATCCGACGCAGCGTCGTGCGCACTGGACATCATGCATCATGTCGTACGGCAAGCACGCCAGCGAGTCACTGGCGCAACGCAAGCGTGTGGTCTTCGTCGGTCAAGACTGCACGTTCGTTCACTCGCACGGGCAGGCGAGATCGTGTGCGGCGGTTGCGAGCGTGATCGCGGCGCACCTGGATCGGGCTTTAATCGTCGGCTGCGGCGACCGCGCTCTTGGCGTCGTCGATCAGTCGGGCGATTTCGTCGGCACGAGGCGAAGGTGTTCCAGTCGGCTCAGCAGAAGTTGCCGCATTGCGTTCCGATCGTCGGGACAGGGCCGTTGCACTGGGATTGGCGACGTGCGAGGTGGGGCAGACGGCTTCTGCGATCCGGCGAACGCCGCTTGCCGGGTGCGTGTCCTGGATGGACGGGCAGGCGTGGAGCGTTCGCTCGAGGCGCGACTGGACGCGAAGTGCTTCTTCCACCCATTCGTGGAGCGTGTTTGCGGCGCGGTCGGTTTCGGTGGAGAGCTGCGCCAGGCGATTCGTGGCGTTCTCCGCCGTCATCTGGCAGGCCGACGAATGTTGCCTGGCGTCGAGCGTGGCCTGAGAGAGCGCGCGGAACACCTTCTTGACGGCCGTGCAGACCTGTTCGAGCTGAGAGGCCTGCGCCTGGGCCGACGTGGTCAGCTCGGTCAAATGGGTGGCGGTTCCGCCGAGGCGTCCTTCGATGGCGTCGGCTTCGTCCTGGAGCTGTTGTAGTTGCTGCTCGAGGGTTCGGGCCTGTTGGATGAACTGGTGGAGCAGGGGCTCGCCGAGCTTGGTCGAACGCAGCACGGACGAGGCGTGGGATTCGAGCTTTTCGGTCGCCTCTTGGAGGTCGCGTTCGGCCTTTTGTTGGTCGTCGATCACTTTTTGCGTGGCGTCTGAGGCATCGATGATGCGGCCGTGCTGTTCGGCAGCGCGGTCGGTCGCCTCGAGAATCTGCTCGAGTGTGTGCCGTGCGGTGCTCACCGTACCTTCGACCGAAGCACTCGTCTCCTTCGCGGAGGCGAGCACCTGGTTGATGGAGTCGAGGGTGTCGGGAAGATCGCGCGTTTCGTCATACCGCTCGGTCAAGATGTCGGCGACGTGCCGCGCGTCGTGAACGCATTGGGCGAGCTGCTCGGTCAACCGCTCCGCGGGCTCCGTCGTTGCCGCGATTCGGGTGATGATCTCGTCCGCGTGGTCGCTGCGCGTGCGGAGTTCCTTCACGCCATCGTCGGTCCGGTTGATCAGGTTCTGGACTTCCTGAACACGACCCTCGATGCGATTGGTCACTTCCTGTGCTTTCTTTTCGAGGGTTTCGGTCGATTCGCTCAGGCGCTGCACGAGGGTGTGCCCGTCGACGTTTTCCTCGGCAAGCGTGCGAACCAAGTGCTTTGCAGCGGCCTGGTGCGAATCGAGTTGGCCCAGTTTGTCGTCGGCGTGGGCAACGGCACCTTGCATGGACTCGTGAAGCTGCCTTGCCGATCGGGCCAGTTCGTCCAACTGGCGGACGGCTTCGTCGGCGGCGTCGCGCGCATCGGTCAGTTGCCCGGTCCAACGCTCTGCGTCCTCAATCGCGCTTGATGTCGCGCTGGTGGCATCTTTAGCCCGCTCGATCAGCGAACAGCCCGTCTCGTTGGCTTGTGTCAGTTCAGAAAGCACGCGGGCCGAGGTTTTGGTTTGTGCCTCCAGGCGGTCGCCCTTGACGTCCGCGTCGGCGATGGCGGTGCGAATCTCCTCGTGGAGTCGTCGTGTCGAGAGGGCGGCCCCGTCCAGCTCGTGGACGAGCGGTTGCGTGGACGCGAGGAGTGCGGACAAGTGCGTGGCCTGCTCGTGGGCATCGGCGGCTGCCTGCGTAGCCGACACGGTTGCGGTTTCAGACCGTTCGAGCAGCGTGCGTCCGGTTTCGCAGGACGTTTCGAGCGCTTGCAGGATGGGTTCTGCTGCTGTGGTACTCGCGTCGAGGCGGTCGAGCTTCGATGCGGCGTCCTCGACCGTGGTCTGGGCGGCGTGGTGTACTTCGTTGGCTGCTTTGGAGAGGTCCGTGAGCCGCTCGACCAACCGCTTGGCTTGCTCTTGCCTGGCGATCGTTTCGCCGAGCGCTCTTTCGTTTTGTTCGACCTGCCGCAGCGTGGCATCCGCCCGTTCACTTGCCCCGCCGAACTCGACCAGAGTCGAGCCCAGTTGACGTTGCAGCGCCTCGAGCTGGTTGTGGGCGGATTGAACGGCGCCTACCAGGCGCTCACCGCGGTTGACGGTGTTGTCAAGTTCGGTTCTTGCGATGGCGGCCCGGTCGGTCAGTTTGTTTATGTCGGACTCGGTGTGGGTGGTGGTGCTCCTGAGAGCGTCGGCCTTGACCTCGAGCTCGCGGAGTTCCTCCGACGTGGCGTCGAGCAGTGCCCGGGTCTGGTCACTTTTGACAGAGATTGACTCGATCTCGCACCGCATGCTGTCGGTCCTGGCGGTGACCGACGCTTGTGCGGCGGTAAGCGCCGCCTCCGACTCGGCGAGGGCCTCGTCGGCCTTGCGGCGGCACGTGTTAGCGGCCTCGCCGAGGTTGGCGATATGCCGCCTGCCGTCGTCCGTGATTTCGGCGAGCATCGTGCGGTAGTTCGTGATGTTGCGTTCCATCGCCTCCTGATGCTGTCGCATCTGCGTCGCAAGCTGCTCGGACACGGTTTCGCGCATTTCTTCGATCTTGCGTTGCTCCTCGCGCAGATGGGTTTCGAGGGTCTCGGTCAGTTGCTTTCGGAATCGGTCCAATACGGTGGTTGTGAGGTCATGCTGGAGCGTTTCGGCCTCGACTCGTACTGTAGATGCCTGCTCGATCGCGGCATCGATTTGTGTTCGCGTGCGCTGTACGGCGCCGTCGCCCTGACGCTGAGCCTCGCGCAACGCCTCGATGGTCTCGGACGCCTCTGCCGAGGCTTTCGAGGCCTGGTCCATAAGGGTGCCAAGCTGATGGCGTTTCTCGTCGCTCGCGTCCAGTCCGCTCATCAGCAGGGCGATCCGTTGCTGGACTTCATCGGCCTTGTCGGCGATCTGCTCGGCGGAGGATCGCAGGCGCAGCTCCGTCTGCTCGGCGAGCTTGCAGGTTTGCTCGATGCGGTTCTTCTGGTCGGTGACGTCATCGGCGATGCTTACGACCTCGGCCGCCTGCGTTTCGATGGCTTTCAGGCGACGGTCCGCTTCATCGACAATCTGCTCGGCGCGGCGTTGAAGGTGGCCTTCTGCGGTGGTTGTATCCTGGATCGCGCCGGTCGCGCGGGCCACCAGGGTTTCCGCGTTCCTGAGCAGCGACGCCAGGTGCTTTTCCGTGGCGGTGAACCTGGCGAGTGAGGCGTCGGTGGTGGCGGCGACGCGCTCCGCCCGGTCCGATGCACGCTCGAGCCTGTAGAGCTGAGTCTCGGCGGCGTTGAGGAGACCCGCTTCCGGCGTCAAGGGAATATCCGGGAGCACGAAGTCCGTGTCGGAATCCGCCAGGTTGCCGGCCGCCAGGGGACTCTCGGGATATCCGCGGTCCTCGCCGTGCTGATCGACGTCGGTCGTCGCGAGATCAGAAGGGCCAGACGGTGTGGTCGCGACGTGGGTCGAACCGTCCAGTGACGCGGCTGCGCATCCGACCTTTCCTGCAACGGCTTCGCCCGGCGCGACCGCGTGGTGTTCCGCAGAGAGACCGGCCTCAAGCGTCTCCGCCGTCGAGACCCCGACCGTTCGGGCGTGCGCCGTCCGCTCCACGATCCGGGCTTGCCCGAGCGTTTCCGAAACGATGGCTGCTGAGACCGTGGACTGCTCCGCGCCGTAGGCACCGAGCATGGCGGCGTCGGCCATGTGGTTGATCAATCGCGGCACCCCGCGCGACGCTTGGTGGATCAGGGCGATGGCGTCGCCGCTGAATACGTTCTGATTAGCGGCGCCGGCCACGCGAAGCCGGTGTTGAATGTACTGTCCGGTCTGGTCGCAGGTGATGGGGCGGAGCGAGCGGTGGCTCGAGACACGTGAGGCGAGGCGGCCGTTGTGCGACTCCTCCAGCCACGGAACGAGGGAAGGTTGACCGACGAGCACGATGCTCAGCACGTTTCCGCCCTCATGCTGCACTTCGCTCAAAGCGGCAAGCTGCTCACCCCAGCTCTGCGTTCCCCCGCCTGGCGTTCGCTGGCCCGTTGGCCATCGCACATCATGGTCGCTCGCGAGGTTCTCGGCCTGATCGATGATGAGGATCGAGCGGTGCCCCTTGACGGCTGCACGCACCAGGTTTCTGCGCAGGCGGGTGTAGTAGCGAATCTGGTGGTCTGATTCGGGGAGGGTAACGCCGAACGCCTTGCACGTTTCGCGCATGAGGTCCATTCCGGGGAGGGGAGGCCAGGTCAGGACGATGGCACGATCCGCGGGCTCAAGGCGCTGCAACATGGTGCGGACCATGAGGGTTTTTCCGGTCCCTCCGTCGCCGACGAGCAGGGCGATGCCTCGCCCATGGTGTGTTTCGTAGATGGTGGCGGCGAGCGATTCCTCCCAGTCGGGATGGGCGTAACAGAACTGGGTGTCCGCTCGGTCCTCGAAGGGGCGGCATCGGAGCCCGAAGAAGTCGCAATACATGGCGCACCTCATGGTGACGAGTTTGTCACAGTCCGAATAAACGCGCAGCGCATAGGGCGCATGCGTCCGGAAGAATCATCGGAACGGTGGATTCGGGCCTGAACTTATCGGGCGCGGTCGCCGCTGGCGCGCGGCGCGGTGGGCTGAAACCACGCTGACGAGGCTGGGAACGCGGAGATCACCGGCCGTTTCGGCTGAGGAAGGTCGGTTTGGTCGGTAGTCCGTCGGCGGCTCGTCGGGGCGGGTGGTCAGGGTTGGGGGCACTCGCTCGGCGTCGCGAACTGGATGGCGTCCGGGCCGATCTGCTCGACGAGTGACCATCGGCTCACGCGGAACCGCATGGATGATTCGTTCTTAGGCCACTCGGCGGCCATCACCCGCGGGAGCAGGGGCCCGTCCCGCCCGAGGGTTCTGTAATCGTCGAGGTTCGATCGCATCTCGACGGCACCGTCGCCGTCACGGAACACGACGCGGCGGATCAGGCGGGGCCAATACCGGTCAAGCCAGTACTCCTTCTCGAGCCTGACGTTCCCGGCGCGATCCCGCTCCAAGAACAGTATCTGCTGGTGCTTTTCCACGATGCGCTGGACGCATTCGACCCCACCGGACCGGACGTCCCGAGCCGCGGAGTTCAGCCCGCGCGGGTCCCCGGCCGTCGAACTGCCACCTTCCTCGACCGCGCGCGGCGCGGTGCACGGGACTCGTGTCAACCCCAAGGCATCGATCACCTGGTCGGGGCGGATGGGCATGGTCGCGCCGAGTTCGTCCTCGACGCGGTGGCGGCCGCACTGATAGCCCTGGTCTTTCGCGTAGAACCAGTAGCGATCGGCGTTGGAGCCGAGCAAGAGCTGTCGATCGCCAAAGCTCTTGAGGTCGAGCCGCACGTACGTCGGTGCGAGATAAAAAAGCACGCCGTCGACGTGATAGCTGTGGCTTCGGCCGTCCGAGTCGGTGAACCGGCCGTCAACGGACCCGATCGCGCGGAGGGTCCCCGTGATCTCGCCGACATTGTCGTTGACGATCCGAATCGCTTCGTGCATCGGCACAGGGGCGGGGATCATAGGTTTGGGATGGGGCGGGCAACCACCAACCAAGACCGCCAGCGCGGTAATTGACAGGACGGCTGGGCATCTACGGCTGATCATCGGAGGTCTCGTGGTCTGGGTCGGGTCGTGGCTCGGTCTGCGGATCGGATTCGTCCGTCACGGTCGCCCAGACGCCCATGTCGCCGTGGAGGATGGCGCTGAGTTGCTCGCTGACGCCCGCGATCTCGGCGTCGGTGAGCGGCGGGTGGACGACGCGATGCGTGGTCTGATCCCGCGTCAGCGTCATCTGCCAGACCTCACCGTCATCGGTTGTCGTGGAGCCGTCGTAGCGCAGCAGGCGCTTGCGCATGAGGATCAGCGAGAGAACGAATCGAAACTGGACGCGGACCGGCTCGGTCTCGTCGGCGAGGCGATGGAAGAACCCGAGGAGGACTTCGTTGTCCACGAGCAGCTTCTTGCGTTTTTCCTTGACGGGCACGCGGGTCTTGAAGTGGCAGTAGGCGCCTTGGGGCGGTCCTTGCCAGCCGTCGATCGAATAATCGGCGCGTTTGAAGGTCTCGCCCGCTTCGAAGAGGACGGTGTAGTACTCTTCACCCTCTTGAAGCTCTCGCCCGGTGATCGCGCACTTGCCGGTGGACGTCTCGACCTGCCACTGTTGTGCCATAGGGTTCGCTAGCCCTTGTAAGACCGGTTTCCCGCGCCGAAGCCGTGCGCGGACTCAGGATCGCATTGGAGAGGCAAGGGAAGCTCTCGTCAAGCGCGGTGCACGAACGGGGACCGGTCCGGGCCGGGTTGTGGGAAACGGAGGGCAAGCGTATGATGCCGCGGCTGCGCTGGTGCGTTCGGCTGCGAGTTCGTTCGGTGAGCGCAAACGTCGACACGGTCATCAAGGCACCGGCGGGACCGAACCGTGGAGGATAACGTCATGCATAAGTCGCTGAGGGTGGTCGTTTTTTGTTTTTCAGGGTCTTTGTTGCTGACGGGTTGCGCGTCCACGAAGTGGGCGCGGTACGGCGAACCGTTGAAGCTTCCGGAGGATGACGCCGTCTGCTGCGGTCGTTTGCTCTCCGCACCGTCTAACTTCGATGGCAAGCACATCCGGCTCAAAGGGATGGTCAAGGCGGTGTGCGAAACGCGCGGATGCTGGATGCGGGTCGGATGCCAGGAAGTCAGCGACACGGTGTTTGTGAAATTCCGCTGCCCGATCGGCGGTCGGCTGATCCCGATGGAAGCAAAAAGCCATCGGGCCGTCGTCGAGGGGAGGTTCGCGCTGAAGGAGATTTCCGAGGCGGACGCACGTCATATGAAGAAAGACGCCGGCGGCACGCCTGACGAAATCGCGCAAATCGTCGGTCCGCAGAAGATGGCGATGCTTGATGCGCGAGGTGCGGAGGTGGACCTGGAAGGGCCTCCGGGCTGCTGCGACTGAGACGTCGCGCGCAACGAGTGCCGCAGGTGGTACGCATCCGGGAGGGGCAGACCGGCGACGGGCCTGGCGCGCGCCGTTCGGCGTGATCATCGCTTCTCGTCGATATCGGCCGCGTCGGGGAAGGCGGGCCTGATGCGGCCTGTTCTTATGCTTTGTCATGATAGCACAGTTCCTCAATCTCTCCCGGACCGTTCACCTGCTCTGCCTCGGAGCGTTCATCAATCGGGCTGGGACATTCATCGCGCCGTTTCTGACCCTCTACCTGGAGGACGAGCTGGAGCTGGGCGTCGGGTTTGCGACGCGAGCCATGGGCGTTTACGGGGTCGGAGCGCTGCTGGCGTATTTCACCGGGGGGCAGCTTGCTGACCAGATCGGGCGGCGGATCGTCATGCTGGTGAGCCTCGTGGGGACCGCGGCGATTCTGCTGTTGTTCGCCCACCTGCGGTCTGGCTGGTCCATTCTGGGGGCGCTTCTGGCGTTTTCGTTCATCGCGGAAATGTATCGCCCCGCGTGCTCGGCGATGATCGCGGACGTGACGGGCCCGGAGCAACGGACGCATGCGTTCGGGCTGATGTACGTGGCGATCAACCTCGGATTCGCCGTGGCGACGTCCGTCGGCGGGTTTCTGGCACAATACTCTTATGAGTGGCTTTTTTGGGGCGACGCCCTGACGGCGTTTCTGTTCGCGGTCTTGATCTTCGTGACCATCAAGGAAACGCTGCCGTCACGACGGCGGTCGCGCGACGGCGTGGACAGGTGGACGCCCGATGACGCGGTTTGCGACGACGTGGAGGCGTCGGCGCCGATGCGCGAGGCGGCGGCTCATATACTCTCGAACGGTACGTTTCTGGCATGCTGGGTGGCGGCGTTTTTCGTGGCAGCGAGTTACGTGCAGGCGTTGTCTACGTTCCCGCTTTACCTGAATCAACTCGGGTTCGGTGCGAAGGAATATGGCCGGCTGATCGCGTTGAACGGCGTGCTGATCGTCATATTCCAGCTACCCGTGACCATGATCGTCGCGAAGTACCACCGCGGGACGATGGTCATCGCGTCGGCTGTTATCGTCGGCGTCGGTTTCGGGCTCACCGGGCTGGCGACCACGGGTTGGCACTTTGCACTGACCATCGTGGTGTGGACGTTCGGTGAGATCATGCATGCGCCGTTGATGCCGGCGATCGTTGCGGATCTGTCGCCGTCCAACATGCGGGGGCGATACATGGGGGTCTTTACGGTGTGCTTCTCGTGCTCGATGATGGTCGGCGCGCCGTTGGGCGGGGTCGTTCTCGACAAACTGGGCGGCGGTTGGCTGTGGGGCGGTACGTTGATGATCGGTTTGGTGAGCGCGTCGGTTTTCGCGGCGGTGCGCAGGCAGATTGCGGTCCCGACGACTGACGATCCACCGACCGAGAAGGCGCCTGCGGTCGAGGCTTGCGAGGCGTAACGCAGTTCGGTATGGCGTGTGGCGAAGTGGTTGGCGCAGAGACGACAAAGGCATCGCGCTGGGCGGGGCTGGGTAAGACGATCGGCCCGGGCATCATGTACGCCGGGGCGGCGATCGGCGTGTCCCATCTGGTTCAGGCAACGCGGGCGGGGGCGGGTTACGGGTTTGGTCTGGTGTGGGTCGTGCTGCTCGTCCACCTGGTCAAGTATCCGTTTTTCGAGTTCGCCCACAGGTATACGGCGGCGACGGGTGAGAGTCTTCTCGTCGGGTACCGCCGCATCGGTCGCTGGGCACTCGTCATGTACATGGTGGTCGCGTTCGGGCTGAGTATCCCGACGGCCGCCGCCTTGACGGTCGTCACCGCGGGCATGGCGTCGCAGCTCATCCCTGCGAACCTGACGTCGATGAACTGGGCGATTATCTTGATGTTCGGGTGCGCCGTGATCCTCGCGACGGGCGGGTACCCGCTGCTCGACCGGCTGATGAAGGTGCTGATGATCTTCCTGGCGGTTTGCACGCTGGTCGCGGTGATTGCGGCCATCGGTCACGGGCGCGTCGGGCAGCCGGACTTTGAGGCGCCGCCTTTGGAACTCGGCTTTCTGATCGCCCTGATGGGCTGGATGCCGACGCCGGTCGACGCATCCGCCTGGCCTTCCCTCTGGATGCAGGCGCGCAGCGAGCAGACGGCGTACAAGCCGACGGTTCGTGAAGCTTTGGTGGATTTCAAGATCGGGTACTTCGGGTCGGTTGTTACGGCGCTGATGTTCCTGAGCTTGGGTGCGATGGTGATGTACGGGAGTGGTGACAGTTTCTCGACCGACCCTCAGGGCTTCGCGGCGCAGTTCGTGTCGATGTATACCTCCGCACTTGGAGCATGGAGCCGACCCGTTGTGGTTATTGCCGCGTTCATAACGATGTTCAGTACCACGCTGACTGTGTTGGACGGATACCCGAGGGTTGTGGCGACCGGTTGCCGCGAGGTTTGGCCGGCGAGCGAGAAGGCCGGTCGCTTGCCCTATTGGGTTGTGGCCACTCTGATGATGGGTGGCGCGCTTCTCATCTACAAATATCTGATCGGGCGGATGCTCGCACTGGTCGACTTCACGATGATCCTCGCATTTCTCTCCGCGCCGGTGTTCGCCTTCCTCAATTACCGCGTGATCAAGACTGGACGCATGCCGACAGACGCCAGACCGCCGCGTTGGCTTTATGGGCTCACTTGGGTCGGACTGCTGTTCTTCGTGGCCTTCTCCGTGGCGTATCTCGTATGGCGCTTATGGCGGTAGTCTCCCCGCCATCCACTTTCGTCGCTGTCCCCTCTGCAGTACCGATTACTCCGCGTGGAAAAGCACGTCACTGGGGATGACCGTTCGCTCGATCCCCGGACCCTCATAGGAGACCTCCAGTTCATCGTCGCCGCCGCGTTCAAAGAATGTGACTTTGATGGGATGCAGACCCGCTCGCAGTGCCGTCTCTCCGAACCGCTCGCGCTTCCCGTGCAGGCCGTCGTTGTTCACGACTTCGACGTCATCAATGGATAACTTGCTTCCGTCGTCACTCGCGGTGTAGAATGTATACACACCGTCAATCGGCACCTTCAAGAAACCGCTGAACGCAAATCCGTACTCGTGGTCGCGTCCGCGCGAGGAGAGGGTGAATGCACTCGCTTTTCCCGACTTGACAGGTGTGATGGCATGGAAGTCCGGGAGCCTCGCCCACTTTCCTTCATAGTAATCGTACCGGACACCTGCACTGAGAGAGCCCACCTTCACCGCTTCAGTCGGCTCCGTGATGCGGAACGTCGAACGGATGAAGTGATCTTCAAGAACACCACCCTTGACCGCACGGACCGTGATCGTCTTGCTGCTACCGACTTCCAGCGGTCTTGTATAGGTTGACGACGTCACCGTAGGGAGCGACCCGTCGAGCGTGTAAACCAGTGTGGTGTCGGCCGCGGCGGCGTCTGTCTGCAGTCGCACTGTAAGCGGTTCGATAAACAGTCCGCCCGATGGTTCGATCTCGATTGCGGTGATCTCGTCGTATAGTGCGTGCGCAGGGGCCGTATCGTCGAAGGTTCTGCTGGCCGCGGTCATTGCCAATATCTTGATCCGCTCGTCGTGGGGAAGCGCAATCGTCGTCGCACCGTGCGGCACATCGAGCGAATATCTGAACAAATAGCAGAAAACGTAGGGCTCATTTCGATCTGTCGGGGCGTGATGGCGGTGCGTGCCCACCCAGGCAACCTGGTCGCGGTGGATGAACGCGGGCGTCATCGCCGATGCGTCCACCAGACGGCCGTTCGCGATGAGACTTTGCGACTGCCCGATCCATCCGGAGAACGCACGGATGTTCTTCGACACTGCTGTGTCCCCAATGCGGAATGTAACCGTCGTGGTTTCGTCGGCGGCGGCCAACAGGTACAGACGGTCAAAGTCGCCGTCCGGCAGCGCGATCTGCTGACCGCGGCAAGAAACCGCCTGGTTGGCGTGATTCTCGGTCGGCCCGAGGGTGAAAGGAACACCGCCGCTCAAAAGTGTTTTGGGTAGCAACTCCGCCGGGAAGGTGTGTCCGCTACCATCGAAGTCGCCGTCGTCTCGGTCCGTGTCGAAGCTGGCGACGTCCGTATCGAACGGCAATTCAACCGCTTGGAAGTCCGGTAGATCGGCCAGCGGCGTCGGGCGCTTCAACTCCAAGGCAAGGGTACGCGGTTTGAACGGAGCGAAATCGAGATCCACGCTCCGGCCGCTTGCCGTCAACGATCGGATCGGCTTCTCTGCGCCGGTTACCTCACGCGCCTCTTGAATGTCTCCCGCCGCGCGCAGTGTGACGTCGCGCGCCTCTGTTCCATGAACTTCGTGCAGGCGCACAATCACCTCATCCGAACTCTCACTCTTTTTCAGCGCCCGGACCACGACCTGAGGTGAGTCGACTTCCAGGAACGAAAAGCTCCGCCCCGACCGCCCGGCATGTGAAGTCGTCTGGAAGGCGATCAACGGCTGATTGAGTCGCGCGGCCCGCTGAACTACTCTCGCCCGCCGCCAGTCACCCACGTGACCGGCGACTGCATACGTAAACTCATGCCATCCCATGTCCTTTTCGATTTCGTTGGGACTGTGGTTCAGGGTAAGTCGAAGCGTGTTGTCTGCGGGCTTGTCCCATCCGTACTTGCAGTCGTTCAGAACGGCCACTCCGAATGAACCGCTTGTATCGGTAATATCGGCCCACTGCTGCGCGGGGACCTCGTAGAGCCGTTCCGTGTTGTTGGGGCGCTCGATGACACCGAGCCCCAGATCATACGTTGCCGTTCTGTGCGATGCAGTGAAGGGGAAGCATGCCTTCAGGAGCGTTGCGGGAGTTCGCCAGTCCACGTGGGTATCGAATTCGAGGCGATCCCCCGACCCACCGGAAGAGAGGCTCACGCGCTGGATGAAGGTGGAATCGGCGGTCTCCCGAGTTACTTCCACCGTTGCACGGACCGGGCCCCGCTCCAGGACTTTCACCCTCGCAGGCCCTGTAACATGCGCAAATGGGGTAGCCATGACGTCCTCGTAGCGCACCTCCCATTCGGACCAGTAGTCAGGTGTATCACGAAGCAGCTGCAGTCTTATGGGTGCGTCCAGAAGCTCCCGGCCTGATTTCTTATGATACAGACTGGCCACATCGCCGTTCGCGTCCAGTGTGGCGCGGTATCTTTTATTTTCAATCGCCGATGGGCTCACCGTCAGCTCGTTATCGCCCGAATACGGTGTGGAAGCCGGTCGAACCTCGAACACCGAAAACCCGACTGACGACACGCGGGCAAGAAACAGGAGACGAACCGTGTCTTCGCTGACACCGTTGACCTGTGAGGGGACTTCGCGCCCCGTCGGGTCATACACGCGGGCCATGGTGGGGGCTTGACCGGCAAAACGGACTGTCGCTTCGACGACGTCCTCGCGTTCGAAGGCGAGTGGATTGAAGACCACCAGAGGTATACCCGCCGCGCGGGTATCCATGGCACGAGCCACCGCACCGACGGCGTTTGTCAGCTCGGCGGCGAACTGATTCAACGCGATGACTTCGTCGTTCCACGAGAAGGTATAGGCCTCAGGGATGCTGGTGCCCGTGAGGTCGTCGTGAAACTGGTGCCACAGAAAGCGGGTCCACGCTTCTTCGAACTTGCGGGTGGGATAGGGCGACAACCCGAGCCAGTCGGCTACGACACAGGCGCGTTCGGCGGAGTCTGCAAGGAGCTCGTTCTTGCGATTCCAGCGCTTCATGGCCGCCTGAGAGGTGTAACAGCCGGTGCCATGCCGTGTCATCAACATCTCGCCGTTGAAGCGGGGAAGCGTGACCTTCCAGCCGCCGTCCGGGCGCTTAAGCGTCAGCCTGCGGGCGACATCGCTGAACAGGCGGTCGGGCGGGACGTTGATCACGCGGATCGGTCCGTCGCCGGCGATCGACCTTTCGAGCCACGAAACCGATTCCTCGTCGGGGGCGCCGCCTCGGTCGCCCACGCCGAAGTACTTGAAGCCGATATAGGCACCGGTCTCGGCGCCGAAGGTGTTGATCCGTTCGAGCCACTCCTGATCGACACTGAGATCACTACGGAGCTTGGCGACGTACTCACCGGGGTTGAGGGCGGCGATGACCGTCGAGCCGTCCACGCCCTCCCACAGACCGATCTCGAACGGAATGCCGACCGACGACCCCCAAGTGAGCTTCTGCGTCGAGAAGCCGACGAGCCCGCAGTGGGCCGCCACCGACGGCAGGGCATAGCCGAACCCGAAGCAATCGGGCAGATAGATATCCGTGCTGCGCACGCCGAACTCGCGCTCGAAGAACCCGTTTCCATAGAGAACGTGCCTGATGAGCGACTCGGGTGACGGGACATTGACATCACCTGCATCGACGGAGCTTCCGCAGACGCGCCAGCGTCCCTGCGCGACGTAGTCCTCGAGCCTGGCGTAATCCTCGGGGTAATACTCTCGTGCGAGCATATAGCGGAACGAACCCTCGAAACTGAAAGTGTAATCGGGGAATTTCTCGAAGCGATCGAAGTTGTCGCGGAGGGTGGCGGGGATGTACTCATCGATCGTCGTCTGGATGGTCCATAACCACTGGGTGTCCAGGTGTGCGGTCGCCGTGGTGTAGAGTGTCGGCGTGGGGCGTGCTCGTTCGTCGTTGTTCTCGGCGGCGCGCACCGACGTCTGAGCGAACCTGACGACGCACAGGGCGGCCAGCAGTCCGACGATCGCCGGACGTGGCATGCGCCTGTCGACGAAGGTGGCCCACACTCGTAAACAACGGCGCCACCCACTGCGGCGACGACAAGGTCGGATCGAGGCTGACGGTTCACTCATGACGCCCTCTCTGTTCAGGCAGCTACCTGGTGGTCCCCCGCTTTCGCCCACCGCCCCGCCGAGCTGACACGCGTCGGCGGAAGTTTCGACATCATAGCAGCTCTCGCGCCCAAGGCGGAGCCCGACAGGGAACTCGCGTCGCCGGCGGAGCGCCCATCGCCAAAGTGGTGGGGTCATCGGTATCTGCGACGGGGGAAACTGGCGGGCTTGGACGGGTTTCGAGTATGCTCTGCCCGGGTTTCCGCTCCGTGAGAGAACGGACAGACTAGAAGTCCGCCGGCGCGGCGCTTGCGATTGGCGCAAGCCATTGAGCGCATGAAATAAACACCGTCGCAGGAGAACACAAGAGCATGATCCGTCCAATT
>JASFUW010000085.1:0-14232 GCA_050050135.1 Phycisphaerae bacterium
GCAGCCAGGGTCGCGATCGCCATCTGCACCGACGCGCACGACACCAGGCAGTTCGGTTTCATGCCTTACGGCGTGACGACGGCCCGGCGGGGCGGGGCGACGAAATCCGATGTTGTCAACTGCCTGTCACTTAGCGCGTTGCAGAAGCGTCTGGCGGTGAAGCGCGAGGGGTAACCTGAAGACTACGATGGATCCACTGTCGTGGACCCGCGCCACCCCGTAGAAAAGGAAAGCGGCGGGTCTGAGGTGTTCAACCTTCGACCCGCCGCCGTGCCCTTTATTCGAGCGGCGTCGGTCCCCCCCTTCTGCCGCTCACTCCATCATCTGAGTCAGCCGCCTTAAGCGAGTGTGTGCTACAGCAGTGATAGAAGCTGTGCGGCTTGCTGATTCGCGACGCCGAGCAGGGAGACGCCCGCCTGGATCAGGACGGTCTCCTGATTGAGCCGCGCGGTGGCGGTGGCGAAGTCGGTGTCACCGATGACGCCGGCCGCCTCCGTCAAGCCGATGTTCGCGGCTTCGAGCGACTTAATCGCGCTACCGACCTGGAACTTCTGGAAGCCTCCAATTCGGCCACGGATCGACGCCAGGTCGCTGATCGCCTCGCGGATGGTCGACAGTGCGCCGCCGGGATCGCTGCCGAGATCGACGGACCCGCCGGATTTCATCTCGGACAATCGGGCGGTGCCGTTTCCGCCCGCGAGGTTGAACGTTGCCAGCGAGTCGATTCCGATGGTCTGTCGCGTGTCGGCGGTGGTTCCCAACTGGAAGGTCGCGCCGCCGGATGCTTTGACGGTGAAACTTGTTTGTGTTGCGGCTGTGGCACCACGTCCGAAGTCCTCTCCCAGCGTGAACGAGAGGCTCAGCCCGTTCGCGCTGTAAACGACGTCTAGACCGTCGGTGGCGGCGTTTTGCCCGTTGATGTTGATCGTGGCGTCGGCACCTGTCGTCTTGGCGACAGCGGCGATGTCGTTGGTGGTATCGCCGTCGTCGGTCGCCGTCCCATAGCTCGAATTGATGGTTCCTCCGGAAAGCACCTGGACGCTCACAAACGCATCGGTTCCATAGGTCGTCGAGTTCAGTGCGATGTTACCGGCGTTCTGAATGGCTGAGACACCCGTTTGACCCTTTGCGCCGTTGATGGCGGCGACGACTTGTGCCTGGGTCAATGAGCTGGCGATGGTGAGCGTGGTTGCGCCCAAGGCGCCTTGAATGACCACTTCGGTTGCCCCGTCGGTGCGGGTGGTGGCTGCTCCGTCCATGGTCGCGAACGTAGCCGTGGCGAGCTGCGCGGACGCGACCCGGTCGACGGTCAGCGTGGTATCGGAGGTCGCCTGGCTGCGGGAGAACACGCGGACGTTGCTGAGGTCGCTGTTACCCGCCACTCCGGTGGTCTGGATGCTGAAGCTCCCGTCCAGCAGTTTCTTGCCGTTGAAGTTCGTGGTGCTGACGATGCGGTCGATGGCGGTGAGGGCATCGTCGATCTGCGACTGGTTGGCTGCGATCTCGCTGGCGGTCAGGTTGGCGTCACTGGTCGAGGCCACCACCAACGATTCGATCTCGTTGAGGACGGTGGCGATCTCTTCGAAGGAGGAATCCGCCACGGTCAGGATCGCGTCGGTTCGCTGATTGTTGGAAAGGGACTGCTCCACGGCCGTCCGTTCAGCGTTGAGAAGTGAGAGCGCGATCAGCCCGGCAGGGTCGTCCTTGCCGGTGTTGATGCGCCTACCGGTCGTTAGCTGCTTGAGCGTATTCTCCTGAGCTGCCGTGTTCCGGTTGAGAATACTCAGCAACTGAATCGTGTTCGTGTTCGTAACAGTCAGTGCCATGGTCAGGACCCCTAAAACGAATCAGGCTCATACACGGGAGGCGAGTTCGGCTTTGCTCGAACGGTAGGATATAAATCTCGGGGGCGCCAAATGAGACGGTGATTTTTGAGGAAGATGGCGGGTTACGTGGTGGCGACTGCGGTTTTGAGTCAAGTTTTTTCGCGGGAGTGGAGGGTCCGATTTCAGATGGATCGTGCGGTCAATGGGCGGGGCACGTCAGTCGTGACCGACACGGTTGCGGCACTCGGGTGGACCGCTGAAGCCCTCGGGCGGTTATCGGAGGTGCGATGCGGGTGTTAGGCGCGGACCATTTTTCGGACGGCGCTGACGAAATCTCGGCAGCCCTGCTCGATGCAGCGGCGCCAATCCTCGCCGTTGCCGGCGCGATATCGTTCGTCTTGGTATGCGTAGATGACGCTGCGTGAGGCGTTGACGATGGCACCTGTGCCGTCATGCTTGAAGCATCTGGCGACCTCGTCCGCGGTGCGGCCTTGGGCGCCGAAACCGGGCACAAGGAACAGGCAGTTGGGCATCGCAGCCCGAATGCGCTCGGTCGACTCGAGATCACGTGGCGAGACGACGGCCCCGATCGAGCTGTATCCGCTGTTTCCGACGAGGCCCTCACCCGTGGCCCACGTCTGAACAAGCTCGCCGACGGCCTGGCAGACCGTCGAACCGTCCGATAGGGCAAGTCCTTGAACCTGAGCGGCGGACTCGTTGCTGGTCTGCACGAGGACGAACAAGCCCCGGCCCGTCTGGCGGGCAACGTCCACGAAGGGACGAATGGCGTCATAGCCGAAGTAGGGATTGACGGTAACCGCGTCGGGGGCGGCGATGTCCGCCCGATCCAGACCTCTGAGCTGCGCTTTGGCGTATTGGACGGTCGAGTGGCCTATGTCGGCACGTTTGACGTCGCCGATCACCAGAAGGCCCAGCTCGCGCGCCTCGTGGATCAACTCGTAATAGACGCGCAGGCCGTCCGCATAATAACGCTCGAAGAAGGCGATGTTGATCTTGACGGCCGGGACATGGGGAGCGACCGTCCTGATAACCTCGCGGCCGAACGATCGCAGTGCGTCGGCGGCGGCACCCAAGTCGATCTCGGCTGTGGGCGCGTCACGATCGTCGAGCGTGATGCCGGCCTCGACCAGTACCGGCGGTGGGAGGCGCTCGATCAGCGGGTCAAGCCCCACACATGCGGGCGTGTTTTTCTCACGAATGGCGTTCGCGAGCCTGTCACCGAAGGAGGTCACCACGATCAATCTCCTTGTCGACCGCTTGGATTGGCACACCGCGAAGCGCGAATCGAACTCGGTCCCCGTACTATATCCTGTCTCGAACGGGGCGGCAATGTGCTGAAATCCCGCTCGGGCGGTGTATACGCCGCGAATGAGAGCCTTCGCCCTTGACTTTCCACGGAGCCGATCGAGTAGAATGGCACGGTATGAGTCCGCCACCCGATCCGCGTCGAAGAAAAGGCGCAGACAAAACGCGTGCCCCCTTTCGTCGGAACCGCTCGACCAAGCCGAGGCAAACGGACTGGACGCAGCAGGCGCGCGACGCGGAGGATCACGAACTCGACGTCCGTCGCGGCGAGAGCGTGGTGGCCAAGGGTGACCTCTCGCGGAAGCGCACAGTGAACGTCCCCGATGCCGATGCCCCACTGGCGGAGGGTCTTCGCCGCGGGGTGGTCGTTTCGATGCGTGGGTTGTTCGCGGACGTGGACGATGGCGAGCATGTTTGGCCTTGCACCGTTCGGCGCGTGTTGCGGACTCGGCTGATCGAAGAAAGGCATCCGGTGACTACGGGCGATCGCGTGCACTTCCGAGTCGAGAGCGACACGGCGGGCGTCGCCAAGGAGGGTGTCATTGAAGCGGTCGAGCCGAGGCGCGGCGCCCTCCGGCGACGCACGGGACGGCGGATCCACACCATCGTGGCCAATGTGGACCAGGCGATTCTGGTCAGCTCGACGGACCTTCCGGCCCCGAAACCGCACCTGATCGACCGCTATATCGTCGCGTCGCATGTCGGCGAGATTACGCCGATCATCTGCATGAACAAGACGGACCTGGACCCCGAAGGGAATACGCGCGAGCTGGTGGCGCGCTATGCTGACCTCGGCTACAAAACGCTCTACACGAGCGCGGTCAGTGGTGAAGGGATGGAGGCACTCAAGCAGCAACTGAAGGACAAGGCAAGCGTGATCGCCGGTCAGAGCGGGGTGGGAAAAAGCTCATTGCTGAACCTGGTGCAACCGGATCTGCGGCTCGAGACCGGTGACGTCGTCGAGCACACGAGCAAGGGAAGGCATACGACCTCGACGGCCACCCTGCATAGGCTCGACATGGGCGGCTATGTGGTGGACACGCCCGGCGTGAAGTCGTTCGACCTGTCAACCGTGGAACGGGGCGAGCTGGAAGCGTTGTTCGTCGAGTTCCTCGATCATGTTCCGAACTGCAAGTTCCCCGACTGCACGCACCGTCACGAGGGGAACTGTGCCATCAAGGAGGCGGTCGGGCGGGGGAAGATTCACCCCGAACGCTACGAGAGCTACGTGCGAATGTTCGAGGAACCCACCGAACCCGACTGGGAGACAAGAACGGAGTAGCTGGCGTGCTCCGCTCGCACCTCTCGCGGGTGGCGCGGTCGCGTTGGGCGATGATCGGTCGGGTCGTGGATCAGGGGTCAAAGGTCGGTGTTCGAGGATGCCCTGCCCTGTTGAATGGACACTTGCCGTGGTTGAAAATGCGGCAGGTGCGCTGCTTCGGTGAGTGAACCATTCCACCCGTTCAGGAGGCATACCATGAGACTACGTAGGACGTGCGCGTCTTCGACGGATCGCGCCGGGACCGGCCGGCGGCTGGCCTGGCAGGCTGCGAGCGCGGGACTGGTCCTGATGCTGTGCCTGCAGGCCGGTTGCCCACAGTTCGCCCCCATCACGACCGGCGGTCCACAGGACATAGCCGCCGCCCGCCAGACCATCGAAGACGGAGGCATTCCCGATCCGGATTCGATCACTGTGGAGGGCTTCATGTCCGAACACAGCATCCCGATGGACGTGTCGGAAGCGGAAGGGACGGTGTTTGCGACGGCTCCGGTTGCGTGGAATGCGGACTTCGATGTCCTGACGCCGCTGGCGACGATCGCCATCGGGTTGGGCCTTAACGTCGAGGAAGAGGCGTTCGAGCGCGATCCGCTGAACCTGTGCCTCGCCATCGACAGCAGCGAGTCGATGAACAAGCTGGTCGACGTCCGGTCGGGGACGTCGACACTGGACGCGGTCAAGATCGCCATCGACCGACTGCTTGCCCAGCTCGATGAGGACGACAGAGTCAGCATGGTGTCATTTGCGACCGAATCGGAGTTGCTGGTTGAAGCGGCGGCGGGTGACGATATCGCGGCGATCAAGGGCGGGCTCGATGAAATTGCGGCCGACGGCGGGACCGATCTGGCCCGCGGGCTTCGCAGGGCGTTCAGGGCGGTTCGGGCTCACTCGGATGGCGTCCGGTCGGATCGTGTGATCGTGTTTACCGATGCGGGGTTGACTCGTCTCGGAGAGGCGCGGGTTGCGAATTTCCTCGGCACGATGCGGGAGTACGCCAACCTGGGGATTGGGGCGACTATACTCGGCGTCGGGAAGAGGTTCGGATACGAGGTGGCTGACGCGATCTCCCGGGTACGCGGCGGCAACTACTTTTTCCTCAGCGACTACGATCGCATCGTCACGGTGTTCGATACCGAGTTCGACTTTCTGGTGACGCCCGTCGCCTACGATGTCTTGCTCGCGGTGTCGGTACCCTTCGAGTTCGACGTCGTGGACATCTACGGCGTGCCGGTCGACAAGCCCTTGTCCCACAACCTTCGACTCGAAATACCAACGCTCTTCAGGAGTGTGCGCGAGGGCGGTGGTGCTATCATGGTTCGCGTTCGACCGGGGGCGTTGGTCGATTTCGACGTCGACAATGTGGTGGCGACGGTCGGTCTGGCCTACAAAACACGCGAGGGGGCAACCGGGTCGCAACCGACCATCGACGCGGTCTTGCCGGCGGGGTTTTACACCGATCAAGGCCCGGCCAGCTACTTCGGGAGCTTCGGCGCGAAACGGGCCGTGCTGCTGCTCAACACGGCGCTGGTTATGCGGAACGCCTGCGATGATTTCGATCATCGGTATCGTTACTACGATGGGGCTGGGTCCGGGCTTACCCGGGGCATCCAGCGACTGACCGAGTTTTTGCCGTACTTTGATCAGCTTTCAGAGGGTCTGGACGATGCGGTGTCTGAGGACTCGCGGACCTTATCCCAGGAGCGAGCCCTGGTCGAGGAGCTTTTGAGTAACATCAAACGTGCCCGGTGACTACGAACGGATGCTGATCCGAAGCTGCGCGGGGCTGCGCGGCGTGAGGAGGTTATGGAACCTGCGCGGCCCGTCGCGAACCGGGCGGCCGTCAGCGGCTCGACCAGTAAGCCGGATCAGAACGATAAAGGACATCGACCACCCGTTCGTAGGCGGCTCCGAACGAACCTTCGACGGCCACGCCGATGCCCACGATCGCGGCGAGCGCCGTCAGCACGATCAGTGCTATGAGTATGGCATATTCGGTCGCTGTTACGCCGGACGCGCTCGACAGAAACCGCTCGACCCGACCGGCGAACTTGTAGACCGCGGATTTCATCTTCCCGCCCCTCCTCGTGGGAACCTGGTTGCGTCACGGTTCTGGACCGTCATTGTATCGTTGGGCGAGTTATGCGGCGGGTCAAGTCAGGATGCGGTCGAGAGAACAGGATTATCGAACGGTCCGAAAGGACACACCCGTCGATGCAACGCCGCGCTACGCCGGGCACGAACGAACCGCTACTCGTGACTTTCCGGTACGGGAATCTGCGGTTGGGTAAGGGGTTGGGCGGGCGCCTTCGTCGCCAGTTGGCACGCCAGGCGAACGGCTTCTTTCATGCTGCCGGGGTCGGCCTGGTCTGTTCCTGCGATGTCGAAGGCCGTCCCGTGATCGGGGCTGGTTCGCGCGATCGGCAATCCGAGTGTCAGGTTGACGGCGGTGTCGAACGCGAGCATCTTGACGGGTATGAGCCCCTGATCGTGGTACATGGCCACGATCCCGTCGTAGCGGGAGCGGATGCGAGGGGTGAAGAGGGTGTCGGCGGGAAAAGGGCCCTCGACGTTGATGCCCGCATTGCGGGCCATCTGCATCGCGGGTTCGATAACCCGCTTTTCTTCATCACCGAACCGTGAAGCTTCGCCCGCGTGGGGGTTCAATCCGGCGACGGCGATGCGCGGGTTCTCGACGCCGAACAACCGCGTCAGCGCGTCGTGGAGCAGGTCGATCGGTTGAAACACCAGCCCGATCGTAAAGCGGTTGCGCAGCTCGAAGAGCGATACGTGGGTGCTCGCCAGAGCGACGCGCAAGCCGCCCCCCACAAAGGTCATCGTCACGCGCTTGGTGCCGAAGGCGTCGGCCAGCAGCTCCGTGTGGCCGGGGAACCGACAACCGGCAAGCTTCCAACTGGTCTTGTGAATAGGCGCGGTGACGATCGTGTCGATGGTCTCCGCCTGTGCCATGCGGATGGCTCTGTCAAGAAATCGCAGTGACGCCTTCCCGCCCTCGGTGGTGGGACGCGCGTTCAGCCAGTATCCGGCTGCGTACTCCTGAAAATCGAGCACGATCACGCCGGAATCGATTCTGAGTTCGTCGTCGGGCCCGATGGAAAACCAGAACGGTCTGATTTCTGCGGCGTCGGCGGCGGCGGTCAGCACCTCGTCGACCCCGAGAATGACAAACCGCCCCATCGAACGCAGCTCCGGGTCTGCCAGGGCCTTGACGATGACCTCGGCGCCGATCCCGCAGGGATCGCCCATGGTGACGCCGATCAGCGGTTTGCGGCCGGCGGCCGTTCCGGAATCCGTGTTGTCGGGCCCGGAGTGTGTCATGCCAGACCCGCCTCCCGCAGTGCATCCATCGTTACGCCGGTGGATGAGGATACCCCGCTTAAGTGATGGATGATGGTACGGGCGATGATGTCGGTCTCGATGTTGACGACGTCGCGGGCCCGCAAGTTGGAGAGCGTGGTTCTTTCGAGCGTCGTCGGGATGAACGCGACGGAGAATTCGCCGCCCTCGACCGCGGCGATGGTCAGCGATACGCCGTCGATCGCGACCGAGCCCTTGGGGATGATGTACGGCGCGATCTGCGGATCGGGAGCAAGCCAGACGACCCATTCGCGCGATGACGCCGAAACGCGTATGACGGTCGCCCGCCCGTCCACGTGACCCTGTACGAAATGCCCGTCGAGGCGGTCGCCGACCTTCAGCGAACGTTCGAGGTTCACCCGATCGCCCACGCGCTTCGAGCCGAGCGTACTGGCGTCGAGGGTTTCCGTGATGACGTCGAAGTCGAGGGTATTGGTGGTTTGGCCGGCGACGGTGAGACAGACGCCGCTAACGCAGAGGCTGGCACCCGATTGGCACTCCGTGGCCATGGGGCCGACCTCGACGGTTAGTCGCCGCCCCCCCGGCACCGGACGGGTGCTCAAGATCGTGCCCGTGTTTTCCACAATCCCCGTAAACATTGCTCGAATCCCGATGCACTGGGACACGAACCCGCATGTACCTCGCAGCCGCGTCACCGTTTCGCTGTTCGCCGTGCATTCGACACACCGCAGTGTCCCGGAGGGCTCGAGCATCGCTGCGCGCGGGACCAACCGCCAGCGCCGGATCGAAGCCCGGCGTGCCGGGAATCGCTCCGGAGGACCAGACTGACTCGCTATCCTATGCTAGATCGGCCCGAGCAAGTGTCAAGAGGGTGGAAGCGACGAAAGCCAGAAGGATATGCGTAACACGGTGGGCATGGAGGCGGAGCATCGGCGGTTTGTCCAGAGGATGACGCTTGACAAGTTGCCGACCGGCGGTTGCCGGCGTCCTGTCCGTGCCTGGCGCTCGGCGTCCGCCGATGGTTGATCTAGCCGGTAAGAATCGGTTGTTTCCCCGTTCCGTCAAGCCACGACGAAGAGGCTGTCTGCTTCGTTCGCGAGATCAGCTTCCGGAGTATGAACGCGATGCGCTTACGATTACCCGCTATGGCCTGGAACATCTCACGAAAACGGAAGTTCCGCAGGTACACGGTGAGGTAGGCTCGAAGCTGCAAGAACTCCATTTGTCTGCGCGACAGGGTGTTCAGCTCGAGTGCCGAGCCGATCTGTTTGTTGAAGTCCTGCCAGTTCATGCTGAGGATCTTGTACCCACCGTGCCCGCGGGTGGCCATCTCCCAAATCTGGGTACCGGGATAGGGTGTCATAATGCCGAATGCAACCGAATCCGGATTCAACCGGACCGCGAGGTTGATGCTGTCGAGGACGGTGGCCTTCGTTTCGTTGGGATGCCCGATGATAAAATATGCCGCGAATTTGAGCCCGGCTTCGCGGAAGATGTTCCGTGCCCGGAGGACGTCCTCGCGACTGACGCCCTTTCGCATTTGTTTCATGATTACCGGGTTGCCGCTTTCGACGCCGAAGCCGACCTCACGAAAGCCTGCGGCCTTCATCTTCCGCGCGGCCGACAGGTCGATCGTATTCGCGTGGACGTAGGACCAGAAGGTCAGCCTCTTATGCAAGCCGGCTTCGATGATGGCGTCGCACAGTGCGTGCACGTAGTCGCGACGAACGGTGAACGTCTCATCGTAGAAGTCGACATGCCTGCAACCGTACTGCTCGGCGGTGTGCGTAAGCTCAGCCACCACGTGCCGGGGTGACCTTCGCCGAACCTGCCGACCGTAGGGGCGGGAGCAGAAGTTGCACCCGAAGGGACAGCCCCGCTGCGTCATGACGGGATACATCTCGGCTTTTGGGAAGAGGTCCCACGCCGGCGTGCCGAGTTCGTCGAGGTCTTCGACGACGGCGCCGCGCCCGTTGACACGGACGCCCGTTATTTTTCCTTCGACGTCACGGGTTCTGCCAGCTACTCCCTGGATGTTCGAGGGGTCGTTCCCTGCAAAAACGTTCTGGACGAACTCGTGAAAGGCGAGCTCGCCTTCACCCACGATGATGTAATCGAAGGCTGGAAATTCCTGCAAAGTCCGTTCGGGGAGGAAGGTCCCGTGGAATCCACCCAGCACGATCAACGTCTCGGGAGATGCCTTGCGGACTGCTTCGGCGATTTTGGCCGCGGTGGCGATTTCGTGGGTCATCGCGGATAGACCGAGCACGCGCGGGGAGGACTCGATGATCTTCCCGACGGCCTCGTCGACCGACAGGCGCGCAAGCTTCCCATCGAGCACGGACACGTCCACACCCTGCGACCGAAGGTAACCGGCTACGTAGCCGATGCCGATCGCAGGGTAGTTGGGCGCGTCATAGCACTCCCGCACGACTTCGGCGGGTGGGCTGACCAGCAGGACTCGATGATCCACTCCACACGTCTCCGTTCGGAACGAGCGTCGACAGATAGTCGACTTTGGACTCCCATGATTCGTGCTTGACCAAGCTGCTGATTTGCGCCCGTCGGCCCGGGCGAGCACTTGCCAGCATGTCGTCACACGCTTTGGCGAACCGCTCGGCCGTGTCCGCGATGATGATCGCGTCGTCAAACCGCTCTGCCTCGGGCAAAGGGGTGGACGCGACGGGCAGACCGGCCGCCAGATATTCGTACATCTTCACCGGGTTGACATTCCGCGTCATATCGGAGTTCTTGAAGGGAAGCATCGCGGCATCAAACGCGGCGCAGTACGCGGGCAGACAATCATAGGGTCGACGGCCGAGCAGGTGTACGTTGTCACGGCGCTCGAGTTCGGTGACGTCCACCTTGCACTCACCGATGAGCACGAAGGCATAATTCGGTCGCAGTCGCGCGACCTCGGCCAGCAGCGCCCGGTCGATCCAGTGATGCACCACGCCGAAGAACCCGAAAATCGGGGGGCTGATCCCCGCGAGGTCCGCCGGGCAGGGCGGCGGAGATCGCCACGCGTCGGCGAAGTGTTCATAATCCACACCGTGGCGCACGAGAACCGCGTCCGCCCTCCGGGCACGCTTGGTCGAAAGAAGCGGCTGTGACGTTGCCACCACGATGTCGGCGCGGTCGAGCAGCTCGTTTTCGGCATTCGTAATGTGCTCGGGGTCGAAGCCCTCGAACTGCGTATATTCGTCGACACAATAGTAAAGGAAGCACTCTTCGTTCAGTGCGCCCACCAGGTAGGGGACGTCGGGGGCGAAGCTCCAGACCTGTATCGGTCGACGGTTCCCCATTTGCACCTTCCGCACCGCGCGTCGCATCTGTGCCCGCAGAGACCACCGGTGCAGTTCGCGGAACGGCGTTTGCCGCGCGCCCGGGACAACGAGCGGTGTGATCTGCATGATCGACGGAGCAGCAGGAGTCAGACCCTGCGCCACGCGCCGCAGTGCCCTGGCGCTGTCACGAATATCCAGACGGCTTATCGCCGGGCGGCGACTTCCGTGGTAGTTGACCCAGAGAATATCGTTGTGCCGCGAGAGGATGCGCATGAGCTGATGTTTGCTCGTGGGGTCGTAATCCCACGAGCTGGCGATGCACACGATGAGTCGCCCTCGAACCATGACGTCGCTCGACATCCACGAAAGTCCCGTCGCGGCCGCAGGTCGGCCCCGACGGGGAAGCGCCCTCCACGAACAGGCTATGCGATCTTACGAGTCCTTCTCGGTCTGCTTGATGTAGTCGTAGTATCGATAGTAGTTGTAGCGATAGCCGTATCCGTAGCCGTAACCATATCCATCGACCGGTGAATCCCTTCCCACGATCAAGCATCCGAGGATCGGAACGTTGTTGACCTGAAGCAGTCGGACGGCCCGTTTGGCTGCCCCCTCGTGCGTACGGTGCAGGCGACACACGACGATGACGCCGCTGCACATCTGCCCGATGATCCCGACGTCGGTGACCGTCGTCGCGGGCGGGGTGTCCACGATCGTGTAGTGAAACTCGTTCTGCATTCGCTTGAAGCACGTCTTGGCGGTAGGTTCGGTGAGCAGTTTGGCGGCCGAGCCGCGCTGCGTCGTCCCCGCGGGGATGAACATCATGTTGGGGATCGGCGTCTTCTGCACGATGTCGTCGTAGGATGCGTTCCCGCTAAGGACATCCGCCAACCCCGGGCTTGCGGGCTGGTTCAACATCTGGGCGAGCGAGCTTCGCCTGAAGTCGCCGTCCACGACCAGCACCTTCAGGTGCCGAATCTCCGCCAAGGTCGCGCCCAGGTTCAGCGTGGTGACGCTCTTGCCCTCCTTGGGCACGGCGCTGGTGATGGCCATGACGCGATGATCGTACTGAGGGTTCTGGCTGAGTAACCGGGTTCTCAGCGAGCGGTATTGCTCGGTTACCAGCGACGACGGTTCATAGAATGGCACAAGGGACTCTGACAGCCCCTCGACCACACGGAGGGGGCCGTCCTTGTCGTGCGGGGTCCGGTCGAGCCGGGGTTCAACCAGGCGCTCGGCAGAACCGGTTCCGGCGTCGCCGGCGTCACCCTCGGGCTGCGGTGTTTCGACGGCGACGGCGGCCGCATTCGGCGCGGGCGTTCGACCGAGGGTCTCGACTGCGCTTCGGCCAAAGTCCTCAGCCGAGGTCCCAGCGCGGGCCAGCTTCCGCTCTTCATCCGCCTTTCTGAGTGCGTCGGCAATCCTACCCATGGAAAGTCATTCCACCAGCGTATGGCGAACGGCGAAGAGCGAAGGGTACGTGACGGACTCCCCCGGTTTCTGAATTCGCCATCCCGCATTCGCCATTCGGCCGTTCCCGGCATGCCGGGATCAATATCGCCCCACAAATCTTCCGCGGTACTCCTCGTCGTAGGTGTCATCCGCGTACATCAGGTACGCCGGCGCGGAATACGCCCGGACGGCCGGTCTGACGGGGTAGACCAGCTCCTGGGTCCGCTGGGCCACCCACGCTAGGGGAGTCGGCGGAATGTAGACCACGTCGTCGGGCTCGAGGAGGATGTTCTCCCGCCAATCTCCGGTCTGGAGCATTTTGTCGACGTCCACCTGAATACGTCGTACCGGTCGGTCGCCGTGCGCCGGACGCGTGACCTCGACCTTGGACGTCCAGGAGCGGAAGTCGACGCCGGCCGCGAGGACCGCGTCGAGGAGCGTATCACGACCGGTGTAGGGTCTCGGGCCCGTTGCGCCGGCTTGACCGTGTACGTAGTACTTCTTGCTCGCGTACTTGACCACGCGCACCCGCACCTTCGGCTCGAGGTAGTAGCGGCTCAACAGCACTTCGAGCTTGGCGGCGATCTCCTTGGCGGTCATGCCCACCACCTTGACCTCGCCCACGAGCTTCAGGTTCACCTTGCCGTCCGGCTGGATGCGCTGAACCTCGCCGTCGATCTCGAGAACGCGCGGCGCGCTGATCTCGACGGCGTCGGGAATTCCCACGCGATACTCGATGGCGGAGACCTTGTGCTCGTGCTCGCGGAGAAAGTGCAGCAGGTCGGTATTTCGGGTGGCGCAACCCGGCAGGCCGCCTGCGAGCGTCAGTGTAAGAGTCGTGACACCAGGCCACCACCTTCGCGGACCCATCATCGAGCCACTCCACCCAGGGAAAAGGCGCGCGCCGGCTGCGCCGGCCGATAAACGTCAGAACGCGGCGCCCGCCTCCAAAAAGTCCCGGCGCGCGGGGGCTGACGTACCCTGCCGACTTATCGGGTGCCGCCGGGCGGGTCTGAATCTGAAGCGGGGATTTCGGGGCGCCCCAGCGGCTTACCGGGCGTTGGACGGTCGGTCGGGAATTCGGCCCGGGATCGACCGTCAACCCGGCATCCGGGCCCTCAAGCGAGGTTCCCGCGAGACCGATACTCCAGCAAGGGCTATCGGTCCTTTCGCCGGTGCCTGTACGGTTGCGGTTTGCCCAGGAAAGTAAGACTCCGCGTGTATTCCGACTTCTTTGGTTTCCGAGAGCTGCCCTTCAACAACACACCCGATCCACGCTTCTTTTTCTCCACTCCGGACCATGAGGAGGCGTTGGCTTCGTTGATTTATGCGGTCAAGGAGCGGAAAGGGTTCGTCCTGCTGACGGGGGACGTGGGGACCGGCAAGACGCTGGTCACCCGGTTGATGCTGCGTCGGTTCGGAACGCAGATCGCCTTCGCCACGCTCAACCATGCGGTGCCCGACGCGCGCGAGTTGATGGAATCGATCTGTACGGAGTTCGAGATTCCCGTCGAACCCGACGCGACCGCGACGCAGCTTGTTCGCTCGCTGCACGACTTCTTGCTGATGCAGTTCGCCCAGAACATGCCGGTGGTCTTGGTGCTCGACGAAGCCCAGAACCTTTCCATCGAAGGCTTCGAGCAGCTCCGCATGATCGGGAACCTGGAGGCGGACGATGCCAAGCTCCTCCAGATCGTGATCGTGGGCCAGACGGAACTCCAGCGGACGT
>JASFUW010000086.1:0-14172 GCA_050050135.1 Phycisphaerae bacterium
GTCGAGATCATCCGTATCGGCTCGAAGATGCCGGCGTTCGACCCGTGGCGGTTGACGAACGACCCAGAACTGCAGGCTGCGTTTCGACGGTTCTCGGGGCCGCAGCAGCGCATCTACCTGATGGCGCATTTCGACCATCCGCGCGAGTTGACCGATGCGGCCGTCGAGGGCATCGACACCTTCATCGACTGCGGCGTGATCTGCGTCAATCAGTGCCCGCTCATCAAGGGGGTAAACGACGATCCGGCCGTGCTCGCATCGCTCTACCGCAAGCTTTCGTTCATCGGCTGCCCGCCGTATTACCTCTTCCAGGGACGCCCCACCGCGGGCAACGAACCATACGAGGTCCCCATCGTTCGCGGATGGGAGATCTTCACCGACGCGATCCGTCACGGCTCCGGTCTGGCACGGCGGGCGCGTTTCGTGATGTCGCACGAGACGGGTAAGATCGAAGTTCTCGCCGTCGACGAGAAACACATCTATCTGCGGTACCATCGTGCCAAGGATGAGGCACTCAGAGGTCAGTTCATGATCTACAAGCGCGACGACAGGGCCTGCTGGCTGGACCAGCTCGAGCCGGCTGCGGGCTCCAGCGCGCCGAAGTTCCCGCCGTCTTCGAGATTCGATGTGATCGACGGACCCGAGTAGAGGGGAACGTTGGGGCGATCAAGGCGCGACCTCAACCGGGTTGCGCGTTCCGTTCCGCAAGGCGCGCGGAAGCCTGCCGTGCAGCGAGTAAGCCTTCCAGCGCCATGTTGTACTCGCCGGTCACGCTCCCGAACTCGGACTCGTGTTTCCGCTTGAGTTCCGTGAGCTCGTCCGCTTGCCGCTTGGCGATCTCGGTCTTGCGTGCCGCGAGCTCGTTGACCCGCCGAGTTAGCAACGGCAGCTCGGTCGCGCAAGCCCGCCACTCGTCGACCTCTGCGGGAGGAATGTCGTCCGGCAAGTGCGCAGCGCCCAAGGAGGCCTGGGTCTCGCTGCGGGCCGCCTCGGCTGCCCTTCGTTTTTGATCGGCGAGCGCCTGCAGCGTCGCCAGGGGCGGCACGTGCCGCGTGGGCACGTCCAGAATCCTACCGGCGTCCTGCCACTCGCTCGCGACGGCTTCAAAAACCACGTCCATGTCGTCGTACGGAATCTCGAGCGTTCGGGCCCGCCGCCGAGCATCGGCAACCTGGCCCTTTTCCGCATCGCGGTGCACCATCAACTTTCCGAATGTCCGAGCGACCGACAGTATGTTGGCGAGCGTCTTCGATTCGACGTCAGGCGCCTCGTCCGGTTCATCTTGTGACCGGATGGCGGCACTGAAAGCCTCGGGCAAACCCCAATCGCGAACCATCGCCGCGGATAGGTCGTACCGGTCGATGCGAAAGGCACATACTTCCGCCTGCGTCAGCGTGCCAACACCGCCCTTCTCGAACTCCTCCAGTAACGCGGCGTATGCTTCCGGAAAGACGGCTGCCATGGCGAGGCGCCCCACCAGACTGAAGAGCCCCAGCGTAAAACCCTCATCGGGCGCGAGGGCCTTCAACCGTGCGCACAAGTGGCGGACCGTGGCCGCCCGGGCGATCGACTCGGACCAGAAGTCCTCATAGTTGAACGCGGCGCACTGCCCGGATCGATTGGCCGACACGAGGCAGAATCCCAACGAAACGACCTTCGTCGTTCGCAGCCCGAGAAGGGCAACCGCTTGCTGCACCGATGAAACGCGGCGCGAGCAACCGCTCACCGGAGCGTTGGCCAGCCGAAGCAGACGTGAAGCGAGGGCGGGGTCCGACTCGACGACCGGAGCTAGAATTCCGGCTGTGGTTTCCTCGTCGTCCACCAGGCGGATGATCTCCAAGACGACGCCGGTGGGCGATGGCAGCCGGTCGGTGGCCTTGATCCTCGCGTACGCACTTAGATCGCTTGATCCGGCGCATTCGGGCTCGTCGCAGGGCCGAAGTTCGGGCGGACGGTCAGGCTGTTGCTTCTCCTTTATCATAGCCCTGATCCTCGAGCGCGACGGCGTATCAGGCCGAGAGCGTGGTCGCGACCGCGTCGTGCATGACTTCCACGCGGTTCCTGCCGTTGCTTTTGGCTTTGTACAGTTGATCGTCGGCAGCCTTGAACAGCGCTTTGGCGTCGCTGGCGTCTGTCACGGTGGTTGCCACCCCCACCCCGATGCTGACCGTGGCATTCAGCACCTTATCGCCCGACGGTACGGTTTGAGACTCGACCGCTTCGCGCAGCCGCTCCGCCAGAATTCCGGCCCCCTCCGGTTTGGCGTTCGGCGCGACTACGACGAACTCCTCGCCGCCGTAGCGTGCCACGTAGTCGACCTTCCGCACGTTCTCGTCCAATGCCTGGGCAATGGTGCAAAGCACCTGGTCGCCTGCCTGGTGTCCGTGGGTGTCGTTGAAGTTCTTGAAGTGATCCACGTCGATCACGAGCAGCGCCAAGGGTGCTCCGGACCGGGCGGCGCGTTCCAGCTCCAATGTAAGGCGGGCCTCGAAAGCCGCGCGGTTCCCGACCCCGGTCAGTGGATCGGTGGTAGCGCGCTTCAGCAGGTCCTCCTGCCTGGCGACCATCACCTGGTTCTCGCGATTGACCGCGAGCGTGAGCTCGGCGATCCGCTCCTTGACCTCGAGCTCTATTTCTTCAGCCGTCCGCGTCTTTCCACTCGGCACCTCCATCATCTGCCGAAGCTGTTGTGTCTCCGTGGCGGCGGTGGTGAGTACGCTGACACACTGTGCTTCGGTGAGCTTCAAGGTTCCCTCGGCGGCCTTGATGATCTCATCCGCTTCGGGCGGATTGCCGATCGTGTCGGGGCACACGAAGAAGCCAGCCACCGCGCCGACGGCGAGGACTTCAGAAAGCGGACTGCGAGCTTTCGGAGGACCGGTAATCGTCCCGATCGCCGAACAGGTCGCTTCCGGTACGTGCCAGCCACGGAGGAGTTCCGCCGCGACCGCAGGACCCGCCACGCCGAACGTTTTTACTTCCAACGCGAACAGGTCGGCCGGAAACCGCTGCACCTGTCCGAGGAGCGCGTCGTATTCCTGGGGAAACGACATCGCGAAGGCCGCCCGCCCGAAATGACTGAGCAGCCCGGCGACGAACGCCTCTTGTGCATCTGCGCGGCCGCTCGTCTCCGCGAAGTGCTTCGCGCATACGCCGGAGGCCAACGACTGCAGGGCATATTGTGTCCGGTCAAACCGGCTGCAGCTCGAAGGTCCCTCAGACGACACAACCGCGAAGGAGAGTGCCAACATCTGTACGCCGCGAATGCCGATCAGCGCGACGGCGTGGTTAACGGACGCCACCTCACGCCCCACGCCCGCCATCGGTGAGTTCACGTAGCGCAAGAGCTTGGCAGTGATCGCGGGATCGGCGGCGACCGCGGCGGAGACCTCGCGTACGGACGGGTCCGGCTGTTGCGTCAATTCGAGGAGCTTGAGCACCACACCCGGTGGTGTGGCCAGTCCGTTCGTACTTCTCAGCTTCGCGATGATGTCGAATGATGTTGACATAGGTAAACTAATGCCCTCGCTCTTGCGCCAACTGTGGCTGGAATCCGTGCGGTCCCCAGGTCGTACGGTTGGAAGAACCAACCTCCGCACCGGGGTATCGGCTCCCTGCGTTTTCGACTGTAGCGGGACACGTAGGTCCTATATTGCCGGATTCGCCCGACATGAACCGGCTGACAGGCCCCGGAGCCGCGTCGGCCCGCGAGGAGTCCGAAACGACGTGCCCTCGAAAAATGACCGCACAACGGGCATGGCGGCATCATCCGATCGCGTGCAGACCTTGGAAACACGGGGCGATATGTTATCAGTCCATTCTGATCCAACGCGCGACCTCCTCGGCACCGCGGCGGCCAAAAGCAACACGTCGGACCGAAAGCTTCGGGCATCAACCAAGTCGCATTGCTTCGACGCGGTCGCGAGAGGTCCACTCGGGGATACGGCCGTGCGGGAGCTGTTCGTCAGCGGGCGTTTCGGAATTGTCGGCTGAACGCGAAGAGGGACTCAACGGGATTGGACAAGCCTACTCACCTCCCGTCGCGACCCGCCGCTCGGTGGGTGCCTTACGTTGGGTCCTATCACGGCGAGAAGCGAGCTTGCAGGACGGACCACTCCGCAAGATCGACATCGCCGTCGGCGTCCACGTCAAAGCTCGTACAACTCGCCGTCCCACCGGGACCCGTCAGGATGTCACGGAACGCGCCGTGATCTGATAGGTCGACGTCACGGTCGCCGTCAAGATCGCCGTATGCTTCGCAGCCGTCGTCCAGCCCGTTGTCGTTGCAGTCGAGCGCGGGATCGGGGCCTTCAAGCGTCATGCTATAGGCACTACGGTTGCCGTGTTGTCCGTACACCTGCAACAGGTAGCGTTCGCCGGCACTCAGGTAGTAGAGGACCGTCTCTCCGTCGGTCGCGCCGGTACTTGAAACGAGCAGCGCCCCCGCATCGTCGTGGAGAACGAGGTTCAGGTCACCGACAGCCTGCCAAAAGGCGATGCTTGCACCGAACGGTCCATCGACGCACGGGACGAACGAGAACCAGTCCTGGTCCTCCGGCGAATGAATCGTCAAATCGGGGACGGCAAGGTCCTGCAGCGTGCCGAGGTCCGTCGGTGTCTCGAACGTGTCGTTGACCTCGAAGGGATCGGGCGCATAGTCAGGCCCGTAGACGACCAGCCCGTAGCCGTTGCACGCGCCCGCCTCGGTGTAGACGCGGGCGGCGTACGTCTCACCCGCGATCATCATCCATTTGACGGATTCGAAGTCGTTGCTGCTGTTGCTGACCGCGAGCAGTTCGCCCGCGGCGTCGTAGAGCTGCAAGTCCAGATCGCCGCCGTGTTGATGAAACCAGATATCCACGGTGACGATGGCATCGGCGGCGGGAACGAAGCTGAACCAGTCCTCGTCCTCGTAGGTGTGGGTATTCAGAGCGACCACGTTCAGATGGCCCACGACACCGAAGTGTGCCGCCGTGAGTTGCGTGTCATTCCCTTCATAGGCGTCCGCGGGAAGGCACGCCCCCGCGACCGTACCACCCGTCCCGCCGAAACCGCCTCGCGCGGGATCAGTGCCGATCGTGGCGTCCGCCCGGCGTGGACCGAAGAAACCGGCGGCGATCAAGAGAGCGCAGACGGTCGCAAGACTCGCGATCGGCAGGATCAACCACCACGGTCGCTGACGTACACCCACTTCCGAAAGCACCTCCCCCACGTCGAACCCTTCCAAACCCCGGACAGGACGGCAACTCCCATTCTACAAAACAGGCTATCCCCGATTCAACCTCCCAACCGAGTGATTCGGTTGCACGACGATTTTGAGACTGAACCGTACCTCCCGCGACGCGCCCTCACAACGGTCCGAAGCCGACATCGCCACGTCTGCTCGATGGGGAAAAAGGTCGAACCGAGGGGCAAGGTTTCAGCGCGACGTCCGTGCGTAGATGCGGACCGATCCACGGGGTTCACGTCATGCCGTCGGTGTTGTCGGTCACCCGCGTGACTTTCAGGCGCAACCGGCGAATCCGCCGCGGCTCCGCCGCGACAACCTGGATGCCCACGTTGTCGTGCTCGCATCGCTCCCCGACCGCCGGTATCTTGCCCAAACGGCTGAACACGAAACCCCCGATCGTCTCGTAGTCCTCGTCTTCGGGGAGTGCGATGTCGAGTTCATCATTCAGGTCGTCGATGCGCATCCGTGCGTCCACCTCGACGGTGTACGGATCGATGCGTTTCAGCTCGACCGGGGCCGTCGGGTCGTACTCGTCACTGATATCGCCCACCAGTTCTTCCAGGATATCCTCGATCGTCACCAGCCCCGCTGTCCCCCCGTATTCGTCCAGGACGATGGCCATGTGAACCTTGGTCGCCTGAAACTCGCGGAGCAGATCCCGAACCAGCTTGCTCTCGGGAATAAACAGCGCTTTACGCATAAGCTGGGTTACGTCGACGTTGGCATTGTGTTCGCGCTGCAGCAGATCCTTCGCGTACAAGACGCCCAGAACCTTGTCGATGGTCTCGTCGTAGACCGGAATCCGGGAGTGTCCCTTCTTTCGAATCGCGGCGAGCACGGTTTCGAGGTTCGCGTCCTTGGGAATCGCCACGACGTCGGTCCGCGGCGTCATGACCTCCTCGACGCGGGTGTCCGTGAGCTCGATGACCGACTCGATCATCTCCTTCTCCTGCTCATCGACGGCTCCGTGCAGCTCGCCCTCGCTGACCACCGCAAGAATCTCTTCTTCGAGTTCGTCCGCGAACGATTTCGCATCCCGCACCGGAACGCCCGCCAGTCGGCGAACCAGCGGGTCGAACAGGATCATCACCTGGATGAGGGGCAGGCATGCGAAGTGGACCGCGGCGAGCAACGGCAACAAACGTACGATGAGCGCCTCACCGGCGTACTTGGCCCAGGCGTTCGGAATCGCCACCCCGAACACCAGCACCAAGACCAGGGCGCCCACGCACGCAATCCCCAGGTCGAGCAGCGGCACGGGTCCGTCTTCGCGCCGTGCATAGGACAAAGCCACCAGAACCAAGGTCAGCGTGGTGATCGAACGAAGCGCCGCGGTCGCAAGCATGTATCGTGGTCGGATCGCAACGAACGCTTCAAGGCGCTCGCCGAGCCCGCGCCGCTTGAACTGCTCCGCGATCCGCCGCCGGGACGGAAGCCGCAACGCCATGTTCAGCGTCGAAAACAGTGTGAGCAGCATCACCGCTGCGATGCCGACCAGTGCCACCCAATCGCCCACGTTCATAGCCCAGCGCAGACGCCACGAACCGCCGCGCAAGACAACGCAGTCTGCATGGTCGTCTCACGTCCACCCACGGCGCTACGGTCCCCCTGGAGCCGGTGAGACCGGTATCTCTGCAAACACGAAGGCCTCACCCGCGCCCTCAGCCTCGGCGATGATACCACCATCCTGACCGACCAGGCGAGACGTGGTCGGGATCGCGGACCCGGATTCATCGCTCGGGGTTGCCCCACACGCACATGCCCAGAACACGTCGCCTCCCGTCGACAGGCTATCGACGGCGGCTGAGCGCAGCGGGACGGGTTGGGCTGATTCCCCCGATACCAAGTCGTCCGCAACCGGAACGGCGATGACGATGCCGCCGGCTGCGGGGTGGTCGGTCCTCGTTGCAACGTCAGCCGTGGTCGGCTCGACGACGGCGATCTCGCCGACGCTAGACGACCAGATCGCCAGTGTTCCGCCCGCGTGCTGCTCGGTCCTGCCGCCGCCCGTAGCGCTTCCTGCCACGTAATCCCCGTCAGGATCAAACAGGACCGCACACGGCACCCAATCAGCGCCGTGTTCTTCGTGTACACCCGCGGCCACGTACACCCCCCACTCGCGGGCCTTCCACGCCAGCGTCTCACGAACAGAGACGACCCCCGCATGGTCACGCGCCCGCATTCGGTGCCTACCGCCGCTGTCGCACCCGCCGGGCAGGACGACCAGATCGGGCGCGAACTCGCTCCCCGCCGCGCGGTCGAGCGCGCGCACCAGACGCTGAATGTTGCCCGCCCGGCTGGTTGGATCGAATTGAATCTGTAGCAACGCGACTTTCATTACGATTCATCACGGTACACGTTGCCGATGCCGATCTCTTCGAGCAACGCATCCTCGACGGTGTGCATGCGTTGCGCGCCGCGCTCGGTTCCATCGTCATAACCGAGAAGGTGGAGCACACCATGGACGACATAGAGCGCCAATTCCGCCTCGACAGCCAGCTCGCGCTTCTCCGCTTCGCGCTTCGCGGTTTCCACCGACACGACCACCTCGCCGTCAATTGCCGTCACGGTCGAGGCGGACGATTCCCCGGGACCCCTGTCATGGTCGCCATCGGAGCCCGTCTCGCCGCGCAGGTCAAACGCCAGCACGTCCGTAGGGCCTTCTCGCTTCAGATGTCGCAGGTTCAGCTCGGCGATATGAGCATCGCCGACCAGAGCAACGCTGAGGCTTGCGGTGGAGACGGCGTGTCGCTGAAGGGCAATTTCGATCGCTTTTCGCAAGATGCGTTCGCAGGCAGGCGGCGCCTCGGTCAACCGAGTGATGGCTATGTCGTAGTCGGGATCGTCGTCCATTTACCCCCTCGAAAAGGGCCCACAGCCCCGCCCGGGTGATCCGATCAGACGGTGACCTTCTCGCGTTCGGTAGACTCCTCCGCCTCTTGCTTCCGCGGTTTCGGGTAGGCGACGCGACCATGATAAATGCTGCACAGACTCTTCGCCAACGCCTCCTCGACCTGGAAAAGCTCCTTGAGCGTGATCTCGCAGTCATCGAACTGACCATCGTTGAGACGGTCCATGACAATCTGGTGAACGACGGCCTCGACGCGGCTGGCGGTCGGTTCCGGCAGCGCCCGGACCGCGCCCTCCGCCCCGTCACACAGCATCAAGACCGCCGATTCGCGAGAACGCGGTTTCGGACCGCCGTAGCGGAATTCGGCCTCCGGCACTTCTCGGTCGTGCCGGCCGCTCGCAATCTGCGGCTGCTTCTCGGTGGCCATGTAGTGGAAGTATCGCACCACCGTCGTCCCGTGGTGCTCCGCGATGAACTGGTGGAGCACCCGGGGAAGCTTGTACTCCTTGGCCATCTCGATCCCGTCCTTCACGTGCCCCAGGATGATCAGCAGGCTCATGTTCGGCGCGAGGTTCTCGTGTCGGCTGATTCGCCCCGCCTGGTTTTCGGTAAAATAGGCCGCTTTCGGAATCTTCCCGATGTCGTGATACAGAGCCCCGACCTGAGCCAGAAGCCCGTTAGCGCGGATCGCCTCGCAAGCCGCCTCCGCCAAGGTCCCCAAAACCAGACTGTGGCTGTAGGTTCCCGGCGCCTCCTGGGCGAGCAACTGGAGCAACTGACGCGTCGGGTCGCGCCACTCGAGAAGTGTCAAGTAGGTCGCAATGCCGAACCAACGCTCGATCAGCGGCAGCACACCCGAGACAATAAACGACGCCAGCATGACACAGGAACCGGCTGCGACCGCGTGGCGGGTGATCGCTTCGTAAGAATCGCCCTGCGACAGACCGCCCGCCGCAGACGCGACCATGACCACCGCGGTGGTGATGGCGCCCGTCGCGATCAGCTTGCTGCGCGAGCGAATCTCGCCGAGCTGAAACACGGTGACGACCACGCCGGTCAAAAGCGCCAACAAGAAGACCGGCCGGCCCCCGATCATCGTCGTGATCAAGAGTGCGACAATGCACATGACACCCATCGCGAACCGACGCGGATAGGCTATCGCCAGCACACCGCCCGCGACTAAGCACGGAGCGTACACCAGCTCGGGAAGATCGGGCCAGTTCATCACCAACAGCCGGGCCCCGAGCGTGGTCGCCAGGATCAACACCATAAATGCCAACGTACGCGACCCGATCTCGAAGACGCGCCGATGGTGCAGCCCGGTGTATGCGAGCAATCCGATGGAAATGAGTACGACCAGCGCCACGTCCGCCGAACGGCGCAAAAGGACGGCCCCCCGTTCACGCTCCGCATCCGGCGTGCCCAGCCCGAGAAATCCCTGGTACGCCCTGTTTTCCGCCCGCAACAAGCGATACTCGTCCGGCCCGAGAACGCCCGGTCCCGCCAGCGCCTGGCCGGCCTCGAAAACCGTTACCGCCTCCGGGGTCCCGTCCGCGGCCCGTTGCATTTCCTCGCGGGTGCGACGGCGGTCGAACACGATGGTGGGCTGCTCGCGGAATGCGGACAGGACGACGGTCTCGACCGTGGTCACCAGCTCGGGCAATCGGAACCGCTTGGCGACTTGCGCCGCACTGCCTCGCAAGGCTCGCTCGTTGCCCTGGGGAACCAGTTCCGCATGCGGAACATCGACGACCCGCGTCGAGCCGTCTTCGTCGTGCGTCTCGACACGGATAAAGTCCGTCGAACTCTTCGGATCGCGGTCCTCGCGCAACACGCCGCGCACGACGTATTCCGTTTCCAAGGGAAGCTGATCGACCCACGCCTGAAACCGGGCCCGCTCACTGTCATCGGCCATGGCGTGCAACCGGTTGTAAGCACTCTCGACAGCGGGTCCGTTCAGCTCGCGGAGCGTGGCGCTGTACTCTTCAAAGGACTGAGCATCGACCGCGGCTTGGTAGACCCGCATCAGATCGGCGCGAACCCGATCGAACGTCAACGAGGCGGCGTTCAGCGTGTAGTAGCTCGGCGTCGCGGCACGGGCGGCCGCGCGATCCGCCATCGTCTGCTCCGCGTCACGTACCTGAAACTCCACCCGGGCATGAATCGGGTGTTCCAATCGCTGCCCGACCGAATACCCGAGCGTCACCTCCCCGAGCAGGTTGATGATCGAGACAGCCACGAGGAACAGTAGGCTCGTGAGCATCGGCCAGGACCACAACAGCGCAAGCACCCGCCGCTGCCATGTCCCCGCAACCTTTGCGCGCTGCTGGCGCACACGTTCACGCCGGCTGGTTGCCTTGTTCATTGACAATGCCATGCTATTACGTCCACGATCGACCCATCGTCCGCCGGAGAACAGGCGTTCATCGGCGGCATCGCTCGAATCCCTCCAGCCCGGCGACGCTGTAACACGCAGCCGGCGCCGCGGACCTGATTATGAGACGCTCGGCCCATCTCGTCCGTACGCCTCGACAATCCGCTGAACCAACGGGTGCCGGACAATGTCACCGCGTCCCAACCGCAACACGGCCACCCCCTGCAGGCCGTACAGCCGCTCGGCCGCGTCCGAAAAACCGCTGTTCTCATCCTGAGCCAGATCGCTCTGGCTGTCGTCTCCCGTGACGATCATCTTGCTGTGATGCCCCAGCCGCGTGAGGAACATCAACATTTGCGCCGTCGTCGCGTTCTGTGCCTCATCCAGGATGATCGCCGCGTTGTTCAATGTCCGGCCGCGCATGAACGCGAGCGGGACAACTTCGATCACGTCGTTCTGCATGAAACGCTTAATCTGTTCGAACGCCATCATGTCGTGCATCGCGTCGAACAACGGGCGCAGATAAGGGTTCACCTTGGCCTGAAGATCGCCGGGCAAGTACCCCAGCTTCTCGCCCGCTTCGACCGCCGGCCGCACCAACACGATGCGCTTGATCTTACTGTGCTTCAGCAGTGACACCGAAACCGCCACTGCGAGATACGTCTTCCCCGTCCCCGCCGGACCGACGCAAAGCGTCAGGTCGTTTTCCAGAATAGCCTCGACGTAACGCGTCTGCCCCGCGGTACGCGGAACGATCGTCGTCGAGTGCTGAAAGACATCGATCCTGGCTTGTGGCGACACCCGGCCGTTGTCGCCTGCCTGCTTGATGGAGTCTTGGACGTCGTCGTCCGTCACCGTCGGGCGATACCGCAAGAGGCGCTGAAGCTCCTCGATGGCACCCGCCGCACGGTCCACCTCATCCGGCGTACCGCTGATGTGCACGGCGTTATCGCGAGCGCTGATCTTTACGTTGAACGCAGCCCGAATGAGACGCAGATTCCGGTCGGCTGTCCCATAGAGGGAGACGCGGCGTGACGGGTCCTCAATGGGTATTGTCTTTTCCAAACGCTATCGCTTTAGCCGGCCTACCTGAATCAATGCGGGAGGGATGAAATCCCCGCTCCCTCACGGTCACGGCTCGGTCTTGTTGGCCGCCCCAGCCGCACAGTGGCCCGCTAGGTCTTCTTGTCGACGGCCCGGAAGGCGTCCTTTCACACGACGACGGACACCTACACCACGTTGAACAATACCGTCAACACGAGCCACGCAACGGGTAACGCTAGCACCGGGCTGTCTATCAGATCAAGTATACCTCCCAAATGAGGGATGACATCGCCCGAGTCTTTAGTGCCAGCGTCACGCTTGAAGCCGGACTCTAATAAATCGCCCAATTGCCCCGCGGCTGAGAGGACCAGCCCCACCAGGAACGCACCCGCAAGCGTCCACCATCCCTCCGGCATGGTTCCGTCCGTCAGGGTACTGATCAGCGACCGTTCCCTCGCCACCTCGGCCAACGCAGCCCCGCTTAATCCGCCCGCCACCAGACCACCGATCGCCCCTTCAAGAGATTTTCCCGGACTCAGCGTCGGCGCGATCTTACGCCGCCCGATTGCGGAGCCCACAAAGTAGGCACCGATGTCGGAGCCCTTCGTTGTCAGCACGACGAAAAGCAGCAGCCACGCTCCATCCTGGCCGGCTACGTCACGCCCGCAACGCAGTTGCACCGCAAACGAGGTCAGAAAACCGATGTAGAAGATCGGAATGCAAGTCGCCCCAAAATCCCTGAGGGCCCCATCCGGATTACGACGCAAGATGGTGAGAATCGCGGCCCCGATCACGGCCGCGATCAAGACGAACACCTCCCAGAACAACCCCTCGACAGCCGCAGGAAAGTCCCCGAGCCATCCCGCGGCCGAAAGCCACGGACACAGAATCAACGCCGCCACCATTACGCACGCAAAACCGATATGGGCCTGCGCCGCCGTTCGGCGAAGGAGCCGTCCCAGCTCGATCGCTCCGAGGACGGTCAGCCCGGCGACCAGGAGCGGAATCGTGCTCCCTCGTGCCAACAGCTCGCCCAAGGCGCCGTCGGTTCGAACCGCGTACCACTCGGCGATCCTGATATCGACGGCGAACGCGAAGACCAAGACTGCGATCGCCAGCGTCCCGAATGTCACTCGCTGAGTCATAACACCTCAGGAACCAGAAGCTGAAAACCGGAAACTACAGGGGTTCAGCGCCGTCGTGTCCAGTGTCGACGCTGTCGTTCCCGACCCCTCCGCGGTAGCTCGCAAGCGGACAGTTGATCGAACATTCCCAGCAGAGTCCCGTGAGCTGAAAACGATGACCGGTGACGTGGAAATGGTGTTGTTGGGCAATTCGCTTTTGCAGCGAGGTGATTTCCTCTGAATGAAACTCGACGATCCGTCCGCAACGGCGACAGACCATATGGTCGTGCGGTTCCTGCCCGAACGCGTGCTCGTAGTGCACCTGTTTGACGTCAAAACGGACCTGTTTGAGGATACCGCAGTCCACGAGAAGCGGCAGGGTGCGATAGACGGTCGCCTTGCCCACTTTCTGTCCGCGCTCCCGAAGCAGGTACAGCACCTGTTCGGCCTCGAAATGGTCCTCCATATCGAGGATAACATCCAGGATCTTCTGACGAGCCGTGGTGTATTTGATCCCGCGGTCCTTGAGGTACTTGCGAAACGCGTCCCGAAGCTCGTCCGGATTGTGAAGGTCATACAGGGTAGCCATGGGATTTCGCCGACCGGCAAACCGCGCGCCAAGACGGCTTCGCCGCTTGCGAAGCGAACGATCGAGTGTACGAGGGCATCCATCCGCGGCGACCGGTGATCGCGCGCATCGATCCCACGGCGCGAACGCCATGCCATCCGTGGCCAACCGCGGCATTATCGTGTCGGCGACGCGGCTCGCAAGGGCCCGACGTAAGCTTTCGACGCCGGGTGAGCCGCGACCGGGGAGGGAGAGGCGAAGGCGGCGGGACCGAATGATCGGGGGGACCTCGCGCCAGGCACTTTCGCCGTCGGCTCGTGTTTCTTGCCACGACGGCCCACACGAGAACTTTCACCGTTGAGAGCCGCGTCATGCCGGGTGATAAAGAGAGGCCGCCCCCGTCTCGGAGACGGCCTCCCGTTCGGGTCAAAACGCGCCGCACGCGGGTCACACGCCGTGTTCCCCTAGCCGGTGCCCCGGTCGACCCCTACGGTGCGGCGCACGTGCACCAATCCATCGAGCCCACGCCGCTGTTGCAGCCCGGACCGATGTTGAATCCGCTCACGTAGTTCACGTCCTGATCATCCACGTCGCAGTCGAAGTCCACGTCGTAGGGAAGGGTCCCGCGGAGCGGATGCCCGGGGGTGTTGATGATGAAGTAGTGTAGCCCCGCCGGGGTATAATCACAGGCGTCGTCGTCGTTGAGGACCCCGTCACCATCGATGTCATCGTCGCAGGCGTTATCGATGAAGTCGCCGTCGCAGTCCTCCAGATCCGGGTCGCAGATATCCCCGTACCCGTCGCCGTCGCAATCCTCCTGGAGCGGGTTGTAATCCTCCGGACAGTTGTCGTCGGATGCGCAGATACCGTCCCCGTCGATGTCGTCGGGGTTGTCATACGGACAGGGATCACACAGGTCACCGACACCGTCACCGTCCAGATCTTCCTGTCCAGGGTTGTAGATGGTCGGGCAGTTGTCAC
>JASFUW010000087.1:0-14035 GCA_050050135.1 Phycisphaerae bacterium
GGCGTACCTGCCGTCGTCCTGGTTGAACCAGGTGAAGAACGCACCGAACGCGCTCTGAATGACGTCCATTCGCTTATTGAAGTTCAAGTCTGCGGTCAGCACGGAGGCGCCGCCCTCGCCAAATGGTGCGGGCGGAGCGCTCACCTCGGTGGCCATCAATTGCCCGGCTGCCCAACCGGTCTGCCCCGTGTTGGGGAAATACTCCACGTAGTCCGCCGATTCATCAGTGACGACCAGGTCCGCAATGCTGTCGCCCGTCATGTCCGCCAGGTGTACGAGGCCTGACGCAAGTTGAAACTCGGTTACGCGGCTTTCCTCAGTCGAAAGGTCGATCGGACCTTCCCAAAGTATGTGCGTGACGTCCCCAGTTGTGGGGCGCGGCCCGCGATTGAGGTACGCGATGTGGCCCGTTCCGGACGACAGCAGGTCCGGCAGGCCGTCGCGATTTAGGTCGACCAGTTCGACGCTCGGTGTATCGCAAACCTGCGGCGGTTCGCCGACGCTGCCCAGCACGTGCCCGAGCGCCGAGGTCGGCGTCCCCGGGTCGGGCATATTGAGAATCTCATAGCCGAACGTCGTTGCGGGCAGCGCCGTCACTCCATCCGCACCGATCGTTGTTACGGTCGTGAGGAATGATCGCTCTGCGTCAGCCTCGTATTCGAGTACGTACCGCCGAATAAGCGCTTCGTCGTACAGCACGTCAACTCGCGCCAAGCGCTTCGTGGTCCGGACTTTGAACCCACTGCGGTAGTCGTCGAATGGATCCAGGCGATTCTCGTACGTCATTTGCGCGGCGTATGAATGGGACCATGGACTCGAGCCTGGTCCGTAGCGGATTTCGCTGAGGTAGACCTGCGCGTTTCCAGGCTCGCCGGCCTGATAGGTGTACTCGATCGTGTTTCCGTTCGTGTCAGTCTGGCGCTCGAGGTACCAGGCGAACACCTTGGTTCCGTCTGGGTTGGTGACCCGTCCCGATGGCGTCAGCCCAAACTCGAGCAGCACGCCGCATTTGGTGTGCGCTTGCCAGGAATCGCCGACGCGAGCGTAGCGGATGAACAACTTCTCCACCTTGGCAAGGTAGTAGCCGCTTTGCAGACGGACGAGTTCCTCTCCCTCCATCCCCAGGAACCGGTCGGGAATGTCCTCGCCGTCCGGGGCTTCCCCGTAGCGTGGCAACCCCTCGTCCGTCTGGCGGCGGATGCAGCCGGGCCCGAATGACCAACCCATGCCGGCGATGCCGAAGCCGCGTCCGGCATCGTAGCTCAGTGCGATCGTCGGCGTGAAGCCCGCAATCCCCTCGGGAAGGGCGATCGGCACGGTGTACTTGGCCATCCCGGTGTTCAGTGCCGGCTGAAACGCGTCTCCCAACCCCTCGAGCGAGCCCGGGCCCGTCGGCCGAGAGATTGCCACCGCCGCGACACCGTTTTTGTCTTGTGCCGCCAGCGCCGGCGCACCCAGCAGGCCGGCGAACAACGCACAAGTTGTCCATGCCTGTCGGGTAACCATGACCGTCCCCCCAATCGCGGCGGCCGATCGCCGCCTTTTCGTGTACCTACGGCCTGCGCCGGGTACGCATCTGGATAAGTCCGCACATCATTAAGATCGGGCTGATGACTCCGACCGCCCCGCATGTGCCACCGCCTGAACCGCAGCCGCCGGTATCCGTCACCGCCCGGCTGGCCGCAACATCCTCACTCGATAGCGACACGTCGAGCCGGCGCACCTTTCCACTGACGGGGATTTCAACCGTGCCGGCATCAATCGGCTCGCCGCCGGCATAAGTTACGAAGATCCTAGCGGTGACACCCGCTGCAGGCGTCTTCGCGGATGCCGTCATACCGGCAGCTTCGACTGCCTGCGGTATGTGCAGGACATAGTGGTCCGCGGCCGTCGGGTTATCGCCCATTCGGTAGACGGCGACAGGGTCCTCGAAACCCGCCGCACGGGCCAGGATTGTATAGTCCTCGCCGGCGTTGACCTGCGTGCCGCCAACGTGCAAGGTGCCATACACAATCGCATCCGGTTGCGGAATGTCCGCACGTACCGCGGCCCCGACTGCCAGCACAAGACCCGAAATGAGGAACCTGGCGTTCATTCTACGTCCTTTCCTGGCCGAGGCTACGTGTCCGGCGGGACATCGATCCCGCCACGCCGCACTCGGACCCTTACGGTCAATGATTCGGCTGCACATCGCCACTGTATCCGTAGCACTCGAATGTCAGCTTTATGTCGCGGACGCCGGTGCCGTTTTCACCGTTGATTAACAGGTCAATCCCCTGGATCGGACTTTCACCCATCAGTTCGGAACCCGGGATGATCAGGTACCACCGGCTGTTCCAGATGGACCGGCCCGTCAACATGTAACTGAGGTCGACCGTTTCGTCCGTGACCGGACGGGCGGTCAGCGTCGGTGTGCGGCGCCGGTAAACCATCTCGGCCGAGCCGCCCACGAGCGCGTCCCACGGCATCCAATCAGGTTGCTGGAGTTCAGATTCGCTGATGGGGAACGGAACGGGCAGCCCCTGGTCCAGCACGTTCCACTCGCGGATCGAACCGTCGGTCGGCACCCGCATGATGTCCGTTCCGGTCGGTACCAGGTACGCGTGCACCACCCGGTTCAGAGGCGGCGAGGCATATGATTGGGCCAGCCCCACGCGCACGGAGTGGACTTTGATCGCGTACCGGTCGGCCGGCAGGGTCGCGTCGCCGTTCGAATCCCAACCGAACAGGTTCAGCCCGTGTGACACCGTTGTGCCGAACGGGATCACGATCGCCGGTTCGTTCTCGCGAATGGGAAGCAGCGGCTGGCAAGAAAGCTGGTAGACATCGAGCGCGTTGAGATCCGGAACAATGTTCGAGATTAATGCGCTGCGCCAAACGTGGTCGTAAGACACACTGTTGGGGATGCGGAACAGCTCCCACCGTAAACTGAACGTGCGCTGAAAGCGATCCCGGCTGTTGATGCCCAACTCCGAACGCAGTACGTCGAAGTTTGCCGCCATCTCGGCCAAGTCGCCGGCCAGGCCGTTGCCCACCAGCGGGATACCCCCGTTGACCACGCCCAGAGTTCGTTCCCGAACGAGGGACTGGAGGAAGCGCTGCCCGCTTTGGCTATCGCTACCGAGCAGGTTCGTCTCATAGTCGTACGCCTTTGCCGTCAGAAACGCGTATCGAGCGGCCAGGTCGAACTGGGCACGGTACTTCTGAACCGCATCGTTCCTGAACACCCTGAACGCCATGTCGCGATACCGCTGCTCCGAAATCTCGTCGGCCGTGCGGTACCGGAATGCGGTCCGCTGCTCGAGCAGCCGCACTCCCGCACCAACCGCCGCGTGGTAGCGACCGGTTGCCTGTTGGATGAGCTCTTCCAGGGTGTGTAACTCGAGGTGCGCCGCAGCCAGGCTGCGGATCATCTGCTTGAGCGCAACGACCTGTTGCGCCTCCTGGTACTCGCTTTGCAGACCGGTGATCGTGATCGCCTGGTTCAAGGAGACCAATTCTTTCTCGTTCTGATAGTTGATGGCGTCCTCTTCAGCCGAGTCGGCAATCGCACCGGTGACCTCGCTGGCGATCACACCGGCCGTCCAGATTGCGGAACGCGGAACCGACGTGAAGTCACCGCCGGATGCCAGGCCGGCCAGAAAGACGGTCGGCAGCGCCTCGGCGCCCGCCTCCGCGATCCTTGCAGCGATCCGGGCAGCGGTGCGCGATGTCTCCGCGGTGGAACGAGCGTCTGAAATCAACGTGTTCAACCGAATCTGTTCGTCCCGGCCTGCGATCATCGCGCCCAGGACATTGTCGTTGAGGGCGTACAAGTCACGCAGCAGGTACACCTGGTCCTCGATCTGATCGATGGAGAGCTCGTAGTTGAGCAGCGCCTGCTCGTACCGGGCGACGGCTTGCAGCAGCTCGGCGCGGGCGAACTGGATCTCGCCCGGCTCTGGCCGGTTGTCCCATTGCACGGGCTTGACCAGCCGCAACCCATCGGTCGAGACGTGGAAGTCCACCGTCCACTCGTGCAGGTCTTCGAGGGTGTCGCCGACGTCGCCCAGCACGCTGAAGTCAGGATCATTGAAGGTCACTGACACGGTCCTGACGCCGGTAGTTTCGTTGAAGCTCATGTTGTCCGCGTCCAGAAGGACCGAGTCATCCATGTAGGAGAAGTGGAAGATGTCCGGCCCGTAGTACCCGCTCGGATATGCACCGCCGTAGCCGATGTCCTCGTCATAGGGGCGGCCGAACATCTCGATGAGCCGGGCGGTATAATCCAGCTCTCGTTCCTCGACGACGTCTTCGAAGTCGTCGAGTTTGTCCTGCATGGAGCGGAGTCGCTGCGTGTTGGCGTTGGCGTAGTCAAACGCGACAGCGGCATTTCCAAGCGCGGTGACCGCCCGCCGAAGCACCTGGTCGAAGTGCGTAATCCCGTCCTCCTCCAGCTCCCTGGGATCCAGCCCGAAAGGCACGACGTTCGTCGCCAATCCGAGCGGATTCAGCCCGGCATCGGCCTTGTCCATGATCGCCTGGATCTCAACTTGGTAGGCCGGAATCTCACGTAACTCCGCCACCGTCGTGCGGTCGATTCTCTGGATACCCTCATGCTCGGTATCCTCGGCCGGGAGCAGGGCGTTGGCGATAACCCAGTCCAGGTAAGCACCCTGGCCGGCGCGCCGACCCCAGTCCGCCACGCCCCAGGCGCGATCGGCGTCCGTGTCCGGATAGCCTTGCTGCTGGTCCATTGCGTCGGCGGCATATCGCTGACGGAAGGTCAGCGAGGTCACGCCGGCACCTACGCGCGCCCTCCCGGCTGCGGCCGTCGCAAACTTCCGCTCGTACATGAACCCGACCGGTACCGGCTGGCCCGCGACCAGCACGTCCTCCGTCGTGTTCACCCAGTCGAAGACGTCGTGCCTGAGCAGGGCGTAGAACTTCTTGACGGCCGTGAGGTAGTAACCCCACGCGTCACCGTGGCCTTGTGGATAGGCAACGACGGCCTCTTCAACGTCCGTGAGCTGGTAGTTGTTCGCGTACGCGACCTGGCCGTTGCCGCTGGTGAAGTTCCACGGAAGACGGTTATCCACCGTCGCGATCACCGTGCCATCCGCGTCATAGTCCGGCGGTCTTGTCATCGACCGCCCGCGCATCAGGGCAAGCTCCTCTTCCAACATTGAGGACACCTGCTCCTCGAAGCAGAACATCGCGTGCGGGTCGTAACTTCCGGACGGCGAGCCCTGGTCGGCAAACACGCCGACCGTCGGGTCAAGCGCATCCGCATAAGCCTCGTTACCGAGCAGCATGTTTAGCTCGGAAATCTTGCCGGTAACCAGCAAGATGGCCGCGATGATCCCGTCAGTTGAGATACCCTGGTCAATGCTGAACTGCCGGGCCCTGCGAAGCACCGTCTCGTACAGCTCGATCAGCCCAACACTGTTGATGTTGTCCGGCGTGCAGTTCAACGGGACCGGGTCCAGGTAACGCTTGCCGGCCTGGCGAATCATGTCGACGTAGGTGGCTGCCTCGTTCACGTGGAAGTCCTCGACCCGCTGGTCGAACGGGTTGATCCCACGAATGACGCGCTTGACCCAGCCCTCGGCCAATTGGACGTCGGACCAGTCACTGATCATGCTGCCCTGTCCGCCGAGCAGCAATGACCACTCGTCATACGGATCATCCGGATCGTCTTCGTTGCAGTCGACGCCTTCCGTACACGGGCAACCTACGTAGTACCCGCGGTATCGCACGCGCCAGTACGTGTCCTGCAGCGTGAACGGCGAAGCGCCTTCGATCACGACCTCGCGCAGACCCTGCCCGTCCTCATAGCCGGTCGGCGGGGCGTAGTCCTGCCAGGTAGCTAGTTCAGGCGCGAAACTGTCGTAGTCGATCGACCACTGCCACTGGTAGTACAGCAGTTCCGGCTTGCCACCGCCGTCCCCCGAATGCTGCAACACCTGCTTCTCGCTGAGCGGACATTGCGGGACGATGTTGTAGATGCGTCCTCGATCCGGCGGGCACTCGACGCGCCACACTTCCAGGCTGACCGGCAAGCCGGCGTCGATGCAGGCCTGGTCGTTTTGAAATGCCATCGTGACCCAGCCCTCCTTGGCCTCCCGGTGGGCCAGGGAGACGAACTTCCCGTCCGTCGCCTCGAATGGCACACACGCACCGCCCGGGCAATCCGCGCCCGTACGGCAGGGCTCACCGTCGTTGCTGCCTTCTTCGCAATAGCCGATATCTTCGCCGAGGGCGAAGTCACCGATCTGCACACGGGAAAGATCGTACAGGTCGCCGATGGCTGTTTCCCATTCAGTCTCGTTGCTGAGTTCCAGCAGGATTCCTCGATCGCGGTCACTCATCACGCCACGGAAGACCAGTTCGTTCGTGACGAAGTCGAACCAGATTCGGTCCGGCCACTCGCCACCGCCGCCGATTTCACCGTTGGACAGGTGCGGCGGGAGCGGGGCGAAGAAGTCGTCGGTCAACGGCGTGCCGTACGGAACCGACACCTCGTAGGTCGGGTCGAGAATGCGTACGCCAACCGTGTCGTGCAGCAGTTCGATCGAGCCACACTGCCCGGTCTTGTCGAACCGGGCACCGATGTGGCGCAGCGGCGCACATGTCGGATCATCGGGGTAGCTGCAAGGGTCCGTGATGACGTTCTCGTTCGGGTTCGGGTCGACCAGCGGCCAGTTCGGGTCGTAGGTGACCGGCCATGGGGTGACGCCGTCGCCGCCGACACCGCCCGGTCCGTTCGTCAGCCAGGGCTGGCAGCCAAAGTCGCCCGCCCAATTCTCCCAGATGAAGATGTTGGCCGTGCTGTGCAGGCACGCCGGATTGAGCGGGTCCAGTTCGCACTCGTCCCGGTACGGTTCGTCCCAATCTTCGACCGCCCAGACACCGCCCTTGCCGTCGACCCAAAGGGCATCCCCGGTGATCGGCGTCACCCACGATTTCGGCTCCGGCGGATCCTGGTCATCCATGCAGACAGCCGCCCCGAAGTTGACCGGGAAGAGTGGGTCGATCGGGAGTCCGGCGAGAACCGGGAGCTCGTTCGTACACATACAATCCGTGCTGAGTACACAGGGATCGCCGTCGCTCCAACCACCGTAGCATCGACCGTCGTCACCGCAGCCGCAGTTCTCGTCGAAGATCGGGTAGGTGTCGTAGTAGAAGTCGTACGGGGACGACACGGCTACCACGCAGTGTGCGCCCATCCCCCAGAGCGTTTCATCCTCCGGGTCCGTGTATTGGACCAATACGTACGGATGACCTGTTTGCACGTTCCAGTTGTTGTCATCGCGGACGGCGAAAGCCTTGAGCGCACCACCGACGGGAAGGAGGATCCCATGCTCATCGTTGGGATTCCAGCCGGGCGTATCGAATTCCGGGTCATCCGGCACACCCACATTGTAGATGCGTGAGCCCGGCGGGTACCCGTCTGGCACGTCGTCCGGATAGCCGAAGGCGCCCTGCCTCGAGGCGATCACGATTTCCTTGGTGGGATCGCAGTTCCACACGCAGTCATAGGTGACGACCTTGTTCGGCCAGTAGATACCGAGCGCGTACGCGCCTTCCTTACACCACCACGCCTCGAGCACGCCGTGCTCCAATGAGCTGTTGACCGGGAAGATTTGGCCGGTCTCTTCATGTATCTCGACGGCATAGGGCGGGCTCGTCTGCCAGTCCGGTATGAACAGGAAGCCGAACGGATACGTCTCAGCCTCCTCGGCGAAGTACCCGTCGCAGGCTTCGCCGATGCAACCACAGTTGGCGCCGGTGCAATCGAGCTGTGTCCCGATTGGCCAGGTTACGTCGACATCCGCAGGCGCCAGAACCATCGGGTCCGCGCGGTCGTACGACTCAACCACCTCGAACGTCACCCAGTCGCCGCAGTCGGACACCTCGTCCGGTTGTTTGTCGAACCGGACAACGCTGTAGCCCGGGTTGCGCGCAGCGAACTTGCCGTCCGGCGTGACGTGGCCGTAGGGTGGAGGTTCCTCGTCGTCGTAGGGCTGCTGGTACATCACCTCAACGCGGCAGTACAGATCGTTGCGCAGATCGACCTGTGATCCTGCCGGAATCTGGCCCTGCTCGGCCTCTTCGTCGACCACGTGCAGTTGGGGATCCGTCGGCCAGTTTGTCGTGTACCGGTAGACATCATGTGGCCAGCAGTTTTGCAGCGGCGACCGCTCGTACCAGCCGATCACCAGCTTGTGCGAGTTGGGCTCCGGTCGGATCGGATAGACGTCGTTCTTCGTGCGTTCCGCCTCCCGGTGATACGCGACCGGTATGCCCTCTTCCTCCGTGTTGCGGATCACCACGGCGCGGCAGGGTTCCGGGAACGGTGCGTCGAGCAATCGACCGATAGGTACAGACCCATCGGCCAGCGGTCCGGCGAACAGGGCGGCGCCTTCACTCGTAACCTGCACAACCTCCAAGCCGACCAGCGGTCCCCCCTCATACTGGTCGTATTGCAGGACGACCCGTCCATCCGGGCAGCCGTCCGCCACGTTCACCTCGCCGCCGGCGAGGATGCTGAAGTCCGGGTTGCCGGGCTGGTCGCCGCCGCCGTCACCCACAACGTTGTCGCTGATCACGCCGTTGTAGCGAACGGTCACGTCGTAGTAGTCTTCGAGCGTGACCGTCGCCTCCGGATACGACTTGAAGAACTTGGCCGACGCGACCGCGTACGCGGCGGGCGATTCGGCAACGCACCGACCCGTGCGGTAAGTCATCGGCCATTCCTGGTATTCCCAGTCGCCCGGGTTCTGCTTGTACTTCCAGACGATGGTGACGGTCGTCCGCTCCTCGGCCGCGATGATGGCTCCGCGGGCGCAGTCTGATCCACCAGGCGCGCTCGGAATGCACCCGTGGTAGAACGCTGCCGTCGGCGGGTCGATACCGCCCGTTGCGGCCGTTTCGGCGAAGTCGACGCGGCTGGCGATGTAGTCCGGCGGGGGAAGCTCCTCCCCGATGCAAAACGCGGCCATCTCGTAGGCGCCCATGTCGACGACCGCCGGGTAGTCGGGCGGATCGGCTACGCCGGTGTCCGGAATGTCCCGGCTGTCCGCAATACGGAAGCCCCCTTCGAAATCGAACGGGACGTACTCGCCGTAGTCGAAGTCGTTGTCCAGATCCCGTTCGTCGGATGACACCAGCAGGTCACTACCGGAGTCGATGCACGGCGAGGCGTCGCCCAGGTGGTAGTCGTTCAGCGCCCAAGGTCTGACAAAATTGACCACGTCTTCGAATTGCGGATCAGCGTCGATGTTCCCTCCACGGTTCCATGAACTCGGCACCCCGCCTTCGTAGTCGCAGTATGCAACGTCCACGTCCATCCCCGCCTCGTGTACCATCGCAGTCGGTTGGTTCTCCCAGAAGATGCTGTTGCTGATGTCGACGCGCCCGTCGGTGGTCCGTGTGTGTATGGCACCCGCGTACCCGCCGCCGTTGCCGGTAAACGTGGTGGTGCTGATCTTGAGTAAGTCCAGCGACTGGCAGGTGATGCCGCCGCCGCCCAACTGGGCGAAAGACTCGCACGAGTTGTCGACAAACAGGCCGTTGGTGATCCGAAGGTCACCACCGACCATGTAGATCGCACCGCCCGTCCGGGCGCTATTACCAGCTAACATCGTATTGACCATCGAGACCCCGGCACCCTCGGTTACCCCCTGGTTGAAGTACAAGGCGCCGCCCAGGCCGCTGGTTGCCGAGTTATCCGTGAACGAGCAGTTCAGGAATCGCTTTTCACGACACGACTCGGTGTAGATCGCACCCGCGGAGTCGGCGGCCGAGTTGCCGGCAAAGGTGCTGTCGTATACGTCCAGGATGCCACACGAAACCGCGAGAACCGCGGCCGCAAAGCCTCCGGAATTGTTCTCGAACGTGCAGCCGTCTACCTTTACCGTTGGCATCTGACCCTGGGCGCCACCCACGACCAAGGCCCCCCCCTCTGAACCGACGTTTTGCTCAAACGTGCAGTCCTGGATCAGGAGATTCAGACCCGCCGCCGAGGAGGTGTAGGCGAAAATGGCCGCACCGCCGCCATCACTGTGATGGGTCCGGTTATCGACAAACGAGCAGCCTGTGATTACGGTCTCGCCGCTGTCGACCACGTAGACGGCGCCACCGAAGGCATACGCCTCGTTGTTCTCGAACTCGCAGTTATCCAAGAGCGGGCTGGCATTCGTCGCATAGATAGCCGCACCATAGTCGTCGGAGTCGTTACCGCGGAAGATACTGTTCCGGATGGTCGGCCTCGCGTTGCCCGACAGCATGATCGCGTGAACGCCACCGTTGATGACCTTGAAGCCATCGAGCACACTCTCTCGCGTCTCCGCCGTTTGGAACCGGACACCCAACTCGCCGTTGCAGTTGAGAATGCAGTTCGCCGGTCCGTTACGGGACTTAACGGTCACCCGTTTGCCGGAGAAGTTGGTGTAGCCATATTCCCCGTCCTCGACCAGGATGCGGTCACCATTGGTTGCCTGGCTGATCGCGTAGGCGATCGTGCAGAACGGATTGTCTTCTTCGCCGCCGGACGCGATGTTCTGGCAGCGGTCGGTGTCGTCATCCACGTACCAGGTAGTGGCGGTGCACACCGTGGCGGGGATGGCCAACATGGCTGCCGCTGCCAATATCATTCGACAGTGTCGTGCAGGATGCATATCAAGAATCCTTCTTCAATCTTCGACGCCCACCATGCCTACGGCGGCGCCGAAGCGTGGTCACTTACTCGCCGCAGAGGGACCCGATGTCGGAGACTTTCCGGATCTCGAACGTGCCGGACACATCGATCGTTTCGCGATGAAGCCCGCTGATGTATTCGACATAGGAGCCCCCCAGACGGGTGATACCCCAACCGGGATCACCGCCACCGTCACCGTCGAAGGTAAGCGTGATGGCTCGGGTGACGCCGCCCACCAATCCATTGGCATGCTCCGGGTGAAAGCCGTGGCGATAGGGGTCGAGCGGATGTGCCGGGTCCAGTAGTAGTGTCGCCTGCAGTTGCGTTGCAAAGTCGCCGGTCAGCGCGACCGCGCCGTCGAACGAGAAGTTGGCTGAGCTGATCCGCGGTGCCACGTCCTGTCCGTCCAACAGCTCCTGGCACTCGCTGGTCACCAGAACGGGCGGACCGCCTTGGTCATTTGTAATCAAGACGACATCGCGAAGCAGCGTGTAGGCGCCGGTCGAGCTTCTATGGAGGATGAGTCGGAACATGAACGGCGACGCCGTCTGCGTGCCGGCCGCGGGGGCGGTCAACGATTCGACGCCATTGACGGTCACCTCGCCCACCCACAGACCGACGGGATCGCCGCCACGCAGCAGCACCGACAGGTACCGCTCATACCCGGTGTCATTCCATACACGGATCAGCGCCCGATGGTACCGGTCGTCGTCGCCAACCAAGTCACCATCGGCCAACGTTGTCTGGTCGAGGGCGAGCCGTACGACCTTGCTTGCGTGTGCTTGACCGGCGGCGTCCAGCGGCACGGTCACGGTATCCAGCGCGCGCCACACCGTCTGCCCGTCGGCACCTTCAATAGTCGTCGCGTCGTACTTGAGCGGTGACGCAGGTGTCTCGGGCAACGGCACATACGCCAGGTGCGCATCGCCGCCCGTAGAACGCAGGTTCTGGATGGCGATGCCGTGCTCCGTCGTGCCCGGCGCCAGCTCGATGCCACGCAACGAGGCCCGATCAATCTTGATCGGACCGTCGTAGGTGGCATTCTCTGCGGCTTCAACCCAGTAACCTCTCCCGCGTGTTATTCGCGTCTGATCCGGGTCGGTCACCGCGGAGAAGGAGCCATCGGGCGTGATCTCATAGATGGTCCGACCGTCGAATGCCGGCGATGCGTCTAAGTAGGCCGAGAAGGTAGAAGCGAGATCCCCACCGCGGGCGACGTGGAAGCCGACGAGGTTGTGGCCTTTTTGCCAGCGCGTCGTTCCTGGGAAAGGAACGCCGGAAACCGTAAGGGTCGTCTCGGCCGATGCCTCGATCAGGTAGACCCGGCCACCGCGTAGCGTCCGGAGCGAACTGACAACATGCTCGGGTCGGTCGGACGGAAACCAGACGCGCCAGCCGGCGTCCGTGGTGACCAGCTCGTCCGAATCCTTGGTGCTTGGCCCACCGACTACCGCTGAGGCTTGTGCGGATTGACCTGTGCGTGTCCAGACGGCCGTGATCGGCTGACCACCCAACACCGCGCCCACGTCGTCCGGGTCGGGGTCAACCTCCAGGTAAACTGCGTTCCATCCGGGTCGAAGTGCGAAACTCTGCTCAACGAGCTGAGCGGATGCCGGGGCGGCGTATGAGAGCCAGGCCGCAGCGGCAACGTAAGTCCAACGAATGACTACGAGACTTCTCATGGCCATCTCCATTCAACGAGCATAATCTTGTGTTGACGGGCGCGCTGCCTCCTGATCGCGCAAACCCACTCCCCCGCACGACCCGACAGCGCAGTTGCGCCACGTTGCCAGGCCAGCCGTCTGCCGGCACCTTCTCGGATTTGCCTGAATTCTGTTCTTGCCGGCGACACAGATCGCCGCGAGCGCGACTGACTATCCCGTACGTGAAGCCGTTATCGGACACGCTCCGCTACTCGCACGCCGGCTGCGGTGACGATGAATCACCATACGCAACGCGCTTTACGCAAATCAGTTGGCTCCTGGCGCGAGCGATAACTTGCAGCGTTCCGTCGGCGCAGGGGCGCAGGCCTGCAGCTTCTGCACAATTGCAGACGACGCCGACAATACCCTCCTCGTTCGCGCAACCGAGCTGCCGTCACAAGCGAACACACTCGTGCCCCGCGAGATCGTAAGCTCCCATCATACATAGGAGCTGCGCGCGACTCAACGGTTTTCCACATTTCTCTGAGGCCGCGGACATGTGGTCGCACGGCCGGACCACGACACCAAGTTCTTTATTGGACGGAGCTTACAAACGCAGATGGTTCAGTTTGTGTACTAGCATGTTTACTCAAAGGTACTCCACCAAGTCAGAAAGAACGCATCCGTGATCCTTCTCTCCGATGCGCGAGGGCGGTTCCGATAACGGCCGTAGGCGGTTCAGCAAAGTACGGATCTCCGTGCTGGGCCACCGATTCTCGCGCCATCTGTGTCGGCGCGTAGGCAAATGCCCTGCCCCCGGTTTAGGTCCCTGTTGCTCGGAGAGCCTGAGTCATAGTTGATGGTCCGGTCCTCAGAGCCAATCGCGCGCGCGGTCGTGCGCCGAGGGGACGATTTCGCCCGACAATTCGCCCAAGGGGTCGCAGACGAAGTCGCGCTCGTGAAGGCGGGGGTGTGGTACTGTCAGACGGTCGTCATTGATGGTGAGGTTGTCGTAGAGCAGGATGTCGATGTCGATGGTCCGGGCGGCCCAGCGCTCGCCGCGTGTGCGGCCGAGGCTCGACTCGACCGACTGAACGACGTCGAGCAGTTCGTGCGGTGTGAGGGAGGTCTTCACACGGACGGCGGAGTTCAAATAGTGACCTTGATCGGGCGGACCGCCGACCGGTTCGGATTCGTAGAGTGAGGCCACGTCGCGCGTTGCGTCGAGCTCGATCTTCGGGTGGGAACCGAGGGCCGTGACGGCTGCGCGCATCGTCGTCAACCGGTCGCCGAGGTTGGAGCCGAGCCCGAGGTACGCTGTGTGACTGGTTGGCGTCAGTTTCGCAACTCCGTCCTCCACTCCCGACGAGCCGGACTCTGCGATCTTCGCTTCGCGAAGCATGGAGCGCCCTCCCGATCGTCCTCGTGCATCATGCTGACTGTCTTGTTCTCGACACTACCATCCAATCATCGCAATTCGGTCGACGGCTTCTCGGGTACGTTCTTCCGAGACGGTCAGGGCAAAGCGCACGAATCCCTCGCCGCAAGGCCCGAACCCCGCACCGGGGATGACCACACAGTCGGCCTCGTCCAGTACGCGCCTGGAAACGGTCATCGAATCTTGACCGACCGGGCACTTGGCCCAGACGTAAAACGTCGCCTTCGGCGGCGCGACAGGCCAGCCCGCGTCACGCAGCCCGCTAACCAGAAT